>JBBIKR010000138.1:2235-6450 GCA_037445395.1 Thermoflexales bacterium
ATTGTGCTGCCGTGTGGGGGGGGGGCCCGGGCGGGGCCGGCCCGACCTCCCCCAAAAATTTTCCGAGCCGGGGGGGGGGCCAAACGCCGCCCGCCCCCCATCCCTGCAAGGAGCGTGATATGTTCTCCACATTTGACGAAGCCCGACAGTTTGTCCAGAGACACGACATCCAGATGGTGGACCTGAAATTCACCGACCTGGGAGGCCGATGGCACCACCTGACCCTCCCCGTCTCCCAGTTCACCCCGGCCCTGATGGAGGAGGGCGTGGGTTTTGACGGCTCCGCCGTCGGCCTGAAATCGGTCAAGGCCGGAGATATGGTGCTGGTCCCCGACCTGACCACCGGCTTCCTGGACCCCTTCTGGGAAATGCCGACCGTCAGTTTCATCTGCACCACACTGGAGGCAGACACCCGGGCCGTCTTCGCCAACGACCCCCGCAACATTGCCCGCCGGGCGGAGGAGTGGATGCGGGAAACCGGCATCGCCGACGAGAGCCGCTGGGGGCCCGAACTGGAATTCTACGTCTTTGACCAGGTGACCTACGAGTACGGCCCCAACCGCTGTGGGTACCGGGTGGAATCGGCGGAGGCGGATTGGGGGGACGGCGCCCCGTCCGGACACGCCATCCCCCCCCACGGCGGCTACCACGCCATCCCGCCGAAGGATACCCTCTACAACCTGCGGACGGAGATGACCCGACATCTGGAAGCCATGGGCGTTCCGGTCAAGTACCACCACCACGAGGTCGGCGGGCCGGGGCAATGCGAGATAGAGACGCCCATGATGGGCCTGGTCCAGGCCGGGGACGCCGTGATGATGATCAAGTACGTCACCAAGATGGTCGCCCGGGCCCACGGCCTGACCGCCACGTTCATGCCCAAACCCCTCTACGGCGAGGCGGGCAACGGTCTGCACTTCCACCAGCAACTGTTCCGGGACGGCCACAACCTGTTTTACGACCCCCAGGGGTACGGTCTGCTCAGCCGGACGGCGCTGCAGTACATCGGCGGGTTGCTGGCCCACGGTCCCGCCGTCCTGGCGCTGACCAATCCCAGCACCAACTCCTACCGTCGCCTGGTGCCGGGGTACGAGGCCCCCGTCCTGGCCTTCTTCTCCGCCGGGAACCGGACGGCGGCGGTGCGGATTCCCCGCTACGCCACAAAGCCGGAGAAGGTGCGGATTGAGTTCCGGCCCCCCGATGCGACCTGCAACATCTATCTGGCCCTGGCCGCCCAACTGCTGGCGGGGCTGGACGGCATCCGGCGGGAGACAGACCCCACCGGGGCAGGCTTCGGGCCCATAGAGGCAGACGTTTTCTCGTGGAGTGAGGAGCGGCGGGCGGCCATTCGGCCGTTGCCTACCACCCTCTCCGACGCGCTGGACGCGCTGGAGGCGGACCACGAATTTCTCTGCGCGGGTGGGGTATTCAGCGAGGACCTGATCGGGCGCTGGATTGCGACCCGCAGGGAGGAGGAACTGGCAGTGCGCATCCGTCCCCACCCCTACGAGGTGAAGTTATACTACGACGTGTGACCCCCCACAGAGAAGGGATGCGGCGGGCGGCTTCGCCGCCCGCCGCATCCATCTGATCCTCTTCTCTACCCGCCGCCGGTCAGGACCAACGCCGCAGCGCGCCCGGAAGGGTCAGCAAAACCTCTGCGCCCTCGGCGTCTCTGCGGTGAAAACAGATAATGCCACAGGCCAGTTGACAAGTACCACAATGGATGTATATTTATGGGCATCATTCTGGGAGAAAAGGGCGGTACAACCAAAAGGAGCCCACAATGAACGATGTACTTTCCATCCTTTGGCTGCTGATTCTGCTCCAGGCATTTGTCCCTCTCCTGCAGAAGCGGCTCCTTCTGGCCCGACGTCAGATGGCCATCCGCGCCATTGAAGTCAAGCGGAAGAGCCGGGTCATCACGATGATTCACCGGCAGGAGACGATGAGTTTACTGGGCTTTCCGATTGCCCGCTACATTGACATTGAGGACTCGGAGCGGGTTCTGCGGGCCATCCGGCTGACGCCGCCCGAGATGCCCATAGACCTGGTGCTGCACACGCCCGGCGGATTGGTTCTGGCAGCCGAGCAGATTGCCTGCGCGCTGAAACGACACCGTGGGGAGGTCACCGTCTTTGTCCCCCACTACGCCCTCTCCGGCGGTACGCTGATCGCGCTCGCCGCCGACCGGATTGTGATGGACCCCAACGCGGTGCTGGGGCCAGTGGACCCCCAACTGGGCGGGCCCCAGGGACATTACTACCCGGCCGCGTCCATTCTCAAGGCGCTGGAACAGCCCAACCCCAACCGGGACGACCATACGTTGATTATGGGCGATGTGGCTCGCAAAGCCATCCAGCAGGTTTACGAAACGGTCTACGCGCTGATTCAGGATAAAATGCCGGAAGAACAGGCCCAGGAGGTCGCCCGGGCTCTCAGCGAAGGGCGGTGGACCCACGACTACCCCATTGATTACGAACAGGCGAAGGCCCTTGGCCTGCCCGTGAGCGACGAGATGCCCCGGGAAATCTACGACCTGATGGACCTCTACCCGCAAACCTCCCAGCAGCGGCCGGGGGTAGAGTTCATCCCTATGCCCTATCATCCTCCCCAGACGCCCCGTCGGAATCGCCAGACAGGACCAGGAGGATAACATGGAGAAAAGCAGTAACCGTTCAATTGCTGTTCGCGCGCTCGTTGTGAGCATCGCGGTCCTGATCAGCGCGGCCGTCGTGTTCGCCGTTTTCCCCGGCCGTACTGCTAAACTGATCATCGACCTCTACCCTCCTGTTCTGGCTGCGCTATGTACCTGGTTTTCTTTTCGGATTTACCGTTCCCTGGAAACGGGACGGCAGGCCCGCCGAATCTGGGCACTGATGACCACCGCGATGGGATTCTGGACCCTGGCCGAAATCACCTGGGCCCTGTACGATTTCGCTCAGGCCGAGCCGTACCCATCCTGGGCCGACCTGTTCTATCTGATTGGCAATGCTCTCCTGGTCGCCTTCTTCGCCGTCCAGGTCCGCTTTCTCCGCCTGGCCCTCCAGGGCTGGAAACGGTTTCTGGCCATCGGGCTGATCCTGCTGTTTGTCATCCTGGTGGGCGTCTTGATCTATGCGCCGATGTTCGCGGAGCCTATCGGGAACTGGCTGGAGTTCGGCGTGAACATCCTGTACGAGACCAGTTACCTGCTCCTCCTGATCGGCGCGACGGTGCTGACCCTCGCCGTTTACGAGGGAGTACTGGGGAGGCGATGGGCCATACTGGCCGCAGGAATGTGGCTGTACGCCCTCTCCAATCAGATTTTCTTCTATGCGAACTGGCATGACCTCTACTACCCCAACGATGAGGCCACACCGCTCAGTGTATCCTTTGACCTTCTCTACATCGCCTCCTATCTGGTCATCCTGAGCGGGCTCTACCTGCGGTGGGCCCTGCCCTTCCCGACCGTCAGGCTGGAAGATGTACTGGCCTCCGTGCCAAAACTGCGCCCGCAGGAAACGTGGGTTTTGCTCTCCGATGAAGGGGGGCGGACCTCGTTTGTGGACTCCCGTCTTCTCCGGGTTCTGGGAGCCACCGACATCGGGCAATTCACGGGAGAATTTGTGGGAACGGTCCTGGGGCTGCGGACGGACCTGGACTGGGAAATGCTGGGGGAGGTACGGACCCGGGGCTACAGCCAGCCGCGAAAAGTCCTGCTGGCCGGGCAACTTTACGCCCTGCAGGCCGTTGCGGAAGAAGGGCCCCCACCCCGCGATGTCTACTGGCTACTGACTCCCTGGGGAGGTCACCAGGACATCCGGCCCGAAGAGAGGGCATCCCTGGAAACCCTTCTGGCCCAGGCCGTGCGCGGTACCGCCCGGACGACGGGAGACCTGGGGCAGGCGTACTGCCAGGCCGTCTTTCACCTGCTCTCCCTGATGTGCGCCCGCTCCGGCGGACAGGAGGTCGGGCAGCAGTTCGCCCACCAGTTCAGCCCGGGTTTGAACATCTGTATGGAAGAACTCTCCTCCGGTCTCCCTGCGGGTGCTGAGACCTGCCGCGGCCTGCTGCAGCAGGCGCTGGAATACACCCTGCTGGTGGCCCCAGCGGACCAGGTGAGAAGTGCGCTGGAGCGATTGGAAGCGGGTCTGGGAGAGGAAATCCTCCGGGCGGCCGATGCTGCCGGCCTGCGGCTTTCTCTGCCCGCCGGGTGAATTCACCCCACCCGAT
>JBBIKR010000138.1:6550-9418 GCA_037445395.1 Thermoflexales bacterium
GATGGACGAAGAAGAAATCCTTGAAGAAGAATTTCAGGAAAATCCCGAGCCTGTGGAGGAAAGCGGCGTGGACCACCTCCTGGCCCTCGGCCGGGCTCAGGGCTATGTGACCTTTGACGACATCCTGAGCGTCTTCCCGGAGGCAGAGGAGAACCTGGACCAGTTAGAAGAGATTTTCGCTCTTCTGATGAGCGCAGGCATCCCTGTGGGCGAGCCCGAAGAACTGGGCCTGGAGGTTCCGGAAGAAGAGGAACTGGAAGAGGAAGAGGAACTGGAACGGGAGGGTACCCTCGCTGCGGACGAAGAGACCTATTTCCGCGCTGTAGAGATAGATGATACCATCGGTCTGTACCTGAAGGAGATTGGGCAGGTCCCGCTGCTGACCCAGGAGGAAGAGATAGAACTGGCCAGGCGGATGGAGCGGGGGCGGATGGCGGAGAAGGAACTCCGGAAGAACGGGCTGGATCCGGAGCGGCGCCGGGAACTCCAGGCTCTGGTGGAAGATGGTCTGGCCGCCCGGGACCACCTCATCCGCGCCAATGCCCGTCTGGTTATCTCGGTGGCCAAAAAGTACATCGGCCGTGGGGTCTCCTTCCTGGACCTCATCCAGGAGGGAAACATCGGCCTGATCCGCGCGGCCAACAAATTCAACTACCGTCTGGGGCACAAATTCTCCACCTATGCGACCTGGTGGATCCGCCAGGCCGTCACGCGAGCCATCGCCGACCAGTCCCGCACCATCCGCGTCCCCGTTCACATGGGCGACCAGATCAACCGTCTGATGCGGGTCTCTCACCGGCTGACTCAGGAACTGGGCCGGGAGCCCAGTAGCGAGGAACTGGCCCAGGCGATGGACATCCCCACCCAGAAGGCGGAGCAGATGATTACCTTTGCCCGCCGCCCACTGAGCCTGGATATGCCCACCGACGATGAAGAAGAAAGCGCACTGGGGGATTTCATTGAGGACGAGAGCGCGGTGGTGCCCGTGGAGGCGGTCAGTGCCTCCATGCTACGGGACGTGATTATGGAAATTCTTCAGGAACTCCCGCCCCGGGAGGTGCGCGTGCTCCAGTTGCGTTACGGGCTGGTGGACGGGGAGACGTACACGCTGGAAGAAGTGGGCAAGAAACTGGGGGTTACGCGAGAGCGGGTGCGGCAGATAGAGGCCCAGGCCCTGAGCCGCCTCCGCCACCCGGCCCACGCGCGGCGGCTGAAGGATTTCCTGAGATAAAAATACGCAAAGACACACCGGCACGAAGGAGCCATGGGCTAAATCCTGAGGTGATCGTTTGAAAATCGGTATAAAAGGCTGGGAACGGCTTTTCCCCTTCTAACCGTCCGGGAGGCCTGGGGTTACTTCAGAAGCAATACCAGGGGGGCTCCACCCCGAAGGGTGTGATTCCCTGCCCACACCAACAGACGGCTCACCCCCACGGCGGACTCCTCCCGTTTGTACCCCCGCATCGTCCGATACCGCTCCTTGATCCAATTCCCGATGGCCTGTTCACATCGGTTGTTCGTCCCATCCAGATGCTCCCCTCCCGACCCCTGCCACTGCCGATACATCACCAGCCGCTTCCACAGATTCCAGCGATCCAGAATCAATAAACGGATTCGGTAGGCTACCGAAACCGTCTCCCCTTTCTTCGGGGGCGTGGCGCAAGCATACTGTTGATAAAGCGCTTCCAGTTCTTTCTCTCCATCCACCGGACGGCGGGCGACCAGTTCCTTCAACCGGTCCAGGTCGGTCACGGCCTGTTCCGGAGAAACACCAATCGCCGCCAGCGAGCCATCCGCATCGCCAGCGGCTTCAATTCCTCTACCAGCGTCTCGGTGTTCCGCTTCACGTGGCTTTTGCACACCTGGTGCTTCAGCCCCACCTCATCCGCGACCTCCTTGAAGGCGTCGGCATCATCCGTCACCAGGACCTCGGCTCCCACGGCTTCCGCAATCGGCGCAATCCACTCCTGCAGGCTCTGGGCATCCTCTCCGCCCAGGTCATCCACGCTCAAAACCAGGCCGCTCTTCTCATCCACCGTCAGACCAAGGGGCAACCACTGTCCCCGGCAACGCACGCTCGTGACGTCCCCGCCCATCGCCGGCGTCCGAATGCCCTCAAACACCTGGCGGCGGGAGAGCCCCGGCACCCGCCGGGCGGCCTGCTGGACAATCAAATAGACCTGGCTCTTGCAGAGATAGACCCCCAGGGCCTCCAGGGCCAGCGACACCGCTCCATAACTGAGGCCCAACAAGTAGAGCATCACGGCCAGCCCCTGGACCCGTAGGGAGGTCTGCGCCCGGCTCACCCCAGTGGGATAGACCCGGAAGGTCCGCTTGCAGCGGAGGCATTGATACCGCCGGGCCTTGACCGACGGGTACACCGTGTCCCGCAGGGGCTTATCCACCTCTTGATGGAGGCGAAAGTGTTTCCCTGTACACCCCCGATACGGGCAGCGAGTGGGCTCCTGGAACTCCCCCTCCTTCACTACCGGCAAAATGATGGACAGGCGCATTGTTCCCTGCTGCTTCTTCCGTCTTGGGCAGCGAATGGACTACGGTACCTCCTTACAGTTTACCACCAATTTTACCGGTTGTTAAACGATCACAGTGAACGCGGAGGCTTGACACAGCGACAAAAGCGGTGTATAATAAAAGTGCAATCTGGAGGCATTTCCAAGGTCAGAAAATCCCCAATGCCCGACAGGGCGTTAAGACTTAACATCCACGCCGCACCCAGAACCGCGCACCTCCGATGTCAGAAAATCCCTAAAGCCCGACAGGGCATTAAGACACATCTCTGATCTTGTACGGCCCTGGTCAAATCCTGCCCCGTTGACATACTACTCGGGTGCATACACCCTTATCAGG
>JBBIKR010000139.1:0-9338 GCA_037445395.1 Thermoflexales bacterium
ATCGGGCCCGGGGGGGGGGTGGTGTTGTTGGGTTTTTGGGGGTGGTTTTTAGCCGCCCCGCAAAACCCCATATTCCCCCTATGGGCGCGACGCTCTTCGCAAAGAACTTGCTGCGCAGGCCCAATGTTTACGTTGACGGTGGACGATACAGCAGAGAAAGCCACTCCTCCCGCTGATGTCGGTGCGGACAACGGGGGCACAGCGCCAGAGCGGCAGCCCGCAGTTCCGGAGATTGCTTCTCCGCGTAGCCGGAGGGGCAATAGGAGCAGGGAATGGCACCGGTCAGGTCTTCCTGCAGCCGCTCCAGCGTGGAGAGAAGGCCCGCAGGGCTGGAGGTGCCCAGACGGAACCGCTCCGGCACCCGCAGGTCGGGCGTCGGCGCGCCGGCCAAGATGAGCCGCACCGCGTCGGCGGCGGTCCGGATGCCCCCGGCCGCCTTCACCCCCATCCCCGGCCCCACCGCCTCCCGCATCCGGCGGATGTGCTCCGGCGTGGCGCCGAAGGCCTCCATACCGGTGGAATTCTTCACAAAGTGAGCCCCCGCTTCCTGCGCGATCCGGCAGGCCAGAGTGATGTCCTCGTTCCGGAGTTCGGAGGAACGGATGATGACCTTGACCACCTCCCCGTCGGCCGCGTCCACCACGGCGGCCACCTCCCGCCAGGCGTACTCCGGGTCATCCCGGAGACGGCCCACGTTGATGACCATGTCCAGTTCCACCCACCCCGGCCCTTCCCGGCGGATGGTGCGGCTTTCGGCAACCAGTCGGGCGGCCTGATGCGCCTTCATCGCGATGGTGGACTTGCCCAGAGGGAAATCCACCACGTAGCATTCCTTCACCCCCGTCCCCGCCAGCAGTCGGGGCAACAGGTCCACCTCCACCGGGTTCACGCACACCGAGGCGCAGCGATGGCGGACGGCCGTTTCGGCCAGGGCGCGGATTTTCGCCTCCGGCGTGTCGGCCCGCAGGTCGGTGGCATCTATCAGCGCGGCCAACCGTTCCGGGGTAAGCCAGTGGATCATCTCCTTCAGCGCGTCGGTGGGGAAATCCACCAGCGGCAGCGGCGGCAGTTCGTCCATTGTACCTCCTACTCCCCGCCCAGAGACGGGAACGTATAATGGGGGATCAGCCCCCAGTACTGCGGGGGCCAGTAACAGAGCCATGCCTTGCCGATGATGTTCTTTCGCGGGAGAGGCCCCCAGGCGTGGGAATCGCTGGAGTTGGCGCGGTTGTCGCCCAGGACGAAATACTCATCCGGCCCCAGGCTCCAGGCGCCAGTGTACGGGATGCCCGAATTCAGATACGGCTCGTCCAGCCGGTACCCGTTGATCCAGACCGCGCCGTCCCGAATCTCCACCCGTTCCCCCGGCAGGCCGACAATGCGCTTGATGTAATCCTCTCCCGCCCCGTTGGGGGAGACGAAGACCACAATATCCCCTCGCCGGGGTTCGCTGAAGCGGTAACTGATCTTGCTGACGACCAGATACTGGCCGTTGTGCAGCGTGGGCTCCATACTGGAGCCCCGAACATAAAAGCGGCCCGTCAAAGCATTGATGACCAGATAGATGAGCAGCGCTAGGACAAGGCTCTCCACCACGTCCCGCAGGAAAGATCGGGCCGCTGACGGCCGCTCCGGCACAGGGATTGGCTCCGGTACCTCCTGGTCCGTCGGAAGGGGTTCCACCGTACCTCCTTATGGAATGCTCCAGAATGGATTATAGCCCAAATTGGTCAGGGAGCAACTCTTGCGCCGCAAAATCTTCGTACCCCCTTGACATCCAGCCCAAACCGTGTTATAATCATAGCGCATTAGTTCATTAGATGATTAGTTCAATGAGACTGAAGATAGAGCCGGAAAGTCCCGTTCCCATCTACGTCCAGATTGAGGAGCAGGTACGGGCCCTGATAGCCGCCGGGCAACTCCGCCCCGGTGACCAGTTGCCCACCATCCGGCAACTGGCCGTGGACCTGGGGGTGAACTACAACACCGTCGCCCGGGCCTACCTGGAACTGGAGCGGGCGGGCGTCATCACCACCCAGCGCGGGCGGGGGACCTTCGTTGCCGGAGTGCCGGACGAGGCCCGCCAGGCCCAACTGCGGGAGGAGAAACTGCGCGCCCTGATCGGGACAGCGGTTGAGGAAGCCCTCCGTCTGGGGTATAATCGGGATGAAATCGGCAATGCGTTCCAGAACGAACTGACGGCAAGAGCAGGGAAAGGAAGCAACCAGTGACCGAAGTTCTGCGTAATATCTTATGGCGGAAAGCAGACCCTCTCCTCACCGTTCCGGTGTCCGCACCGGCATGTTTCGCCTGAACTGCCATAAGGGGTGAAAAGACAACCCGGCGCATGTCCAGAACGCGTGCAGGCGCTGGCCACCTGGCTGTAAACAGCCGGCTCATGGCCGGAGGGGCGCTGAAGCGCCCCTCTTCGGGCCGGATCGAGCGGGGGCGCTTCAGCGCCCCGGGTTCTGTGAGCCGGACGGTTGACTGCCCGGCGACGCAGGACAACGGCTCGCAGTTGTCCTGCTGGCCGCCGGTAGCGCCGACTGAAGTCGTCTTCTGTGGGCTTTCAACCTTCGGTCGGCCTTCGCCGACCCGGAAAGGCGACAGTGCAGCCCCAGGGGTGGGGGCAAGGCGGTGACGGGTTGCACCAGGTGAACATGCGCCAACAACTCTTGTGAATCTTGGCTCTTGAGGTGACCGATGACCGAAATCCTGCGCAATATGCTCCGTCGCAAGGCGCGTACCTTTCTCACCGTTTTCGGCATCCTCATCGGCGTCTTCGCCCTGACGGTGATGGGCTCCCTCTCGGAGTATTTCAACGTGATGATTGAACAGGCCGCCCGACTCTCCGGAGGCAGTATCGGCGTGGAACTGAAAGAGGGCGGGTACCTTCCCGTCTTCAGTGAAGGGACAATCCGTCACCTTGAACGGGTGGAAGGGGTCAAGGCGGTCATTCCGGCGGTGTGGGACCTTCTGGGAGAGATGCAGTCGGTACAGATGGGGACGCCAGAGACGGTTTTCGGCATCCCACCGGAGCAGTCGCAACTGGCGATGGAACCGGTCTCCCTGCGTAAGGGACGCTGGCTGGAACGGGGGGACGATTATCAGGCAGTGGTGGGCGATAACATTGCCCGGAAGCGCGGGCTGGACGTGGGGAGCACCCTGACCTGGAAGGAAAAGGAATTCACCGTCGTGGGCATTATGGAGCGGACGGAGACTTCCCCGGACCAGATAGTCATCGTCCCCATTGACACGGCCCGCCGCCTGATGAAACAACCAGGCGCCATCCATTCGGTCACCGTGGTCCCGGAGGACCCTTCCCAGGGAGACGCGCTGGCCGAACGGATCAACCAGGAGGTGAGCGAGGTGAAGGCCACTCCCCCCAGCCAGGCGATACAGGAGGTGGCGCAGGCGTTGCTCGTCTTCAACGCCATTATGCTCAGCGGGGCGTTGATCGCCGTGATTGTCGGCGGTATGGCCGTCATCAACACGATGGTGATGAGCGTTTCCGAGCGCACGCGGGAGATCGGCATCAAGAAAGCCGTGGGCGCCGAGGATACCGACATTCTGGCGGAGTACGTCCTGGAAGCCGCCCTGATCGGCCTGATCGGCGGGATCATCGGTGTGGCCCTGGGTTGGGGGATGGCCCAGGTGCTGAACGCGACCGTCGCGGGCGCGTTGGGAGGAGAGGGAATCTTCAAGGTGACGCCCCGCCTGGTGTTTGCCGCGCTCTCTTTTGCCCTCGTCCTGGGGATGGCCGCCGGACTTTACCCCGCCTGGCGGGCGGCCCGGCTGGATCCGGTGATTGCTTTAAGAAATGAATAACCTCATTCTGGTGAAGTCACTTTCAGAGTCCACATAGAGTGTAACAAATCCTTTGGCAGGAGGTAGGATTTCATGGCAAAGAAAGTGCTCATTGGACTGGCCGTGGCCCTGGTCGTCATCGGGCTGGTCTGTGTGCTGAGCGGGCCGGTTGCATCCCGATTGGCGCCGACGCCCGCCCCCACTCCGACGAGCGCGGCCGCGCGGGAGCAGGCAGTGACGGCGAAAGGGATGATCGTCCCGGCCCGCTACGTCCGGCTGGGCTTCCCCACCGGCGGCGTTCTGGCAGACCTGCGGGTGCAGGAAGGAGATACGGTGAAGGCCGGTCAGGTACTGGCCCGTCTGGACACGGCCGACCTGGAACTGGGCGTACGGATCGCGGAACTGCGCCTGGCTCAACTGAAATCCGGCCCCCGTCCGGAGGACATCGCGATTGCTGAAAACAACTACCAGGCTGCCCTGGCCCGGTACGAAAAGGTGAAGAGCGGCGCCAGCCCGGAGGAAATTGCCGTGGCGAAGGCAAACCTGGAAAAAGCCCGGGTCGTCCTGGAGCGGGCCCAGGCCGCGTATAACATGGTAGCCTGGGACCCCGCCATCAGTGCCCGGCCGGAATCCCTGGCCCTGGAGCAGGCGACCATTGACTATCAGTTGGCGCTGGCCCAGTACGAGCAGGCCAAAGCAGGGCCCACTGCCTCTGACCTGAAAGCGGCCTGGGCGGAGGTCGCCAGTGCGAAAGCCCAACTGGAACGGGCCCGGACAGGAGCAGGAGCGGAGGAGATTGCCCTGGCTGAGGCGGAACTGGAGAGGGCCCGTCTGGCGCTGGAGCAGGCACAACTGCGAGCGCCGTTTGCCGGCACGGTGGTCTCCATTGAGGCCCGGGAAGGGGAGATTCTCTCCCCGGGCACGGCCCTCATCACCCTGGCCGACCTCTCCGAAATGCAGGTGGAGACCACCGACCTGGATGAGTGGGGAGCGGCCAGAGTCCAGGTGGGGGACCCGGTGCGGATCACCGTCAACGCCTTCAAGAACCGGGTCCTGACCGGCAGAGTCGTCGCGATGGCTCTGGAGGGGGTCACCAACCCGGCCGGGGACGTCATCTACACGGCGACCATTGCCCTGGACTCCCAGGACCCCGACCTCCGCTGGGGGATGACGGTGAAGGTGGAGTTCCAGTAGAAATCCCGGAGGCGACTATGGCCATACTGGAGACCCGTGGGCTGACCCGGATTTACCGGATGGGTCGGAGCGAGATTCGGGCGCTGGACGGCGTGGACCTGGCGGTGGAGCGGGGGGAATTCCTGTCGGTGATGGGACGCTCCGGCAGTGGCAAATCCACCCTGCTCCACATTCTCGGCTGCCTGGACCGGCCGACCAGCGGGGAGGTACTTCTGGATGGAGTGGCGGTGAATCAGCTTCCCCGCAAAGCACTCCCGCGCCTTCGCCGGGAGAAGATCGGGTTCGTTTTCCAGCAGTTCAACCTGATTCCCACCCTGACGGCACTGGAGAATGTGGCGTTGCCTCTCCGGTACGCGGGTGTAGGAGGCAGAGAACAAAGGCGGCGGGCCCAGGAGGCACTGGAGAAAGTCGGCCTGGGAGACCGCCTGCACCATCGTCCATCGGAACTTTCCGGCGGCGAATGTCAGCGGGTGGCAATCGCCCGGGCGATCGTCAACCGCCCAATGCTGCTGTTGGCCGACGAGCCGACAGGGGAACTGGACACCCATACCGCCGCCGAAATCGTGAACCTGCTGCGCGACCTGAACCGGAACGCAGGGGTGACAGTGGTCATTGTCACCCACGACCCACTGGTGGCCTCCCGGACCGACCGGATCGTCTACCTTCTGGACGGCCGGATCGTTCGGGAGGAGAGACCGCTGCCGACCCGCACACCGGTGCATGACCGGGAGGGCGGACCGGCGCTGGAGGTGGGGTAGGGTAGGCTCGCTTCGGCGGCGCAATTGTGATCCCGTTCCCGATTGGTGAAGAGCGATGACGGTTCCGGTGATAGAAACCGAATCCCTTTCCCGCTCCTTCGGCCCCGTCCGGGCGGTGGACGGTCCCACCTTCCAGGTGTACGAAGGAGAAGTTTTTGGCCTGCTGGGGCCCAACGGCGCCGGGAAGACAACGACGGTCCGGCTCCTCAACGGTGTACTGCGCCCGTCGGGAGGCCGGGCGCGCGTGCTGGGCCTGGACCCGGTGCAGGACGGCTGCCGCCTTCGCCAGCAGACCGGCGTGCTGACCGAGACGCCGTCCCTCTACGAGCGGCTGACGGCACGGGAGAACCTCTCTCTTTTCGGTGCGCTCTACGGCATCCCGGAGACGAAACTTTCCCGCCGCGTGGCACGGATGCTGGAGGAATTTGGCCTTGCCGACCGGGCGGACGGTCGGGTGGGTGAGTTCAGCAAAGGGATGAAGCAGCGGCTGGCGCTGGCGCGGGCCCTGCTCCATGAGCCGCCCCTGCTGTTCCTGGACGAGCCGACCGCCGGTCTGGACCCCGAAGCGGCCCGGCAGGTTACGGAGATGATCGCCCGCCTCAGCCGCAAGGAGGGGCGAGCCGTCTTCCTCTGCACCCATAATCTGACCGAGGCCCAGCGGCTGTGCGACCGGGTGGCGGTGATGGGGCGCGTCTGGTTTCCGCCGGCCCCATGGTGGCCCCTGATGCTCTGGGTGGCACCGGCGGTCGCCGCGCTGGGAGTGGCCGCGACGGTGCTCATCTCCACCCGCGTCCGCACCTTCATGGAGGCCTACCAGATGAGCGCATCGCTGGTCGTGCTGGTGCTGGCTCTGATGGCCGGGCAGATTACCGGTGTCCTCTACCTCAGCCCGCCCACAGCGCTGGCAGTGGGGCTGGCCCTGTGGCTGGTGGACGGGATACTCATCGGCCTGGGCGTCCGGACCTCCCGGCGTGAGGCATTGTTATCCACGAATCAAGCATAAAGGAGGCAATCATGGTTGTGGTTCCGGCAACTCAATCCCGGCGCGGGGAGCGCACGCCGGTATCAGGAGCGGAGCGGCGGCGGGAGGCCGGCCTGAAGGGCTTTAGCGGGCTGGCTCTGGCCATCTTTCTCGTCCTGGTGGTCATCTCCATCATCCTGGCGGCCGTTCTGGACGGTCTGGGCGTACCGGACGGCTGGATTGCCGCCGAGGTTGTCATCCTGAATCTGGTCGGTCTCTACATCCTGTTTGCGCTACGGGTGGCCAACCAGTGGGAGAAGGCCATCGTGCTCCGTCTGGGCCGCTACCGGGGGCTGAAGGGGCCAGGTCCTTTCTGGATCATCCCCATCATGGACAGCATCCCGGCGATGGTGGACCACCGGGTGATGGTCACCCCGTTCACGGCGGAGCGGACGCTGACGAAGGACTCGGTGCCGGTCAACGTGGACGCGGTGCTCTTCTGGGTGGTCTGGGACGCGGAGAAGGCGGTGCTGGAGGTGGAGGACTATCAGACTGCCATCGCCTGGGCCGCGCAGACGGCGCTGCGGGAGATCATCGGCCAGATGGACCTGGCCAGCATTCTGGTGGGGCGGGTGGCGATGGACGCCGAACTCCAGCGCATCATAGATGAGCGGACGACTCCCTGGGGGATCACCGTCCAGTCGGTGGAGATTCGGGACATCGTGATCCCGGAGGGGCTGGAGGACGCGATGAGCCGCCAGGCGCAGGCGGAGCGGGAGCGCCAGGCGCGGGTCATCCTGGGGGAGAGTGAGAAGCAGATCGCGGCATCCTTCGCCGAAGCCGCGCAGGCCTACCGGGACAACCCGACCGCGCTCCACCTGCGGGCGATGAACATGCTCTTTGAGGGGCTGAAGGAGAAGGGCGCGCTGGTCATCGTCCCGTCCAGCGCGGTGGAGACGATGAACCTGGGCGGCCTGATGGGGATGGTCTCCCTGGCCGGGTCGCTCCAGGCGCAGATGGGCCCGGGGCAGTCGGCCACCGCACCTTCAGAGGAGTGATATGTCCCCCCGGACGGTCGCCGTAGACCAGATAGAGTTGGTCCCCTCCGGGTTCTTCACCGTTCACTACGACTTCCGGTCGCCTGCAGGGTTGCTGGGTGTGCTGACGGTGCCGGCGTTCCGTCGGGATAGCACCTTCCGGGATGCCGACGGCCGGGAATGGACGATGCGGTCCCGCTCGCTGTGGCGCAACGAGTACGGGATGTATCGGGAGGGAGAAGCGGTGGCGGTCGCCCGACCGCAGGGATTCTGGAAGTCCTCTCTGGACGTCTTCTTCCCGGACCAGTCCTGCCTGCTGGAGCCGACCCGCTGGTGGTCGGACCGATGGCGGCTCTCGGGGGCGGACGGCAGTCCCCTGCTGGAGATTCGGCGGCGCGGCGCACTGCGGCAGGGGCTCATTGTGGAGTTGCTGGGGCCGCTGCGGGTGGAAGAGATCGCCTTTGCCTGCTACCTGGTCCTGGCCCGCTGGCGGGAGCACGCGGCGGCCGCCGCGGCCAGCGCGTAATCTTTCCAGAGGCACAGAGGGCGCAGACCGTTCTCTGCGTGCTCCGCGATTGGAAAAAACACAGGAGGAGAAAATGCTGGTTGCCGCGTTTGTGGTGGAGATCCTCATCATGCTGGGCGCGCCGGTGACGCTGTGGTGGTTCCTGCGGCGGCGGTATCGGGCGTCGTGGGGGCTGATCGCGGTGGGCGCGCTGACCTTCGTCCTCTCCCAGGTGGTGCATCTTCCCCTGAACTGGGGGCTGGGCCTGGTCGGGGGTGGGCGCGGGGTGGCGCTATGGCCGCTCCCGGCGATGGCGGCGGTGGCCGGGCTGAGCGCCGGCCTCTGTGAGGAGGTGGCCCGCTATCTGGTACTCCGCTTCTGGCGGAAAGAGGCCCGTTCCTGGGCCCAGGGGCTGGCTTTCGGTGCCGGGCACGGTGGCATAGAGTCCATCCTGGTGGGCCTGGGGGTTCTGACCGGATTCGCCAATATGCTGATTTTGCAGAGGCTGGGGCCGGAAAACCTCGGGCTCTCCGGAGAGATGCTGGAGCAGGTTCGGAGTCAGATGGAGGCGTACTGGGCGGTTCCCTGGTATCTGCCGTTGCTGGGCGGAGCGGAGCGGATTTTCGCCATCACGATGCACCTGGCCTGGACGCTGATGGTACTGCAGGCGGTGGTGCGGAGGAACCTTCTCTGGCTGGGGCTGGCGGTGCTGGCCCACGCGCTGGTGGACGGGCTGGCGCTGGGGCTGATGCAATCGGGCCTTGCCCTGCCGGTGGTGGAGGGGGTGATTTTTGTCCTGGCGCTGGGCGCGCTGGCGGTGATTCTGGCCCTGCGGCCGCGCCCGGCAGAGATTGCGGAAGGGATGGAGACCGGGGGAGCGGAGGGATAAACCGCTCCGGTTGGGCGGATGTTTCACGTGAAACCTGCACGTCGGGTGACCGTCACCCTCAGGGTGACGGTCACCTTTCTTTCACTTGACGGATTCGGGAAAACCGGTATCATTGGCTGATGTCGAAATTCGTCCTCACCCCACCCCCTGCCCCCTCCCCTCGCCTGAACGAAGTTCAGGAGAGGGG
>JBBIKR010000140.1:0-9294 GCA_037445395.1 Thermoflexales bacterium
ATCCCCCCTCTCCCCTGGCCGGTAGGCCAAGGGGAGAGGGGGGACAAAGGGGGGTAAGGGGTGGAAACCAATTCATTTGCGTGAAAACTTTGAAAAGCCCTGATTGGGAACCCCGAACCCTGCCCCAGCGTCTATAAAGCAGTACCTGAATCGGCAAACCGCCGATTCGCACATCCCATTCAGACAACAGGAGGAGAGATGAAACCCAGATTCTGGCTGATTGCCCTTCCGGTCCTGCTGCTGCTGACCACATCGTCCTGCGGGCAGGCGGGGACATCCCCCACCCTGGCGGCGGGCGAGCCGGCGCGGGCCCTGGGGGGAGGTGGCGGCATCCCCTACGTATCCAACGGGAGCATCACCCAGGGGCTGGTCGCGACCGGCACGGCAACCGTCAGCGCCGAACCGGAAATCGTCCAGATCACCTTCGGGGTGGACCTGCGGGGTGAAGACCCGGCGGCCGTGGTGAACGAGGCCGCCCAGAAAATCAACCGGGCCATCGCGGCCGCCCGGGAGGTGGGCGTGGCCGAAAAAGACATCCAGACCACGGGCTACAACGTGTGGGTGGAGACCGTCTACGACCCGCAGACCGGACAGCCCACCGGACAGGTGGTCTACCATGCCTCTCACTTCGTGATGGCGACGCTGCGGGACCTGAGCAAGACCGGCAACCTGCTGGCCGCCGTGATAGAGGCTGGAGCCAATTCCATCTCGGGCGTAAACTTCACCGTGGAGAACCCTGACGCTCTGGTGAAGGAAGCGCGGCAGAAGGCCCTGGAGAACGCCCGCGCCCAGGCCGAACAGATGGCCCAGGTCCTGGGCATCTCCCTGGGCAAACCGGTCCTGGTGAGCGAGGGAGGCGGGTACCCCGTCGCTACCGTCGCGTGGGTGGAAGGAAGGGGAGGCGGCGGCGTGGAAGCGCCCTCTATTTCTCCTGGCGCCTTCTCCGTCACCGTCAGCGTCCAGGTCGTCTACGAGATTCGGTAGCCCTGAAGGCCCCAAAGACAAAGAGGTGCCGGGCACTTTCGTGCCCGGCACCTCTTTTTGCATGCTCATCCGGTTACCGTTGCACCGATCGGGTAGCGGCCCGCCGATGCCCCACCACCCAACCGGCAACCGCCAGCACCAGCCCCGCGGCGATCAGAAGCCAGTCCGCCACCGTAGAAGTCCCGCCCGTCTCCGGCAAAAGGGCCGGGACCGGAGTGGGCGTGGGGGAAGGCGAGGGCGCCGGGGGAGGCGGCGGCGCCGGAGCAGGAGTCTCGGTGGGGACCGGCGTCGGGGGAACGACCGTCACCGTCACCGGAACCGCAAACGCCAGGGTCAGGTAGGGGAGGGTCGCCGGGTCCCCGGCCGTCAGGCGGCGGGCGGCGGCCCAGTTGTCGGTCACCGCGGCGGGGTCGGAGGCCGCCAGCGCCAGCCCGTAGTTGGACCGGACGCCAGAGGCCCACTCCCGCACCAGCGCGGTCACGTCCCAGGTGAACCACCCCCCGTCCGAAGAGACCACCGTCGTCGCCACGGCCCCACCCAGCGGCGGCCAGGCCGCCATATCGTACCAGTCCACGCCCTCCGGCGCCCAGTCCGCCAGCACCGGATAGACCGACATCGGCGCGCTCCCCGGCCCGGGCCAGTAGTCGTCCACAAAGACGGAAAGGGTTGCCCGATCAATTCCCGCTCCAGCGGGCACGTCCAGCGGAAAATGGAGATACGTCCGGCAAAAGACCGCCTCCCCGGAGACGGTACCGGTGTAGTTGCCGAAGGGGAAAACGGTCGTACTCCAGCGCTCGCCGTAACCGGGGTCTTCCGAAAGGACACCCACGCTCCGGTCGGGTATGACATCCAGCGGAGGATTAGGGGGCTGGGCATATGCCTGGGCAATGTATGCCAGGACGATGCCGCTCAGGACGATGGTGATGCGCCACAACCTGTCTCTCCACATATTTTCCCCAATTGTTCCGGGTGTGTTCCAACCCGTTCTCTGGAATGCTCACGGAACCGCCTGCGGCCACCACGGCTGGCTGTAGTTCCGCATCACCACCGGCAGGTAGACCCGCCAGATGCGGGTGTACGCCCCCACCTCCAGCGGCCCCGCCAGTCGGTCCACCACCACGACCCGGCGCGGCGTCAGCGCGGCGAAGGGGAATTCGTGGACGTACCGCCCGTCGGTGTGGCGGATGAGCCGGTACGTCTGCGGCGGCGCCATCATCCCCACTCCCCACGGGCCGGTATCCGTCGGGACGAATTCCAGCACCAGTTCCACCTGCGCATGCGCCCCCGGCGGCAGGTCGGGGATGGCGAAGGCCGCCCAGTCCGCCCCCTGCGCCACCGTCGGCACGGAACTGGCCGTCAGCGTCACGCCGGAAGTGAAGGTGACGGTGATCGTGCCGTCTTTGGCGATATAGTCGCCCCGGTTGAAGACGTCCACCGTCACCGCGGCCCGGTTCAGCACATTGCGCACCACGCCGGGAACCACCTCGCCGGTGCTCGTATCCGTGATCGCCTCCACCGTGTAGGTCACCACCAGCGCTGCGCCGTGCACCTCCACCGTCTGGATGTTGCCGGTGTGCGTGTAGACCTGGGCAAAGTCGTCGGTGTAGGTGATGAGCGGGCCGTAGTTGATGACCGCCGTGCCGCTGGCGTCTATCTGCGCGTGGGACTTGAAGACGATGTACATCTGGCCCGACCGCCAGCCGTCCTCCAGCCACGGCATCTGGGTGGCATCATAGGTATCGGAGACGGGCAGGGTGAAGGAGACCAGGGTGCCGTCGGCGACCGTCGTCGTGACGAAGGAGACGGGCCGCAGGCCGGAGAAGATGAGCGTGGCCGAGGTGACGTTGCCCAGGGCAAGCGCCCCTTCCAGTTGCGCGGCCTCGGCGGGGTTCGCCAGCCGGGCGTCCTCCGGCGTGGCCCACGGCGGCAGCACGTCCTCCAGTTGCAGGTCGGTGGCCTGCCCCCAGACGGTCTGGATGCATTCGCCGGGCTCGCCCACGCCGATTTCGGCGGCAGGCACCACAAAGTCGTCAGGCAGGCCGTCGGCGCTGACCTCAAACGCGACCCTGTGTACCCGGCCGGTGTCGGTGAAGGCCGGGCTGACCTCCACATCGTAGTACCAGACCGTGCGCCAGCCCTCCGGGACGGTCGTCTCGTGCAGGAAGGGGAAGTCAAAGAACAGCGGCTCTATCGCCTCCGTCTCGGTGACACTGCGCAGGGTGACGGTGATGCCCGCCGGCGCGGTCGGCGTGATGACCAGCCCGGTCAGCGTAATGCCGGTCTGGTTGTTGCGGATTTCCAGGCGAATCTGGGTCTTTTCTCCGGGGGCGACGCGTGGCCACAACAATTCGGTACCGTGCCGTCCACCCACATAGACCGTCGCCGCCAGGTCGCCGAAGCCGTAGGATTTGATGAACGGCTCCCAGCCCACACAGCGCGGGTCCCACGGGTCCTCAATCCGCACAAAGTGGTAGACGTGGTCGTCAAAGGTCGCCACCAGCACCGGCGCGACGGCTTTGTGGACGCGCGCGTCGGCGGAGAGGCCAAAGACGGCCTGGACGTGGGCGTCGTAAACCTCGTAGCGGCTGGGGCCGACGGCCTTCTGGTGGTAGACGAAGCGGGCGCCGTCGTCAATCTTCATCACCCCTTCCCGATGGAAGTTGGGGTAGGTGGAGAGGGTGGCGCTGATGAGCAGTCCTTCCCGCTTCTGGCTCTCCAGATACTGCTGGAAGTACAGGTAGTCGTAGGCGGGGACGGTGACGATGGTCACCAGGTCGGTGTCGGTCAGATAGCCCTGGAGGTGGAGCCCCGTCCACGAAGTCCACCAGTCGCCGCTCATCGGCTCCAGCGCAAAGCCGCGCCCGCGGAACATCCCCTGGGCGATGAGCGTCTCGTCCTTCCGCAACGGCGGCATCGTCGGGTCAAAGTTGGACCAGGTCTTGAGGTACAGGGTCAGGTCGGCGCCCTCGCGGGCCGGGAACTCCAGGACGCGCGTCTCACCCACGCCGTCGCCGTCGCGGTCGGCCCGCATCTCAAAGGTGGTGTTCACCACGGCGTGGTACTCCGGCGGCGGGAAGGGGACGATGTCGTAAAAGACGGTGCGCAGTTCCATCGTCTGCGGACGGTTCCAGATGTCGGTATAGGTCACGCGCGGCATTTCGGGCGGGATGGGGATGTGGACGATGCCGTGGGAGAGGTACTCGTGGTACGGGATGGGATGGCCGCCCAGGTTGGTGTAGACCGAGCCGCCCGCCCCGTCCAGCACCAGGCTGGGGCTGACCGGGTCGCTGGTGAAGGAGACCGTCCGCCAGAGGAGTTCGTGGCTGAAGAGGCCGTAGCGCACGGCCGGCTCCAGATAGTCGTAGGCGGGCAGATCGCCCAGGTCCCAGACCATCATGAGCGCCGGGAGGAGCAGGTCGCCCTCGGCGGTGACGGTGATGACGTCGGCGAACTCCGGCGGGATGGTGACCGAGTTGGAGAGGCCCGGCGTCGTCGTAAAGTTGCCGGTGTACGTGTAGACCTGCCGCGGGCCGTTGAGCCAGGTCGGCAGGGAGTAGAAGACACCGGTCGTGATGACGTCCGCCCCGTCCATATAGACCGGCAGCGGGTAGATGGGGACGGGCGTCTCGTAGAAGAAGATTTCGTTGAGGGCGAAGAGAGTCTGGGAGAGTTCGTCGGTCGTGCTGACGCCCCAGGTATCGCTGACCACCTGCGGGATGATGCCCTGGTCGTCCACATCCACGATGGGGCTGATCAGCGCGACGACGTCGGTGACCAGGACGCGTTGGGCGTCGGTTTCTTCCTTGTTCTCCAGCGTCAGGGCGATGTCAAAGTAGTATCCCTCGGCGGGGAGCGGGTAGAGGCCGTCCAGTTCAATATCCCGGTCGCCGACCAGCCGCGCGGCCATCAGAGCATTGACCCACAGTTCGTTGCGCACGATGTGGCGGGGGAGGCCGTCGGGGTGGAATTCGGTGGGCCAGAAGGGGTCGGTGTAGTCGGCCTCGGCGGTGCTGACTAGGCCCGCAATCCCCATTGCGGGCCCAGGGGCGGTGCCGGAGGGGGCGGCGGTGTAAGCGATGTAGGTGAAGGTCGTGTCGCCGGGCAGGGCCTCGGTCAGCGTGAAGACGATGGTCGTCGTGCCGTCGAGGTTCTCCACGAAGGCGGCCGGCGCGGGGTTGACCGAATCCAGGGTCGTGGTAAAGCCGGGGTGCAGGGTCTCGGTGATGACGACGTTGGTCAACGGGCCGTCCCAGGTATTCTTGAAGGTGGTGGTGACGACGATGGGGACGCCCGGCTCGTAGGCGGGGATGGTGTGGCAATCCACCGCGTCGGAGTACTGCTGGCACAGTTCGCCGTAAATGCCTGCCCGCTCGCCCATTGCCCAGAGGAGGGCATCCAGCACCTGGGGGTGGTAGGCGATGTCGTCGGAGGGGTGGCCGTTGAAAAGGACGACGCGCCCGTCGCCCGGCGCGGCGACGGCGATGGCGACGGAGCCGGGATGGGAGGTATCGGCGAAGGTGGCAACAACCGTCAGCCCCTCGGTGGCGGTGATGAGGGGTTCGTTGAGGACGTAGGTGGTGCGGGAGAGCCAGGAGAAGGCCAGCGGGTGGTCGGGCAGGAGGACGTCCAGTTGGCCGACGTTGTCGGGGTCGGTGACGCGCGTCTCCACGTCCACCGTGCCCGGAGGCAGGAGTCCGGCGGCCTCGGCGATGGCGGCGCCGTCGGCCTGGGCGTAGAGGAAGCCGCCGTTCAGGACGAAATCGTGGATGGCCTCCAGGCCCTCATCGCCCAGCGCGTCCAGCACCGCGTCGGTGGAGCCGACGCGGAGGGCGGGCAGGATGAGGACGTCGTAGGCCCCCAGGTCGGAGACGATCTGGGTTTCGGTCAGGACGTCAAAGTAGGGACAACCATCCGGGTCGGTATGGGGTGACCGCTCGCACCAGAGGTAGACGCGGAAGAGTTGCTCAAAGTCCCCTTCTTCCCAGACGACGAGTTGACCGTACTCGTCGCGCACGGTGCCGTAGTAGAGGGCGAGGCGGCGGGGGTGGAGGGCGAAGGAGCGGGGGACGCTGAACGGCCCCGACGCGGTGATCTGGGTGTAAGGACGAGGTGTTGCCTCGCCCCCGCTCAGGTCGCCCACGACCGCGCCGGGGGCGACGTCGGTGCCGTCCACCGTGGCGGTGACGGCGGTCCAGGCCAGGTCGGGGTGGTCGTGGTGGTAGAGGGCGTGCCAGAGTTCCTTGTAGGCGTTGCGGCGGGAGAGGTCGTCGGGTTGGCCGGCGCCGAGGGGGGTGAGGGTGGCGCCGGCGGGAAACTCATAGTCGGTCGGAGCGGCGCGGAGGGGGAGGGAGAAGGCCAGGATGACGGCGATGAGGGGGATGATGCCGGCAAAAAAAGATAACAGCAGACGGACAGGACGTGCCGGTCGCATTGTGCACCTCCTCAGTTCAGTGCCGGAAGAAACAACTTTCTAATCATTTTACAATCAACTGACAATGAAAGCAATAGGTGATTGGTACTGAGTTCCGGTTGCCCAAATCGCCCTCCGGACGTAAAATATGCGCGCATCCCGGCCGTGAACGGCCAGGCTCAGGATTGGAAGGGACGCTGTAGGGGCAGGGCTTGCCCCTGCCTATTGGCATCAAGTTAAGCCACCCAGAGGCTTGGATGAACCGGGGGCAGGGTTGGGGCAACCTTTTCGCCCGACGCTGAAGCGTCGGGCTGATTCTGCAAAGCCCCTTCGGGGCTCAAAAATAGCCCGCAGGGCTTCGCTGAATCAGCCCGATGGTTTACCATCGGGCGATTCTACCGACAAAATTGAGACACCCTCGCTGAAAACTGGCCTATTGGCAACCTTAACTTGATGCCAATTGGGCAGGGCTTGCCCCTGCCCTGGGCAACCGCAAAGGTGGGCAACCGCAAGGGTTGCCCTTACGTCCCTCGCCCCATCGTACCGAACGAATTTTCGGACACGCTCTCAGGCCAAGGAAGATCATCAGGGGAAATCTGTTGCCATCCACAGGGAATTCCCTTCCCTTACATAGCCGGTCGTTAACCCGCGCGGCGCTGCTGGCGACGCTAGCCCTGGGCATCGCCGCCCGGATGGCCCAGTACTTCAGCAACCGCTCTCTCTGGCTGGACGAGGCGTATCTGGCGCTGAACATCCTTAGCCGGGATTTCTCCGGCCTCCTGCGCCCGCTGGATCACCATCAGATTGCGCCCCCACTGTTCCTCTGGGCCGTCAAACTGACCGTCTCTCTCTGGGGGGATGGGGAGTTCGCTCTGCGACTGGTGCCCCTCATCGGGGGCATCCTGGCGCTCCTGCTCTTCTACCCGCTGGCCCGGCGGGTGCTGGGCCCCCTCGGCGCGTGGCTGGCGACCGCGCTGCTGGCCTGGTCCCAGCCCCTCATCTACTACGCCTCCGAGGTCAAGCCCTACGCCACCGACGCCCTGACCGCGGTCGCGGCCTGCGCGCTGGCCCTCCCCCTGATAGAAGAGCCGACGGCGACCCGGCCCTCTTGCCGCCGCCTCATCCTCACCGGCGCCCTGGGCGCGCTGATGCCCTGGTTCTCCTACCCCTCCGTTTTCGTCCTGGGGGGGCTGGCCCTGGCGATGCTGGCAGGCCCTCTCCTCCAGCGCCAATACCGCCTGGCCCTGCGCCTGACCATCCCGCCCGTCCTCTGGGGCCTCAGTGGGCTGGCCCTCTACGGCGCCGTCCTCCGGCCCGGCCTGGGGGACCCGTTCCTGCGCACCTTCTGGAGCGAGTTCTTCGCCCCCTTCCCGCCCCGCTCGCTGACCGACCTTTACTGGTTTCTCCAGGCCTGGTTTGACTTCCTGGTCTTTGCCGGGGGCCTGCCGTTCTACGGCCTGGCAACCTTCGCCTGGCTGGCAGGGGGCATCATCCTCTGGCGGGCCGGGCGCCGCGCACTGGCTCTGGCCCTGGTCCTGCCGCTTCTCGGCGCGACGGCCGCTTCTATGCTGAAACTCTACCCCCTCTACATCCGGGTGATCCTCTTCGCTGTGCCGCCCACTTTCCTGCTGGTCGCCTGCGGCGGGGAGGCCATCCATCGGGCCCTCTCCTCCCACTCCCGCGCCATCGCCATCGTATGGGTGGCTCTGCTGGTGCTTCACCCGTTCTACCGTTCCCTGACCGTGCTGAGCCGCCCCTGGACCAACGAGGAGGTCCGCCCGGCGATCCAGTACATCCACGACCACTGGCAGGAGGGGGACCGGGTGTACGTGTACCACGGCGCGGCGCCAACATTTGCCTACTACGCGCCCCGTTTTGGCCTGGACGACCCGGGGGTCTACCAGTTGGGCCGGGCCTCCAACGGCGATTTCACCGTTCTCCAGGACGACGTGGCCCGCCTGCCCCGGGGGCGAGTGTGGGCCCTGTTCGCCCATATTTATTCCTTCAACGGGATCAGCGAACAATCGTTTCTGCTTTCGCAGATGGACGGGCGGGGAGTACAGTTGGACCGCCTGGAGACCCAGAACGCCGCCGTCTTTCTCTACGAACTGAGGGAGGAGTGAAACCATGGGCCTGAAGCCTGACCACTGGATTCGCCGGATGGCACTGGAGCATCGGATGATAGAGCCCTTCGTGGACCATCAGGTCCGGGACGGGATCATCTCCTACGGCCTCTCGTCGTACGGATACGACATCCGCGTCGCCGACGAGTTCAAAATCTTCACCCCCGGCCTGGGGGACCTGACCGTCGTGGACCCGAAACGGTTTGACACCCGGGCGATGGTGGATTTTAAAGGGGACGTGTGCGTCATCCCGCCGAACTCCTTTGCCCTGGGGCGGTCGGTGGAGTACTTCCGGATCCCGCGCAACGTGCTGTGCGTCTGCCTGGGGAAATCCACCTACGCGCGCTGCGGCATCATCGTCAACATCACCCCCTTTGAGCCGGAGTGGGAGGGATACGTCACGCTGGAAATTTCCAACACGACCCCGCTGCCGGCCAAAATTTACGCCGGGGAGGGGATTGCCCAGGTGCTCTTCTTTGAGGCCGACGAAGAATGCCAGGTCTCCTACGCAGACAAGAAGGGCAAGTACCAGGCCCAGCAAGGAGTTGTCCTGCCCCGGCTGTGAGGCCCGGATTGACAGGCAGTCACCCTTATGCTATAACGGCATCGGACGGGAATGGTGGGGGTTTGGGGGGGGGGGGGGGGGGGGGGGGGGGGGGGGGGGCGGGGGCGGCGCGCCCGCCGGCCCCCGCGGGGGGGCGGGGGGGCGCGGCGGCGGGGGGCGGGGGGGCGGGGCGGGGGGTGGGGGGGGGGGGGGGGCCGCGGGGGGGGCGCGCG
>JBBIKR010000141.1:0-9053 GCA_037445395.1 Thermoflexales bacterium
ACGAACGCTGGGGGGCGCGCCGTGTCCCTGTATTGGGTAAATAGGGGGGGGGGGGGGGGCGGCGCCCGCCCGCACCCCCATCCCCCTTCCTGCCCCCAGAGGGCAAATTGCTGCGCAAGCCCGCCATTTCCCATGTTGACGAAGAGGCCCGAACAGGCTATAATCGGCCCCAGAGGAGGGACAATGGCTTCCACATCTCCTGCAAACCCGACCGTCCGATTAGAAAATGCCCGGCAACTGCTGCAAAGGGCACAGGAAGAGACCGTCAGCGGGCACTACCAGCAGGCCGTCCAACTAACCACCGAAGGTCTGGACCTGTTAGACACCCTTCCCTCTTCGCCAGAACGGGAACTCCTGCGCTGGGACCTTCTGCTCCAGCGCGGGCGAGCCCGCGTTCTGATGGGAGATTACGCCGGTCTCTCCGACTTCCAGACGGTGCGGGATCAATCCTCAGACCCGGTGCAACGGGCGGAAGCGCTGACCGGCGCAGCGGACTGCCATAACGGAATGGGGTCATACGCCGCCGCCGAAGAGGAATACCAGACGGCGCTCCGGGAGGCGGAAGCCAGCGGGAGCGACATCTCCCGTATCCGTGCATGGATTGGGCTGGGAACCCTTCGCTGGAAACAGGGCCGGGTGGAGGAAGCCATCCGCATCCTCAACCAGGCCCGAAGCGCGCTGCAACGCACGCCAGACCTGTATGAAATGGGTCGGGTTTTACTGGGACTGGGGATTGCTTACGATTTTGCCGGGCAAATTGAGGAGGCCATCGCTGCCTACGAAGACGCATTGAAATGTTTCCGCTCCCTTCAGGATGACCATCGGACCGCCGCGGTGTTGAACAATGTGGGAGAAATCTACCAGGAACTGCGCGACCTGGACCGGGCACTTCTCTATCACGAAGAAGCAATTCGTCTGGCATCCCGATCAGGAGCCGACCGCATCGCCGTAGACATCACCCGCAATCTCGGGGTAGACATGCTGCTCCTGGGGCGGTACAGCGAAGCGATGATGGCCCTGAATCAGGCCCTGTCCCAGGCACGGGCGATCCGCGATAAAGACCTGGCACTCCAGGCGCTCTATAACCTGGGCGACGCGTTCCTGCGGCAGGGAGAAGTGGAGCGGGCGCTGGCCATCGCCGGAGAACTGGCCGATGAAGCCATCGCCATCCGCAGCGAACTGCACGCCGCCCGGGCCCAGTTGCTCCAGGGTCGGGCGTATCTGGCCCAGGGGGACCGATCCAGGGCCCAGAACATTTTGCAAGCCGCACTGGGGCATGCCCATGCCATCCCCAGCCGCTGGCTCCTCTGGCAACTCCACGCGGCCCTGGGAAGGGCCACCGACGACCCTCAAATTGCCCGGGTCCACTTCCGCATCGCCGCCGACTTCATCCATCAAATTGCCGAACCCCTGAGCGACCCCCAGCTCCGCTCCCGCTTCCTTTCCCAACCCGAAATCCAGGCCGTGATCCGGCGGGCCGAAGAGACGTAACGGTAAGGGAAAAACGGTGTTTTCATTGATGGAAGAACATCGTTGTCCGTCGGACCCTTCTTCCGACGACGAGACAAAACTGGTAGAGCGGGCCAAGCAGGACCCGGAGGCTTTTGGCCTTCTCTACGAGCGGTACGTCGGTCGGATTTACCGTTATCTGTATTACCGCACGGGGAATCCCCAGGATGCGGAGGACCTGACGGCACGCACGTTCTATCGGGCGCTGGAGCACCTTCCCCGGTATCAGGAACGAGGGCTTCCCTTTGCCGCCTGGCTTTACCGCATCGCCCACAACATCGTCGTCAACTGGCAACGCGACCGGCGACGGCGACCGGTAGTGGCGCTGGACCACGTGGTGACGCACGCGGTGGAGGGAGACCCTCAGGGGATGATAGAAGAGGCGGAGGAGAAAGAGAGACTGCTGCGGGCCTTCTATGCCCTGCCGGCAGAGCGGCAGGAACTGCTGATTCTCAAGTTTGTAGAGGGGATGACCAACGCCCAGATTGGAACCATTATGGGACGGAGCGAAGGGGCCATCAAATCCCTCTACCACCGCACCCTGCTGGAATTGAAGAAAAACCTGGAAGGAACAGAGGATGGAGGAGCAAGAAGCAACCCTGGCCCGAATCAGTGAGCGGCTTCAGCAGTTGCTGGTCCCTGTGGAGCCGCCACTGGCCTATGTCCGTAGTTTGCGGATGGAACTGACAGAAGCAGCCCGACGCCGCCAGGAACGCGCCCACCGCCTGCGGCGCATCCTGCTGGTGGGGGCAGCCATTGCGGGCTCGGTCGCCTCTGTGGCCGGCGTGATGGCCTTCCTGCTGCTCCGGCGACGGGCCCGCGCCCATCCGCCGGTGGCCGTCGGCTAACACAAGGGAAGCGATTCCGCCGCGGGACGCCGCAGATACCCGGCCCCCTCCAGCGCGACGGCGGCGTAGAGGCACAGGACCGGGGCCATCGCAATCCCGTAGCGGGTGGCCCCGTAGGTGATGGCGACCAGCGCGTTGATCCCCAGGATGAGCGCGTAGAGCGGGAACTGGTCCCGCCAGCCCCGGCGGGTCCGCCACATCCCCCAGAAAGCCAGCGCCAAAAAAACCAGATACGGCGGAAGCACCACCGCCGTCAGCAGAGGGCTGGCCCGACGAGAGAACTGAACACCGAAAGACGTCGGTGACCACAGGCGCAGCAGTTTTCGCGGCACCAGGGCCGCGAATTCCAGCGGATGGTCCCGAATCCAGGCCAGCCCCCGTTCCATAAACCGGCGACTGCTCTCCGTCTCGCTGAGCCCTGCCCAGCCTCCCCATCCGAACTCCGGCGCACCTTCCCCCCACGTGCGCTCATCCGGCAGCATGCCGCCTCCCTCCGAGAGGGGATTGTTCCCCGCCCAGACCCCCACGCCCCCCAGCGAAGCCACCGGGATGAACTCCCCGAACACGATGCAGTTACGGACAATCCAGGGGGTGAACAGCAGCGCCATTCCCAGAAGCAGGAGCATCACGTCCCGACCCCGGATTTTCCAGGGAAGTGGCCGGATGAAGGGCCAGAGGACCATCAGAGGCAGCCACAGAGTGGCGGTGGGTCGGGTCAGCGCGGTCGCGGCCAGAAAGAGACCGGTGAGCAGGGGCAGACGCCCATCCCGCCGCCGCACCATGCGCGCCGCCAGCCAGAGCGCCAGCGCCTGGAAGAGGAACGACAGGGTTTCGGAGTAGAACTCGCCGACCATGTAGACCTGTAGCGGGTACAGGCTCAGCCCAATGGCTGCCAGAAGCCCTATCCGGCGGCTGAAGAGTTCCGTCCCAACAGCATAGACCAGCAGACAGGTGACGGCGTCCAGCAGGGCCTGGACCAGCCGGACCGCCGGATAGGAGTGGCCGAAAAGCAGATAGACTCCTGCCAGAAATATCGGATATCCCGGGGGACGAAAGGCGGTAGGGTGCTCTACTCCGTATGCCCCCGTCTTCAGCAGGTGGACCGCCAGCATATCATAGCCGATACCGTCGTAGGTCGGGGGACTGCTCAGGCCGACGATGAGGATGTACGCCAGCCGCACCGCCAGGGCCAGCGAGAGGATGACGGCCGCACTGGCGCGGGAATTCTGCGCCAGGCGGTCCAGCCGTTGTATTCCCTGAGAGACAAGTTTCCGGAAGTCCATAGAGTGACCTTCTGTTGGGCAGGTGCTGTAGGGGCAACCCTTGCGGTTGCTACATGGTTGCCCCAATGGGGCGGAGAATCGCCGGGTACACCTCATCCAGTTTCCGGCAGACGACCCGCCAGTCAAACTGCGCCTCCACATACCGGCGCCCCTCCGCCGCCAGGGCGGAGGCCAGGGCGGGGTCCGTCAGCACGCGTACCACCGCGGCAGCGAAGTCCGCCGGACCATCGGCAATCAGGATGTCCTCACCGGGGTGGACGGAGATGCCCGCACAACCCACCGTCGTGGAGACCACGGTAATCCCCCAGGCCCAGGCGTTGAGAATTTTCACCCGCATCCCGCTCCCCGTGTGAAGCGGCACGATGAAGACGCCGCTCTCCCGAATCCAGGGTGTTGGGTCCTCCACGTAGCCGGTGACCCGAACGCCCGGAATCTCCTCCTCCAGCGCGCGAATCTCCTCCGGGGGCCGCGCGCCGACCACGAGAAACGGAGCATCCGGCACCCGCTCCCGGATCAGGGGATAGACCCGCCGGGCGAACCAGAGGACCCCCTCTATGTTGGGGGGCCAGTACATCGTCCCGATGTGGAGAATCCCGCGGGCACCAGGGGCGCGCTCCACAGGCCGAATCTCCTCCGTATCCACCGCGATGGGGATGACGGTGATCCGCTCCGGCGGACATCCCGCTTCCACCAGCGCCTCCCGGTCCTCCTCGCTGACCGCGGTGACGGCGTCAAACCGACGGCCGATTTCCCCCTCGTACCCCTTCAACTTCCGCCACTCCAGGTCCAGGGCCCACCTTCGGGGTCCGGGGGGCGCGCGGCGGGCCATCTGGTGGAAAATGGTCCAGACGGCGTTGTGGGCGTCCAGGACCCGATAGACCCCCTCCAGCGGCAGAGCGTACTGGGCCATGGTGAGTTGGTCGGCGTGGACAGCGTCTATGGAGGCGCTCTCCATCACCTCAGCAATTGTCCGGTGCATCCGGGGGTCGTCGTCCCGGACCACCAGAAAAGGCCGGCCGTCCACCAGGCTTCGGGCGAAGGCCAGCCCGTCCCGCGGGCGGGAGCGACGGATGGGAACCGTACGGACCTCCCGGCAGTACTCCCGCAGAAGGGGGATGTGCGCCCGCTCGGATTCGGCGCGGATGAAGGAGACCAGGATGACCTCGTGATGCCGGGCCAGATACCGGAGGACCTGAAAGGTTTTGATTTTGGGCCCGCTATCGGGCGGATAGGGAAGTACCTGGGTCAGAAGCAGGATGCGCATAACAAACCTTCATTCTGGTAGGACAACTGCAAGCAGTTGTCCTACTTATCGCCGCCGGGCGCGGGAAATAACCGCGACCAGTCCGATCAACACCGCGACCGGCAACAGAGAGAGCAACAGGCCGGTCAACTCGTCCCCCTCGGTGTAGAGGGTCGCCGGATCGAAGGGGCGGACGGCTTCCGGCGGGACGGTGGGGAAGGGAGTGGGAGACGGGAAGGGAGAGGGCGTAGCAGGGGGCGAAGTCGGCACGGGCGTCGGGAACGGTACCGGGGTCCAGGCCGGTGCGTCCACCCGGCGCATGCTGTACCAGGCACGGATCTCCTGCCCCTCCTCGTAACCGGGCCACTGTTTGGTGTACCATACCACATGCAGGGTGTTCCCCAGGCCGACGGCAATGCGGGGAAACTCCGGATACCCCTCGTAGGGGGAGACCTGATCCGGCGCCGACCAGTTGCGCCCGTCCCACTCCAGGTGAAAGATCGCCTGCCGACCGGTGGGGGCGTTTCGTCCGGAAACGACCAGGTGGAGTACCCCGCGGCTGTCGGCGGCCATATCGTACACATCATACACCGCGCTGCTCTCCTGGGGCCAGATGCCGGGGATGCGCCGGGGCTCCGACCATTCCTTTCCGTCCCGCGAGACCTGGTAGTAGATGGCGTCCCCCGGCACCAGCCGCCAGACGGCCACAATCTGCCCCTGACCGTCCACATCCAGCGTGATCTGGCGCGGGAATCCGTCGGGATGGGTGAAGATGCGGGGCGCGCTCCAGGTCTGACCGTTGTCATAGGAAACGGCGTAGGCCACCCCCACGCGCCGGTCGGTGACCCAGCGGTCGCCACCCTCCTCCCAGAAGACATGCACCCACCCGCGGCGGTCGGCCCGGACATGGACCTTCATCGTGCCGACCAGGGAACGGGAGAGGTTGACCGGCGGCGACCAGTTGATACCACCGTCGGTGGATTGCCGGTAGAAGATGTCGGCGCAGTTGCCGTATTTGCAGTCTTCGCTGGGCTTATTGTCTACGGACTCGGTCCAGACGGCATGCACGACCCCATCGGAGCCGACGGCGATATCGGGAAAGTAGGGGGAGCCGAATTTGCTGATGCGGCGCGGCTCCGACCAGGCCAGCGCCGAATTCGCCTGGTCTATCCAGGCCTGTTGATAAACGATAACCCGGAAATCTTTCAGGTAAATCAGATGAATCCGGCCGTCACCGGACGTGGCGACGGCGGCCCGGATGGCCGATTGCCCCGCCCCCTGGTCCAGAAAGACGTCGTACGCGTTCTGCCAGACTCCCCCTTTCTGTCGCCAGTACATCAGGCAGGGTTTCTGGTACGAACGGGAGCACATGGCGGTCCCCCAGATGAGGTGAACGTCCCCCCGACTGTCCACGGCGACGTCTGGGAACCAGTCCCAGTCGGATAGGGGGGTGGTCAGTTCCATCGGGGGGCTCCAGGGGGACTCTTGGGCCTGTAGATGGCCGGTCAGCCCGGCGACAATCAACAGGATCAGAGCCCATACAGCGATGGATCGGATAGTCAGGATGAGTTTCATGGAAGGTAACCTCAAGTAACTATTCAGGCTTCCTCACCCCTCCCCCGCCGCCTGCGGCGTCACCCCCTCCCCTCTCCTGACCTGCGGTCAGGGGAGGGGAGGGGGTAGCGGCGAAGCCGCTGGGGTGGGGTGAGGCTGATAGTTCCCTCAAAATAATGGCGAAACTGTCACATGGTATTGCCACACGGTAGCGTTTTCGCTACTATCACGATATATTCCAGAAATCCCCAGCGCAGCGGGTACATCCGTTCCACGGTCAGGTGACGGCCCAGAAGACGGTGGTATTCCCCGGCAGGCCGGATGTGCCGGCCCTGTTCGGCCCATCGCTGTCGCAAGCGCTCCGCAATGTTCCAGGGAGCAGGTGGAATGATGTCTATGGCGACAATCCGCGCCCCCGGCCTGCACACCCGCCGAATCTGACGGGTGACTTCCTCCAGCGTCTCATCGTCCAGGTGATGGTCCAGGCCGACGGCGATGGCGGCATCAAAGGTGTCACCGGCCAGCGCCAGATGGGCCACGTCCATCACCGCGAAGGACTGGCCGGTGGTCTGCCGGGCGTAGCGGGTATAGGCCGGGCAGATGTCCACCCCGATGTACCGGGCCTGGGGGAACATGTCGGCCAGGTTGCCCGTCCCACATCCCAGGTCCACCACCCGCTGACTGGCCGGCGCGGGGAATTCCCGCCGGATGACCCGACGGATGGCACGGTAGTTGGCCGAGGCGAGCCTCTGGGCCAGCGCATAGAGGCGGGGATAGCGGACCGTCCAGGAGACCACCTCATTCCTCGCGCAATCGCTTCAGCACACGGGCGGGGACTCCGCCCACGACGTGCCAGGGTGGGACGTCTTCGGTCACCACCGCCCCCGCGGCGACGACGCCCCCCTCTCCCACCGTCACCCCCGGCAGGAGCGTCGCGTTGACGCCGACGAAACAGCCCCGCCGGAGATGGACCGGCGCCGCCATCGGCGGGATGTAGGGCTGGAGCGGATGGTCGGCATAGCCGACGTTGGTGTGGGTGAGGATGGTCACCCGCTCGGCCAGGGTGACGTGGTCCTCCATCACAATCCGTTCGGCCAGGTCCAGCAGGCATTCCTCGCCGATGAAGCAGTTCTGCCCGATCTGCAGGCCGCGGAAGCCGGTGCGGTACGTGTTGAAGAAACGGACGTCGTGGATGATGGTACCGGCGCCGATGCGGGCCCCCAGCAGGCGCAGGTAGAGGGACCGTACCTGCGGGAAGAGCGTCCAGCGGTACGGCACAAGGGCCAGCGTGTAGAGGCCGAACTTACAGGCTTTCCCGAAGCCAACCTGGCGCAACGCCCGCAACGGTTGCCTCCTGTTTCAGTTGCTGGACAATCCGACGGAATCGCCACAGTTTGACGAAGTAATCCAGGGTATCCCGGATGGGGCGGACGGTGGATTTCTTATCAAACCGGCGGACGAAGAGGACGGGGATTTCCTGGATGTTCAGGCCGCGCAGGTAAGCACGCACCATCACCTCAGTATCCCAGAACCAGCGGGGGTCCTCTATCTCATCAAAGATGGGCAGGATACGGCTCTTGCGGAAGAACTTGAAGCCGGTCTCGGTATCGTGGAGAGGGACGCCCAGCACCCGCTGGACGAGCCAGATGTAGCCACGGCTCATCAGGTAGCGGTCCACCGAATGCCAGTAGAAGCGGTAGGTACGCAGGCCGGTCGCCACGTCCGCGCCCTTCTCTATGGCACGGACGCAGGACGGGATGTAGCGGGCGTGGACTTCCAGGTCAATGTCAATGAATCCGACGATGTCGCCCTCTCCGGCCCGCATCCCGTCGGTGACGGTCCCGCCCCGGCCGACGTTCTTCTCATGGAAGATGCGCCGCATCCGGTGGTCGGGGTAGCGGGCGATGATCCGGTCTATCCGTTCCCGCGTCCGGTCCCGACTGCAATCGTCCACGAAGATGATCTCGTAGGACCAGGGCGACCCGTCCAGCACCTCCACAATCTGGGCGACGCTATCTTCTATATGCGGCTCCTCGTTGTAGCAGGCCAGTACCAGGCTGAGTTGCACGGGTCGGGCGTCTGCTCTCATTTGACAACCTCCTGGAAAACATCGTGGACGCTTTCTATGATGTACGTTTGCTCGGCCTCCGTCAGGTCCGGGAAGATGGGCAGGCGGATGAGGGACCGGCTGACCAGGTCGGTGACGGGGAGTTCCCGGCCGTTGGCGAGGTGGTTGCGGGCGAAGGGCGCGGAGTGGAGCGGGACATAGTGGAACGTCGCCTCAATCCCCCGACGGCGCAACTCCCCCAGCACCGGGTCGCGCCAATCCGGGTTGACCGTCCGGAAGGCGAAGATATGGCCGTTGATCCGGGCGGGCGGCCGGACCCGCATCCGCACGATCAACTCGGCGTCCTCCAGGTCCTGGAGTTCCCGCTGGAACCGTTCCCATATAGCGACCCGGCGCGCGGTGATCTCTTCCATCCGGTCTAACTGCACCGACAACAGTGCCACCAGCAGGTCGGAGAGGATGAAACTGCTGCCGATGTCCACCCAGGTGTACTTGTCCACCTGGCCGCGCAGGAAGGCGCTGCGATTGGTGCCCTTCTCGGCGATGAT
>JBBIKR010000142.1:0-9011 GCA_037445395.1 Thermoflexales bacterium
CCCCCCGCCCGCCGCCCCGGCCTCCCCGCGGGCGGGGCGGGGTTTGCTTTCCCCGGGTTCGCATTTTGGGGTTTTGGGGGCGGGGGCTGGCCGGCCGCCCCCAAACCCCTATATCTCTCCCTCCGGGCAGGGGGAGGGGTGAGGCATGAAAGAGACGACAGACCGCATCATCCGGGCCAGCGAGATTGGGCAGTACATCTTCTGCGCCCGCGCCTGGTGGCTGGGAGCGGTGGAGGGGATGCCCTCCGCTCACCGGGAGGAGATGGACGCCGGGGAGAGCGCGCACCGCCAGCACGGGCGGCGGGTGCGCGCCGCGGTCATCCTCTTCCGCCTGGCCTGGGCACTGCTGGCGCTGGCCCTCCTTCTGGCGATTCTGGCCCTCCTGGGGCGGTGATGGTCGCGCTGGTTCTCCTCCTGCTCCTGGCCGGGGCGGTCCTCCTCTGGCTGGCCCGACGTCTGCGGGCCCGCTCCGGACTGCCCGCCGGACGGGTGGTCGCCGCCGACGTAGGGTCATGGCGGCGCCTGGACCGCCCCCTCTTCTCCCGCCGCTACGGGCTGACCGGGCGCCCGGACTACGTCGTGGCCGACGGCGCGGACCTGATCCCGGTGGAGGTCAAATCCGCCCGCGCGCCGGCCCGCCCGTACACCTCCCATGTCCTCCAACTGGCCGCCTACTGCCTCCTGATCGCCGAAACCTCCGGCCGACGCCCGCCCTACGGCATCCTCCGCTACGCCGACCGCACGTTCCGGATTCCGTACACGCGGGAACTGGAGGGGCAACTGATAGGGATTCTGGAAGCGATGCGGGATGACCTGGCGGCAGGGGATGCGCCGCGCCGTCACCAGGACCCGCGCCGCTGCGCCGCCTGCGGGTACCGGGAAGTCTGCGACGAGGCCCTGTAGGACAACTGCAAGCAGTTGTCCGACTTCAGAGGTCTCGCCACCAGGCGACGATACGGGGGCCGACGGGCCGGAAACCGAACCGTTCGTAGAGGCGCCGGGAGGAGCGGTTGTCCTCCTGGGTATTCAGCGTCACCCCCTCCACCCCCTTCTCCCAGAGCCGCATCAACACCGTCCGGAGCAGAAAAGCCCCCACCCCCTGCCGCTGGAACGCCGGGGCAACCGCCAGGCGACCGATGTGGGCGCCATGGTCGGCCGGACGGGCCTCCACGTAGCCGATGAGCAGGCCGTCCCGCTCCGCCACCAGGAAGCAGGCCGCCTCCCGCCGGATGCGCTCCAGCGTGGCCGCGCTGAACCACCACGGCGGCGGGAAGGCCCGGTGGTCCAGGGCCGCCAGCGCGGGGACGTCCCCCGTCGTGGCCGGGCGGACGGAACAGGGAGGGCCCGGCGGCTCCGGGGGCAGACGCCGGTCATCCTTCACCAGCGAGACCAGGCGGGCGAGGGGAGAAAATCCCCGGGCGCGCAGGGCCTCCCCCAGCCAGCCGCCCACGTCGGTCCAGGCCAGCATGCGGGCGTTCAGCGCCCGCAGCGGAACCTCCAGGCGGGGGAGGGTGGCGTCCAGCCAGAGGCCGGCGGGGATTTCGGGAACCAGCACGCCGAGCCGGACCCAGGCCACCGGGCCGTCGTCGGGCAGGGCCAGCAGCGCGCCGACAAGCCAGTCGTCGGCAAAAGCCAGCAGGAAGGTCTCCACCCCCAGGTACTCCTCCCACCACCAGGAGCGGACGCAGGGGCGGGCGCTTCGGGCCAGCAACCGCCGGATGGCGGCCTCATCGGCCGGGACGGCGGGGCGGATTTCCAGATGACTACGGACCATTGGCCACAGACCCCGGACTACTGTCTGCGCCGACCGTCCCCCGTCAGCATCCGCCACACTTCGCGGACGCCGACCTTCGTCAGTTCACCCACGTTGAAGGGCACGCGCCCCACCGGGACGTCCAGTTCTTCTTTATCGCACACGGTGGACGTGTTGGCGCGGTCAATCTGGGGTTTCAGGCGCAACATCTCCCGCTCCACTTCTTCCGGCGAAGACGTCGCCAACAGACGGTCTATATGGGCCATCAGCGAGGTGGCCTGCCGGATGCGCTCCTCCGTCTCCTCGGCCTTTTCCCGGGAGATGATCCCGTAGCGGGCCTTCAGAGCGTTCATCCGTCGGCCTGCCTCGTAGGTGGTGGCGGCGATGGTGTCCCGGTCCATCCAGACCGTCTCGTAGGAGAGGATGTGCTTCCAGGTGGGGGCCAGCAGGGCCCGGCGGTGGTCCTCCAGGGTCCGGCAGAAGAGGCGGTAGCCGAAGCGGTCCGGGTGCTCAAAGGCCGGGCTCCCCGGGTCCAGAAACGGGGCCAACGGGGCGATGAAGGGGATAAAGCGCCGGTCGCCGTTGACCTCCCGCAGGATGTGCTCGCAGAAGTCCACCGTCTCCAGGGCCGAGGCCGCCGTCTGCTTCGGCAGGCCGATCATAAAGAACAGGTCAAAGCGACGGCCGCCGACAGCCAGGCAGTTTTTCACCGTCTCCACGATGCCGTCGTTGGAGTAGCCTTTGCCCAGGGCCTTGCGGACGGTCGGGTCGTGGGAGTCGGGGGAGAATTCCACGATAAAGTCGGGCAGGGCGGCGGCCAGTTCTTCCGCGTAGTCGCGGGGGACGGGCCAGAAGAACTCCAGCATGAAGGGGCCGGGAACGCCCTGGACGGCGCGCAGGAAGCGGCGGGCGTAGTCCATCCCGGCCAGGCGGAGTTCCCCCAGGATGAAGATGGGCCCCCGGGTCAGGCGACGGGCCTCCCGAACGTCCCGCGCCAGGTCCTCCGGGTCGCGGAAGGCAGGACGCTCCCGTCCGGACATGCGGACGTGCCCCTCGACGCACCCCCCGCAGACGGCACAGTGCTGGGTACAGCCCCGCACCGTCAGCACTGCCATGATGGGGTAATCCAGCCAGTGCTCAAAGGGCGCGTAGGAGACGATGTCCATCCCGTCCCGGATAACTGACCGGACCATCTGCAGAAAGCCCGGCCGGATGTGGCTCAGGTCGGCAGGAAGGTAGGTCTGGGGGTTGACGTGGACCTCCCCGTGGGCGTCCTTCCAGGTCAGGTTGGGGACATCCACCGGTTCGCGGCCGTCCTGCAGACATTCCAGGAGCATCCGCAGGGGCTCCTCGGTGGAATCGCCGCGCACGACGTAGTCCACCTGGGGGTAGCGGATGAGTTCTTCGTGGTAGTAGGTGGCGGAGAAGCCCCCGAAGATGATGGGCGTTCCGGGGTGGTGCTCCCGGGCGATGCGGGCGATTTCCAGCGCGCCCTGCGCGTGGGGGAGCCAGTGCAGGTCTATGCCGAAGGCGCGGGAGGAGAGGCGCGCGATGTACCGCTCGGCGTCAAACTTTTCGGAGCGGACCATCCGCACGGCCAGATTGACGATGCGGGTGCGGAAGCCGTGGCGCTCCAGGTAGTCGCAGAGGATGGCGAAGCCGATGGGGTACATATCGTAGACGGGCGTGGACGGGACGACGTCGGAGATGGGGCCCCAGAGGGTCGCCCGCTTCCGGAAGTCGTAGAGGCTGGGCGCGTGCAGGAAGGTCAGGTCGGGAACGGCCATTCAGGACGCCTCCGGGTGGGGGATGACGCAGATGAAGCGCAGGGGGCCCGGGCCGGTGTTGCGGTAGCCGTGGCGCTCGTTCGGGGGGATGTAGAGGGCGACGCCGGGCCGCATGGGGTGTTCGCCGTCGGGTCCTTCGGCGACCCCTTCCCCTTCCAGGACGAAGATTTCGTGCTCGTAGGGGTGCTGGTGGGGGGTGAAAACGGCCCCCGGGGCGAACTCTATGACCCGCATGGCGAAGTTGGGCGCGCCCTCGGGCCGGCCGACGACCCAGCGGATGGTGATACCTTCTCCGGCCGGTTCGGCCGGGACTTCACGGTAGTCTCGGTGAAGCATGTTCCCTCCTGTGAGTGAGAGTGCGTGCAGGCGGTCAAATGACCCAGCGAAGGAGCCCTGCGACGAGAACAGGGACCAGGAAGCCGACCTCCAGGAAGAGGTGGACGGCGAAGGTGTCCAGGGTCAGGTCGTTGATCCCGTCGCCCTCGTAGGCTCGCTCCAGGGTACGGCGGCGGTTCCGCCAGGCGACCGGAGTGGCCATCGCCAGCGCCAGCAGGGCGGCGTACCAGGGAACGCCGAAGAGAGGTGCCAGCGCCGCCGCGGCCAGCGACCAGACCTGATTGGCCCGGTAGAGGCGGGCGGCCTTTTCCGGGCCCAGCCGGACCAGCAGAGTCCGTTTGCCGGAAAGGGCGTCCGTCCGGCGGTCGGCGAACTCGTTGATGAGGATGACGTTCAGAATAGAACCGGCCAGCGCCACCGAAAGGGGGATGAGGGCGCGGTCAAAGACGCTGGCCTGCAGGTAATAGCCGCTGACGACCGTCAGGGCGCCGCAACAGAGGGCGATCGCCAGTTCCCCCAGCCCCCGATAGACCAGTTTCACCGGTCTGGCGGTGTAGAACCAGCCGCACAGGGCGCCGAACAGTCCCAGCGGAATCGTCCAGGGGCCGGTGCCGAAGACAAACCGGAGGGAAAGCCCCAGTGGGAGCGCGGCGATTAGCAGTCCGAAGGCGAACCACAATGCCCGCTGCCGGTCGGTGATTTTGCCCTCTACCAGCACCCGGATACCGCCGGAATAGGCGCTGAACTCAAAGTTTTTGCTGTCGGTCTCGTAGTCAAAGTACGTGTTACCGGCGTTGGTCGCGGCCATAATCAGGAAGACGGTCAGAGAACTGACTGCAAAGACGGGCCAGTTGACCGTCCCGTGCTGGTAGAAGGCGAGGACGGTGCCCAGCCAGAAGGGGAGCAGGGCGGTGACGATGATGAAGCGGACGACCATGATTTCGTAGAAGGCGCGCCAGGAGTCGGGCGGAATCTTCTCCAGGCGGTGCCGGTAGGCCCGGTGGACTTCTTCCATCGTCGGCATGGGTTCCTCCTACGCAGTGACGATGCGGAAGAGGCGGAACGCCTCCCAGATGGAGACCGGGTTTCCCTGCCAGATGGACTGGACTTCGGCCATCACGCCGTAGCCGCACATCTGGCAGATTTGCGGGTCCACATAGCGGGCACCGCAGCCTTCCACAATGACCCCCTGGGGATGGCCCAGGACGATCATCCAGTGGGTCCGGTTCCAGCCCGGCCGGAGCATCAGGCGCATGGCCGGAACGGAGTTCAGGATGGGGTAGCCCCGCCGTTTCAGCGCGGCGACCCGCTTCACCACCTCCGCCCGCTGCTCATAGGAAAGGCTGTACTTCTCCACCTCCGGGTAGGGAATCTGGAAATTGACCGATATGCCCCGGATGTTGGGCATATCCCGGACAATGCTCTCCACACAGTTCTCCAGATCGTGGACGTTGAGATGGGAAAGGGTGACGTTAGCGTAGATGTTGGGATGGGGGCTGGCGACGACGTTCGCCCGCAGCGCTTCGTAACTGCCCTCCCCGCGCACCAGGTCGTGGACCGGGGGAGAGCCGTCCACGCTGACCCAGACCAGGTCACAGGGGTTATCTATGGGCAGGATGCCGTTGGTCACGCAGGCGACGCGGAAAAACCGCTTCTTCGCGTCGCGGACCAGGTCGTTGAAACGGTAGTCACCGTCGTGCCAGAGGGTCGGCTCGCCCCCCTGCAGGAACAGAATCCGAATCCCGTGGTCCAGAAACGTCTGGAACATCTGCTCCAGTTGCGCGCGGGAGAGGTGCTGGCGGGGGAACAGGTCTGCCGCGTAGGGGCAATGCGCGCACCGCAGGTTGCAGAAGGAGGTGATGTTGATCCCGCCGACGAGGGGACGTCTTCGCCCCCGCAGGCGAACATCTATGAAGTACCGGGTGTAGTAGAGGATTTCACGGGCGTGCAGTTGCATCGGTTCCGAACCTCCAGAAAATGATTTCCGATTCCGAACCACCCCACCGGTGGAAAATGAACCGTCCCGGATACGGGCTGTTACGGTGTCGCCGTAATTATACCAGAAGAGGGGGATTTTGTGGATTCGGCCTGTGGGCGGTCACGCCTCAAAGTGGATAGACCCCCAAACGTATGCATTTATTAGGCAAAACCTTTTCACTACTTGACAAAATGCGGGAATATGGTATACTAAACCTGGGAGGTAACGATGGCTGAGGAAAAAACGCCGGTATTCAATCTGAAGGCTGTGGTTCAGGAGACCGGGGTGGCCGCTCCGACGCTGCGCACCTGGGAGCGCCGCTACGGGCTTCCCTGCCCCCGGCGCACCCCCTCCGGCCGTCGTCTCTATTCCCGGCGGGACATAGAGACGGTCCGCTGGCTGGCCGCCCGCCAGTCCGAAGGGATGACCATCGGGCAGGCCGTCGCACTCTGGCGCTCGCTGGAGGAAGCCGGGCAGGACCCACTGGCGAGGTACCCCCGAAGACCGGTAGAGTATTCCCCCACGGAGCAGGAAGCGCTGGAACGCTGGCGGGATGCCTGGGTCGCCGCGTGCCTGGCCTTTGACGAGTCCGCCGCCGACGCCGCCTTCGGACAGGCTCTGGCAATGTTTCCTCCGGAAGTGGTCTGCACGGAGGTCCTGCGGGAAGGGCTCTTCTGGATCGGCGAGGCCTGGTATCGGGGCGATGCCACCGTCCATCAGGAGCACTTCGCATCGTACCTGGCCGCGCGCCGGGTTCAGGCTCTGCTCTCCACCCTCCCGCCCCCTTCCCGCCCGGACCTCGTCCTGGTCGTCTGCCCACCAGGGGAGCACCATGCCTTCAGCCCACTGCTGCTGACCTACCTGCTGCGGCGGGCCAGCTGGAGGGTTCTGTATTTGGGGGCCGACCTGCCGGTAGAAGAGACGCAGGCCGCTGTGCGCCGGGCCGCCCCCCGCTGGGTTATCGCAACGACCTGCCATCTCCCTCCCGTGGTGGGAATTCAGGCGCTGGGAACCCTTCTGGAGGATATGGGCGTCCCGCTGGCGTTCGGCGGGCGCGCCTTCAACCAGGTCCCCGCCCTCCAGAGCCGTATCCGCGGCCACTTTCTGGGCGAGCGAATAGAGGAAGCCCCGGCGCGCCTGGAGGAGTGGGCCGTCCGCCCACCCCTCCCCCCACCCCCTGCCCCGATACCGGACGCGTATCGGCAGGCCCAAATCCGGTATGTGGACCAGGAACCGTTCATCCGGGCGCGCGTCTTTGCCCTTCTCCCCACCCAGCCCCTCACCCGCGACCTCCCCGACTGGCTATCGGACTACACCCTCGCCCACATCCGGGCCGCGCTGATGCTGGGGGATATGGCGCTGGCCGATGCCTACGTGGACTGGCTGAAAGGCCTGCGGGATGGGTTCTCGTTGCCCGAGGGGTGGGTGAGGCTGTTCCTGGAGGCGTACCGGAAGGGGATAGAACGGTACCTGGGCCCGGACGGCGCGCCGCTGACCGGCTGGCTGGAGCGTCATATCGGGTGACCATCACCGGAAAGATGAAAGGAGACCTGATGAGACGGGTCATCATTACCGGCGGGACCGGCCCCATCGGCCGGGCGCTGGCCCTGGAACTGATCGCCGCCGACTACGAGGTGGTGGTCCTCATGAAAACGGCCGCATCTGGGTGGGGATAGAATGAGCCGACCGCGCTCCCGCACCCGAAACATCTCCATCGGAACCGCGCTGCTCACGGTTGCCCTGCTGGCCCTCTTCGCCGCGCCCGTGCTGGCCCATCAGCCCTTCTTTGAAGAAGAGGACATCCCGCCCGACCGGCCCTGGCGCATCGCCGATCCGACCGTCTCCACCGCCGTCTACGCCACCCTGGATTCCCCATCGGACGTGGACGTCTTCGCCTTTGACGGAGGGGCCGGACGGGGGGCCTACCTTTCCATCGTCATCCCCCAGATTCCCGGCCAGGAGAACTTCGCCCCGACGATGGCCCTGATCGGCCCGGGCCTGCCGGAGGGAAGGGATGTCCTGCCAGCGACCGTCTCCCTGGCGGAGGGGGAGGGAGTGGAGGTGATTCCGCCCCCGGAGGGGACGCCGTCCACCTTCTTTGAGCCTTTCACCGGCACCTCCTACTGGGAGCGGCAGGAGCGGACGGTCGTCCTTCCCGCCGACGGCTCATACCGGGTCGCCGTCTGGCATCCCCGGGGGGCCGTGGGGCGGTACGTCTTCACCGTCGGGCGGGCGGAGCGGTTGGGGGGCGACCCGGCCTTTATGGCGAAGATACGACGGTACTGGACCCCGGTGGGGGCTCCACCGCCCGGGCCGCCCTGGGGCGTGGTGCTCCTCTGGACCGCCCTGGGCTTTCTCTCCGGCTCCCTGCCCTTCTCGGTCTGGCTGGGGCGGCTGGTCGCCCGGGCCGACGTCCGCCGCTACGGGGACGGCAACCCCGGCGCGGCCAACGCCTGGCGGGTTGGCGGCTGGCGGGCCGGAGTCCCGGCCCTGCTCCTGGACTATCTGAAGGGAGCGATGCCGGTGGCGCTGGCCCGCTTCGGGGCCGGCATAGACGGCTGGGCCCTGGTGCCCGTCGCCCTGGCGCCGATTCTGGGCCACGCCTTCTCGCCCTTCCTGCGCTTCCGGGGCGGCAAGGCCATCGCGGCCACCTTCGGCGTCTGGACCGGGCTCACCCTCTGGGCCGGCCCGACACTGCTGGGGCTGGCCCTGGGCCTGGCCGTCGCCGTCAATCGGACCGATGCCTGGTCCGCCCTCTTCGGCATCTTTGTCCTTTTGCCCTACCTGTTGCTCTCCGGGGCACCGGCGCCCTTTCTGGCCGTCTGGGTGGGGAATTTCGCACTCGTCCTCTGGAAACACCGGCGCGACCTGCGGACGCCGCCGCGGGCCCGCCCGTGGCTCCGGCGACTGGTGGAAAGGAGTCCCCGTTGACCCCTTTCTGGCTTCAGCACCAGCAGGGAATCGTCACCTTCCTGGGCATCCTGCTCCTCATCGCGCTGGTCAACCTGCTGGCGCTGCGACGGCTGCGGAGGGATGCGACCCCTTCGGCCATCCCACGGGTCTCCGTTCTCGTCCCCACCCGGAATGAGGGGGAGACGGTCATCCTGGCTCTACGCTCGCTTCTGGCGCAGGACTACCCGGATTTCGAGGTCCTGGT
>JBBIKR010000143.1:0-2182 GCA_037445395.1 Thermoflexales bacterium
ACCCGCGAGCGGGCGGAGGAGCAGGAAGGTCTGGCCCGCATCGCCGCCCTGGCCGTCTCCACTCTGGAACTGGGGCCCTTGCTGGAGGGAGTCATACGGGAAGCGGTCCCGTTGATGGAAGCAGAGAGTGCCGCGCTGCTCCTGTACGATGAGGACGACCGGGCCCTGCGTGCCTTCGCCGTCCTTTACCGGGGCGATTTTCTCCCCGATGCCCACCAGTGGCAGATGCCGGTGGATGCCCCTGGAATGGAGCAGAGTATCTTCGCCCGGGGCGGCGCCTACTACTCCAATCTGGGCTCAGGTGACCCCAACCTGATCCCGGCTTACCTCCCGTATATGGAGCGGCTGGGTGTCCGCAACTTCTGCGGTGTGGCACTGCGGGTGCGGGATCAGAGCATCGGCGAACTCTACTTTATGAACCGCGCCCGCGGCTTCGGGCACGATGAGGTCCGCCTGGCCCGGGCCATCGCGGGCTATATCGCCAACGCCCTGGCCAACGCCCGCCTCTTTGAAGAGGCCCGCCTGCGGGCGGAGGAACTGGCCGTCCTGAACGAACTGGGGCAGGCCCTCACGGCCCAACTGGATGTCTCCCAGGTCCTGGAAGAGGCCTACCGGGGTGCCAGCCGCCTGCTGGATACCACCAACTTCTACATCGCCTTCTACGACCCGCAGACCCAGATGATCCATTTCCCGCTATCGGTGGAGGAGAACGAGCGGCGACCCTATCGCTCCCGCCCGTTCGCAAGCGGTCTGACTGAGTACATCATCCGGAACCGAAAGCCAGTGCTGATAGAGGAGGACGTCCCGACCCGCCTGCAGGAGATGGGTATAGAACAGATTGGGCGGACAGCCCAATCCTGGCTGGGGGTGCCCCTGATGGTCGGCGACCAGGTCCTGGGCGTGATGGCGGTGCAGAGTTACACCACTCCGCGCGCCTACGACCACCACGACCAGGAACTGCTTACTGCCATCGCCAGCCAGGTGGCGATCGCCCTGCAGAACGCGCGCTCCTACGAAGAGGCCCGGCGGCGGGCGGAGCGAGAGCGGCTCATCCGCGAGATCACGGCCAAAGTATGGGCCTCTCCCGACCTGGAAACCGTCCTTCAGACCACCACCCAGGAGTTAGGCAAAGTGCTGGGGACGTCCCACACCGTGATACGGTTGGGTGCTCCACCCCAGAAGTAAGTGTTCAGATTCAGAGTCTGCAAAGCCCGAAATCATTCTCCAGGAGGTGTGCCAAGAGAGCCGGACGCAGACCCACAACGCTATCCATCTCCGAAATCACACCGGTTGAAAGGAGGCTCTATGGGCAATGAAATCGGTGCACAGGACCTGTATCAGCGCCTGCAGGCCCATCGGGAGGCCCTCGTCGCCCGAATGCGGGCCGCACTGGAGGAGCACGCCTTCTCCAACCGGGCCCTCTTCCCGCCCCGTCAACTGGCGCAAATCGCGCAGGAAGAAACCGAAGCCTTTCTGGCATTCCTGTGCAGCGAGGACGAGGAGGCCGCCCGGCAGCGAGGCCGCCATCTGGCCATCACCGGGCTCGGCCCCCGCTCCATCCTCGCCCTCACCGAGACCCTCCGCCAGACCGGGTGGGAGACCACCAACCCCGATGTGGACGCCTGGCCTGCCCTCCACCAGAGCATCGGCCGGTACACCGGCGCACTGTTGGAGGGATATATGGCGGGGCGGGAGGAAAGCATCCTGACCCAGCAGGAGCAGACGCGGCAGGCCCTGCTGCGGGCGCTCCAGAAGCAGTAGGGCAGGAAGCAGGAAGCAAGAAGCAAGACTTAAGGAGGACAACAATGCCCGAAAAGGCCCTTCTGGATACCACCGTTCCCAATACTGGCCGCATCTACGATTACCTCCTGGGTGGCCACCACAACTTTGAGGTGGACCGGCGCATGGGAGATATGATCAAATCACTTGTTCCCTTCGTACCCAAAATGGTTCGCATGGTACGCTGGTGCCTGCAGGAGATCGCTCACACGCTGACCTACGAGCGGGGCTACCGGTACATCGTGGATTTCGCCTCCGGACTGCCGACGATGGGCCATCTTCATACTGCTGTCGCGCCGGGAACCGTCGTCATCTACTCGGACCGGGACCCTGTCTGCGTGGAGTACTCCAGAGAGATTCTGGGCGATACCCCCAACGTTTACTACTTCCAGGCCGACTGCCG
>JBBIKR010000143.1:2282-8760 GCA_037445395.1 Thermoflexales bacterium
TCAAGCCCTGGCGGCCGGACGAACTGGGATTCCGGACGCTGGAGGAGTGGCACGGCCTGAAGGATACGATGACCGAGGAGGATAAAGAGATCCTCGCGGCCGGGGGCGGCGGATACGGCGTCTATCTGGTGAAATGAGCCGGTCCTGCGGAACGTTCTCGGGAAGGTCGTTGCGAGGGCGTGTGGCGCCCGAACCGTCATGGCGAGGAGGCCTGCGAAGCGGGCCGACGGAGCCATCTCCCGCCCCAGGGGGTGCTTCGCCGCCCTGCGGGCATCTCGCCATGACCCCCTGAGGTACCGGCGGGCGGGTTCGGGGAGGAAATGAGGATGAGCGTATCGGAGCGGGAAATTCTGAAAACGGTAGCGGAATCTCTATCGGCCCATCATACCGAACTGGTGGAACATCTCCGGGCATCGCTGGAATCCACCCTGTTCACCAATCGCGTCACCATCCGTCCGGCCCAACTGCGACGGATGGCGGAGGAAGAGGCCACGGCGTTCCTTTCTTTCTTGCAGGAGGGTGACCCGGCCCCCGTACGTCGGCGGGGGGGGCAGCGGATGGAAGAAGGGCTGGGGGAATCAGCCGCCCTGGATCTGGGGACCGTCCTCCGGCTCTTCTGTGCCTCCCACCTGCCGGGGGACCATCTTCCGGCCGGGCTGCGGGCCGTGGATGGGTATATGGTGGCCTTTCTGGAAGGTTATATGGAGGCCCGGGAGGCCCTCATCCTCCGGGAGCAGGAGGAGATTCGCTCCGCCTTTGAACGCGCCATCTCCGATGCCGCCCGCCGGATGCAGGTGGCCATTGAGGTCGCCCAGGCCGCGTCCACCGTTCTGGACATGGACGAACTGCTGAATACTGCCGTCCATCTCATTCGGGAGCGGTTTAACCTCTACCATACAGGGATTTTCCTGGTGGATGAGTACGGCAAATGGGCGGTCCTGCAGGCCAGCGCGGGCGAAGAAGGGCAGGAGATGCTCCCCCGCGGCTACAGAGTGGAAGTGGGCGATCCGTCCTCCGTTGGCTGGTGCACCGCCCACGGCCAGCCCCGCGTCTTCTACGATGTGGGCAGGGAACCGCAACAGGCCCCTCTTCTCCCCGAAGTCCGCGCCGAGGCCGCCTTCCCCCTGGTTTCGCGTGGGCGGATGGTCGGAGCACTGCTCCTGCAGAGCCGCCGGACCCCCGGGTTCACCCCGGAAGACATCTCCGCTTTTCAGGTGCTGGCCGGACAACTGGCGTCTGCCATAGAGACGGCGCGGCTGTTCGCGGAGGTGGATGCCCGGGCGCGGGAACTGGAAGCCGCCCAGCGCCGCTACCTGCGGGAGGAGTGGCACCGTTTCGTCTCTCAGCGAGAGGGGCAGCGGCCCCTCGGATACGCCTACGAGCAATCCACATCCTCCCTCTCCCCCCTCCACGATGGCTGGTGGCCGGGGATGCAGGAGGTGGTGGAAAGGGGAGAGCGGATCGTCATGGGCAATATCGCAGACCTTCTCTCCTCACCCGGGACCGGCATCCACCCGAAGGCCGCCCTGGCCCTCCCGCTGATCATGCGCGGCGAAGTGATCGGCGCGCTGGGCCTCTATGAGGTGGAGCGGGAACGGGAATGGTCCGGCGATGACCTGGCCCTGGTGGAAACGGTTTCCACCCAGGTGGCCATGGCAATAGAGAACGCCCGGCTCTTTGAACAGACCCAGCAGGCCCTGGCGGAAACGGAGATGCTCTATCAGGCCGGGGCCGAACTGAACGCCGCCCAGTCCTACGAGGACATCCTGGAGGTATTGCGGAAATATACCGTTATCGGCGAGGCGGACCGGAATATCAGTTTGAATCTGTTCAACCGCCCCTGGGTGGGGGACGACGTGCCGGAGTGGAGCATCCCGGTTGCCCGCTGGACCCAATTGCCCCCGGAGGCGGTGAGCCCTCGCTATCCCCTCCGGTCCTTCCCTTCTGCGGCCAGACTCCTCTACCCCGATGTTCCTACCGTCATTTCGGATGTGGGGAGCGACCCCCGCATGGACGAAAATGCCCGTGCCCTTTATCAGCGGCGCTTCCAGGCCGGCAGCACCGTTTTCGTCCCGCTGGTGGTGGGTGGTCAGTGGTTCGGCTATGTGAACGCTGTCTACGGCCAGCCGCGGGAATTCCGCGAGGCAGAGATACGGAGACTGATGGCGCTGGCCGGGCAGGCCGCCGTTGCCGCGCAGGCCATCCGACGGCTGGAAGAGGTCCGGGAGAGCCTGACCGAGACGGAGGCCCTATATCAGGCCGCCCGGGCCATCAGCGAGGCAACCTCGGTGGAGGGAATCGTGCGCGGCGCCGCCGAAGTTGCCCGGCCGCTGGGCTTCACCGCCTGCTCCCTCACCGTCGCCACCCTCACCGACCCGGACGGCATCCCCACCCACGGCGACATCTACCCGGTGGTCGCGGCGGGGGAGGACTGGATCGCCCTGCCGCCCATGCAGGCCTTCCCCATCGCCGACCGAAAGGCTGCGCGCAGGGTGCTGGATGAGCCCGACTTCGTCCTGGTCTATGCCGATGTGGAGGACCCCGACGCGGATATTCCCGACGAGGTACGGGAGACGACCCGCAACATGGGCATGCGCGGGATGGTCACTGCCGGGCTGAGCATCTTTGGGCGGGCGCTGGGATACCTGAGTTTCATCAGCCCCAACCCGCTGGTGGGCCTCTCCGAGGAGTATGTCCGCCGTATCCGTACCGTCGCCGATCAGGTCGCGGTGGCGCTGGAGAACCGCCGCCTGCTGGAGGAGACCTCCCGCCGGGCCGCGCAACTGGCCACCGCCGCCGAGGTCTCCGCGGCCGCGTCGTCCATCCTGAGCCTGGATGAACTCCTCCCGCAGACCGCTGAACTCATCCGCCAGCGGTTTGACCTCTACTACGTCGGTATCTTCCTCCTGGATGAGACGGGTCGTTGGGCCGTGCTGCGGGCCGGCACCGGCGATGCCGGTCGCCAGATGCTGGCGGCCGGCCACAAACTGGAGGTCGGCGGCAGGTCCATGATCGGCTGGTGCACGGCTAACGCAAAGGCCCGCATCGCGCTGGACGTGGGCACGGAGGCCATCCGGTTTGATAACCCGCTCCTGCCCGATACCCGCTCCGAAATGGCGCTTCCGCTCGTCAGCCGGGGACGGGTCATCGGCGCGATGACCATCCAGTCTGACCGGCCCGCCGCCTTCACCGAAGAGGACATCACGGCCCTGCAGACGATGGCGGACCAGTTGGCCACGGCGATTGAGAACGCTCGGCTCTTTGCCGAGACCAGCCAGACCCTGACGGAGACTCGCGAACTCTTTGAGGCCGGCCAGGCCATCGGCGCGGCGACCACTCCTGCCGATGTGGCCCGGGCACTGGTCCGGTACGTTGCCCGTACCGGCCTGGACCTGGCCCGGGTCCTGACGGTGGATCCGCCGGAGGAGCCCACGCACGTGGTCATGGGGGAGCATTGGGCTGTGGACGGCCGTCCGGTCCATCCGTATGGCACCCGTCTCCCCCTGACCGATTTCGGCCTGAGCCGGTTCATCCAGCCCACCGAGGCTTTTACGGTAGAGGACATCTACGCCGACCCGCGTGTGGACGCCCAGGCACGGACCCTTCTGGAAGTGTTGCGATTGCGCTCTTTTGCCCTGGTGCCGATCTCCATCGGTCAGCGGATACTGGGCGTGCTCCTGGTGGGACGGGATACCCCCTATGTCTATCCGGAGAAACTGGTCCGCAACCTGTGGACGCTCTGCGGCCAGGCTGCCATCGCGATGGAGAACCTCCGCCTGCTGGAGGAGACCCGCCGCCGGGCCCGGGAACTGGAGGCCATCAACGAGATCGGTCGGGCCATCAGTTCGGTGCTGGACCCGGAAGCGGTGCGGCGGCAGATTGTGGAGATCACCAAATCCCGCTTTGGGTACCACTTCGTCGGTATTCTCCTGGTGGAGGACACCCATCTGGTTCTGGAAGACTCCACGACCATCGGCAACTCCGACCGCCGTTTGCAGCCCCGCAGTATCACCCTGGACCTTCAGCGGCCGGGCATCCCCACCGATGCCGCGCGCACCGGCCATCCGGTACTGGTCAACGATGTTCTGAGCGACCCCCGCTACATCACCGTGCCGGAACTTTCGGCCACCCGCGCCGAACTGGCCGTCCCCATTGAGGTCAAGGGGCGGGTGGTCGGCGTGCTGGACGTCCAGAGCGACCGGCCCAATGCCTTCACCCAGTCGGACGTGCTCCTGATGACCTCGCTGGCCAGCGCGGCCGGGGTGGCGCTGGAGAATGCCCGCCTCTTCGCCGAGACGGAGGCGGAGGCCCGCCGCCGCGCCCTCATCAGCGAGGTGCTTCAGGTTGCCGCCACCACGATGGACCCCAACGACCTGCTCCGCCGCGCGGCGGCGGCCATCTCCCGCCAACTGGAGATGCCCACATCTGTGCTGGCGTGGGAGCCGGAATCCGAAACCCTGCGGCTGGTCACGTTTCAGGACCCGACGGGGAAGGAAATCCCGCTACCCCGCCCGGACGTGCGCATGGGCCGTCAGCAGGCCCTGCCAATGGTGGATGCCCTCTTCCGGCCGGATGTGACCGTCCTGCGGGACATTCCCCGCCTGGCCTATGGGCGAATGGTGGGCGTATCTCACCAGTGGGGCCTTCTGGACGCGGCGCTTGCCCCCCTGGTCATCCGCGGGCAGCCGCTGGGGTTACTGGCCCTGGGCCGGCAACCCGGGCATCCGCCCATTGACGAGGGCGAAGTGGATTTCCTGCGCATCATCGCCGGTAACCTGAGCGTGGCCTGGGAGAACGCCCGCCTCTACCAGGAGGCCGTGGAGACGGCCGAACGGCTCAAAGAGGTGGACCGGCTCAAGTCCCAGTTCCTGGCCAACATGTCCCACGAACTGCGGACGCCGCTGAACTCCATTATCGGTTTCTCCCGGGTCATCCTCAAGGGGATTGACGGGCCCATCACCGATCAGCAGCGGCAGGACCTGGAGGCCATCTTCAACAGTGGTCAGCATCTGCTCGGCCTCATCAACGACATCCTGGACATCTCCAAGATTGAGGCCGGCAAGATGGAACTCGCTTTTGAGCCCACCGACCTGCAGGAGATTATCCGGGGCGTGATGTCCACCGCGATCGCCCTGGTGAAGGACAAACCGATAGAACTCCAGCAGTCGGTCCCGGCCGACCTGCCCACCATCACCGCCGATAGTCGCCGGATCCGACAGGTGCTCCTGAACCTGGTCTCCAACGCGGCCAAGTTCACCGATCAGGGGTTCATCCGGGTAGAGGCCAGAGTGGAGGGGGATTACGTCGTCATCTCCGTCTCGGATAGCGGCATCGGCATTCCGCCGGAAAAGCTGCCGAATATCTTTGAAGCCTTCACCCAGGTGGATGCTTCCCCCTCCCGCAAATACGGGGGCACCGGCCTGGGTCTGACCATCAGCAAGTCCTTTATAGAACTCCACGGCGGCAGGATATGGGTGGAGAGCGAACCGGGCAAAGGGTCCACGTTCACGTTCACCCTGCCCATCCAGGGGCCGCCCCAGATCCGGCCGGAGGCTGAGCCGAAGACAGAGGAGGCCCCATCAGAGGAGGTACCTTCTCCGGTTCCGGAGACGCCCGGCCGTGTGGTCCTCTGTGTGGATGATGATGAAGGGGTCATCACCCTCTTCCGCCGGTACCTGGATAAACAGGGGTATCGGGTGGTGGGCCTGACCGATCCGTTCCGGGTGGTGGAGGAGGCCCGGCGAATCCAACCCTTTGCCATCACCCTGGACGTGATGATGCCCGGCAAGGACGGCTGGCAGGTCATCCAGGAACTGAAGGCCGATCCCGAAACCCGTGATATCCCGGTCATCATATGCACCATCGTTGGCGAGAAAGGGCGAGGACTGAGCCTGGGCGCGGCCGATTACCTGGTCAAGCCCATCCTGGAGCAGGACCTGATCACCGCGCTGGACCGTCTGGACCGGGAGGAGGGCCGCCATCGGGTGCTGGTGGTGGACGACCAGCCGGACGACCGCAACCTTCTGCGCCGGATGGTTGAGAGTCAGGAAGGGTACGAGGTGATAGAGGCCGGCAGTGGTCAGGAGGCCATCCTGCTGGTCCACCAGCGGCGTCCCCACATCATCATTCTGGACCTGATGATGCCGGAGATGGACGGGTTCGCCGTGCTGGAAGCCCTGAAGGCGGATGAATCCACCCGCGCCATTCCCATCATCGTCGTCACGGCCAAAGAGTTGACGGAGCGGGACCGCCAGTTGCTCAACCATCGGATTGAGGCGCTGATCCAGAAAGGGGTTCTGCGACAGGAGGAATTGCTGGAGGACGTGGCGGCGGCGCTGCGCAAACTGGCGCGAGCGGTTCCCCGATGAAAAGGTTTTGGCGGCGGCCCAATGCCCCCCCCAAAACCGTTAAACTATAACTACGCTAACCCGATCGCGTGACCCCCATCAGTTTACCCCTCCATCAATGCCCGCAGGGC
>JBBIKR010000144.1:0-8735 GCA_037445395.1 Thermoflexales bacterium
CGCACTACAAACGCCCCCGCGTTCGTAGTCCGGCACGGAGCGCAGCGGAGTGCCGTCACCCCGGCCCTGCACCTGCCCGGGCAACCGCAAGGGTTGCTCCCATCATCTGGAGGCCCAATGAGTGATGCCGAAATGCCCCTGACTGACGAGGCCGCCGTTCCCCCGGCCGAACCCCGCCGGAAACGGCGCCGCCGGGGACAGGTAACGGTTTTCCCCAACTGGTGCAAAGGGTGCGGCCTTTGTGTCGCCTTTTGTCCGATGAAGGTCCTGGAGCAAAATGAGGACGGGCGGGTCACGGTGGCCTACCCGGAGAAATGCACCGCCTGCCGCTGGTGCGAGTTGCATTGCCCGGATTTCGCCATCTTCGTCACCGAGGTGGAGGGGGAGGAATGAGCGCCGTTCTGATGCAAGGAGACGAAGCCTGTGCGGAAGGCGCCATCGCCGCCGGATGCACGTTTTTCGCCGGGTACCCCATCACCCCGGCCACGGAAATCGCCGAGCACATGGCCCGCCGCCTGCCGCAAGTGGGCGGCGTCTTCATCCAGATGGAGGACGAAATCGCCTCCATCTCGGCGGTCATCGGTGCGGCGGTGGGCGGGGCCAAAGCCATGACCGCCACCTCCGGCCCCGGCTTCAGCCTGATGCAGGAGAACATCGGCTACGCGGCAATGGCCGAAATCCCCTGCGTCATCGTGGACGTCCAGCGGCTGGGCCCCTCCACCGGTCGCCCCACCAGCCCCTCTCAGGGAGACGTGATGCAGGCCCGCTGGGGCACCCACGGCGACCACCCCATCATCGCTCTCTCCCCTTCGTCGGTACGGGAGACCTTTGACCTCACCGTGGCCGCGTTCAACTTCGCCGAGAAGTACCGGACGCCGGTCATCCTGCTGATGGACGAAGTGATCGGCCATATGCGGGAGGGGGTGGAACTCCCCGACCCCGCCACCATAGAGCGGGTGGAGCGGGCGGAGACGCTGGTCCCGCCCGAGTGGTACAAGCCCTACGAGAACCTTCCTTCGGACGTCCCGCCGCTGATCCCCTTCGGGCGCGGGTATCGTTACCACATCACCGGCCTGCACCATGACGAGCGGGGTTACCCTACCGAGCGGCCCGACGAGATCAACCCCTGGCTGGAACGCATCTTCCGCAAGATTCAGCGCAACCTCTCCGACATTCTGCTCTACGAAGAGGACGGAGTGGAGGGCGCGCGGACGCTGGTGATCGCCTATGGCGCGGTGGCCCGTTCGGCCCGCCACGCGGTGAAAATGGCCCGCCAGCGGGGCCGCAAGGTGGGCCTCCTGAAACTGCAGACCATCTGGCCCTTCCCGGAGGAGGTGGTGGAACTGGCGGCCCGTAGCGCCCGCCGGGTCATCGTGCCGGAACTGAATCTGGGGCAACTGGCCCTGGAGGTGGAGCGGGTCGTCGGCCGGGAACGGGTGCGGCGGGTCAACCGGGCCGACGGCGAGATGATCAAACCGTCCGACATCCTGAGCGCGATGTCATAAAAACCACGAAGACACAAAGACACGAAGAGAAGATAATAAAAACTTTGTGTCTTCGTGTCTTGGTGGTTCAAAAAACGCCATGCACATCGCCATTGACTACACCGCCGCCGTCCAGCAGCGGGCAGGAATCGGACGCTACACCCGCGAACTGATCGGCGCGCTGCTTCAGTTACCGGAGGCCCGGGAGGCCGGCCATCGCTACACCCTCTTCGCGGCCGCCGGAGGACGGGGTGTCCCTGCCACCCTTCCGTCATCTCCGGCAGTCCGGTTCCGTTTCCTGCCCATCAGCGACGAATGGGCCGCCCGCCTCTGGCACCGGGCCCGCCTGCCCATCCCGGTGGAGACCTTCACAGGCCCGGTGGACCTTTTCTACTCCCCGGATTTTGTCCTTCCCCCCACCCTGGCGCGCACCCGCACCCTGCTCACCGTCCACGATCTCTCCTTCCTGCGCTACCCGGACCACTTTGTCCCCAAACTGGTGCGGTATCTGGAGCGGGTGGTGCCGGTGTCGGTGGCCCGGGCCGACCGGGTGCTGGCCGATTCGGAGGCCACCCGCACCGACCTGATCCGCCTGCTGGGGACGCCGCCGGAGAAGGTGGAGGTGCTCTACAGCGGGGTGGATGCCCGCTTCCGCCCGGAGATGGAGCCGGGGGAGCGGGAGCGACTGCGCGCCCGCTACGGTCTGGACCGGCCCTACATTCTCTCCGTGGGCACGCTCCAGCCGCGCAAGAACTTCGTCCGGCTGATCCGCGCCTTTGCCCGCCTGCCGGACACCGGACGGATGCTGGTCATCGCCGGGGGCCGGGGCTGGCTCTACGAATCGGTCCTGGAGGAGGCCGCCCGCCACCCCGACCGGGTGCGGGTCCTGGGCTTTGTGGAGGATGCGGACCTGCCGGCCCTCTATCGGGGGGCGGACCTCTTCGTCTTCCCGTCGTTCTACGAGGGGTTCGGGTTGCCGGTTCTGGAGGCGATGGCCTGCGGGGTGCCGGTGGTCTGCTCAGGGGTTTCCAGTCTGCCGGAGGTGGCGGGGGACGCGGCGTTGCTGGTGGACCCGGAGGATGAGGACATGCTCACCGGGGCCATGCAGCGGGCGCTGGAGGATGAGGGGCTTCGGCGGGAGATGACGGCGCGAGGGCAGGCGCGCGCCGCCGCGTTCACCTGGGAGCGGGCGGCGCGACAGTTAATGGGAGTGTTTGCGAGTCTGTAGCGGGGATTTTGCGGCGGCGAAGCCGCCGCAAAATCCCCGTTTATTCCAGCATCCGCCGGACCACCTCCGCCAGGCGCTCCACTTCAAAAGGTTTGCGGACGATCTCCTGCACACCCGCCCGACGGACGCGGTTCACCTCCTCGTCCTCACCGTAGCCGGTCATGGCGACCGCCTTCAGGTCGGGGTTCCGCTCCCGCAACGCCTCCACCAGCGCCGCGCCGCCCATCCCCGGCATCACCACATCGGTGAGGACCAGGTCCACCCGTTCCCGTTCGTGGATTTCCAGCGCCTGCCGGCCATCCGCCGCCTCCAGCACCCGGTAGCCCAATTGCTCCAGGACCTCCCGCCCCGCCGCCCGCAGCGCCGCGTGGTCCTCCACCAGCAGAATCGTCTCCCCATGACCGCGCGGTATGGAAACCGCCTCCCGCTCCTCCGGGCCGGGCGTGGCCTGTCCCAGCGCGGGCAGGTAGACCCGGAAGGTCGTCCCCTTCCCCACCTCCGTCTCCACGCCGATGTACCCGCCGTGTTGCTGGACGATGCCGTAGACCTGCGCCAGCCCCAGTCCGGTCCCCAGGCCCCGGGGCTTGGTGGTGAAGAACGGCTCAAAGATGCGGGGGAGCACGTCCGGCGGGATACCGGTGCCCGTATCGGCGATTTCCAGGCAGACCCACTCGCCCGGCCCCATCCCCGCCACCGGCGGTGCCTCCGCCGGCCCCAGGGTGAAGCCGGAAAGGCCCAGGCGGACCTCCCCGCCCTGGGGCATCGCGTCCCGCGCGTTGAGCACCATATTGACCACCGCCTGCCGGATGCGGGCCGGATCGCCGTTCACCACAAACGGCCCCTCCCCCGTGACCAGCCGCAACCGGATGTTTTCCGGAATAGTCCGCTCCAGCACCTTCACCGACTCTTTGAGGAACGGCACCAGGTCCATCGGACGGGCATCCATCGGCGCGCGGCGGCTGAAATCCAGCACCTGTTGCACCAGTTGGGTGGCCTGGTGGGATTCGCCGATGATGACCTTCAGGGACTGCGCCAGGTCATCCGGCAGACGGGGGTCTCCCAGCGCCATCTGGGCGTAGAGGATGATGGTGGTGAGGAGGTTGTTGAAATCGTGGGCGATGCCGCTGGCCAGTTGCCCCACTGCGGCCAGCCGCTCCTGCTGCTCCAGTTGTGCCTGCAGGTACCGCTCCTGGGTGACCTCGCGGACGACCAGCACCCACCCGCCGTTGGGCCCGACGCCGGAGATGGGCCGGGCGGCGACCTGGAAGACCCGCTGGGGGCGGCCAGGGACGACAATCTCATGCCAGGCCGTTCCTGTCGGGACAATCAGCAATGAGGAGAGCGGGCGGTCCGCCAGATGGGTGAGAACATCGCCCACCCGGGCATGGTTCAAAACCGGCAACATCTCCTGTGCGGCCTGGTTGGCCAGGAGAATGCGATGCTCGCCGTCCAGCAGGAGGACGCCTTCGGGCAGACGCTCCACCAGGGCGGCCAGGCGCGCTTCCTGGGCCGCCAGCGCGGCCCGCAGGTCAGCCTGGTAGAGAGCGACGGCTAATTGTACGGCGACCTCCCGCAGGACCTCCACATGTTCGGCGGTCAGCGCGCCCGGGGTGGCGGAGGCGACCGCCAGCCAGCCCCGCAGTTCCCCACCCGCCAGAAGGGGTACCGCCATATAGGCGCGCACACCTGCCGCCAGAAGAGTTGTCTCTGCCAGCGAAGGGGCGGGGAGCCCCTGAATATCCGGCACGAAGAGGACCTCGCCCCGTCGGCTGGCTTCAGTTTCCTTCTCCACCCCGACCAGCGGGAAGCGGAATCCGGCACCAATTGGAATGCCGCCGTCCGCAAGGCCCGCCAGGACGATGCCCTCGCCAGCGGCCTCTTTCCATACCACCACCCCCGCCGCGTCGCAGGGGACCAGGCGGCGGACGTGCTCCAGGGCCGCGCGGGCCACTTCCTCGGAGGATTGGGCCGCCAGGATCGCCGCATCCAGCGTCCGCAATACCTGCAGCCGCTCCGCGTACTGCCGGAGGGTCTCTTCGGCCCGCTTCCGCTCCGAGATGTCGGTGAAGACGGCCAGGGAGCCCATAAAGCGGCCCGTCTCATCAAAGCGGGGGACCCCGCTGACCAGCACCGGTACCCGCCGCCCGTCCTTCCGCAGAAGTTCCAGTTCGTAGCGGTCGCTCCGGCCCTTCCTCCGCCGTCGCGTCGCGGCCTGGACGACCCGGTGCTGGTCGGGCGGAAGGACCACTGTCCGGTGCTGGCCAATCAACTCCTGCGGTTCGTAGCCCAGGAGTGCGGCTATGGCCGGGTTGACAAAGGTCATATGCCCGGTTTCGTCCGTGATGATGATGCCTTCGCCCATAGAGCGGACGATTTCCGCGTTGAAAGCGGCCAACTGTTGGGCTTCCTGATAAAGACGGGCGTTCTGAATGCTCAGCCCGATCTGGTTGGCGACCGTCTGCAGCAGCGCGGCGTCTTCGGTCGTATATGCCGCGCGGCGGTAACTCTGCATCTCCAGGAGGCCCACCACCCGCCCCTCCACGACCATGGGGACGTAGAGGGCGGAGAGGGCATACGGCCCTTCGCCGACCACGACGGCCCGCCCCTCCTGGTAGGCCGGGCTGAGGTCGGGGATGATTTCCGGCCGGGCAGTGGCGATGGCCCGGCTCCGTCCGGAGGGAGCATCCGGCACATAGGTCAGCGGCGGGAACTGGCCCACGTCCAACTCCGCGTCCCCTTCGGCCATGAACGCGGCGGTGATGACCTGCCGCTCCGCATCAAACAGGGAGATGCCGAAGACGGGGGCATCCACCAGTCGCCGGACCCCGTCCCGCGCGATGCGGTAGATGGCGGGGAGGTCCAGGGTGCCCGCCAGCGCCTGCCCGATTTCGTTGACGATGGCCAGTTGGCGAGCCCGGTGCTCCGCCGCCTGGCGGGCCCGGGCGGTGGCGATGGCGGCGGCCGCCTGCTGACCGAAGAGGGTCAGCAGGCGCAGGTCATCGTCGGAGAACGGCGGTTGCTCCATCTCACGGGAGACGGTCAGCACGCCAATAATCTCTTCCCGCCAGATGAGGGGGATGGCCGCGACCGCCCCCAGATGTTGCCCCTCAAAGCGGAGATTGCGTCCCTCCCAGGTCCGGTAATCATCCACCTTCAGCGGACGCCCTGCCTGAAGGGCTCGCCCGGAGAGGCCCTCCCCGGGCCGCATGCGGACTCCCACGTTCCCGCGACCGGTCCCCTCACCGAGAACCCACTCCAGTTCATCGGCGACGGGGTCATAGAACTGGATTCCGCCACCCCGGGCGCGCAGGAGAGCCATAGCCCGCTGGAGAATGGCTTTCAGCAGTTCGTCCAGAGAACCCGCCTCAGCCAGGCGGAGCGCGTTGTCGTGGAGGGCGCTCATTTCCTGCAGTCGCCGGGAAAGTTCGCCGAAGAGGCGGGCGTTTTCCAGGGCGACGGCCAACTGGTCGGCCAGCGCGCTCAGCGCCTCCAGCGCGACCAGGTCAAAGGCATCCGGAGTGGTGGCCTGGACGTCCAGCACGCCCAGAATTCGCTCGCCGTGCTTCAACGGCACGGCCAGTTCGGAGCGGGTATGGGGAAGTTGCTCGTAGGGGAGGTAACGGGGGTCCCGGGTGACGTCCGGGACCAGGAGCGGGCGCCCGGTCTGGGCCACGGTGCCGATGATGCCCTGCCCCGGTTCCAGCCGGTAGCCGATGGGGGCCCGGTCGTCCTCGTACCCGCCGTACCCGGCCGCCAGGACCAGCCCAGCATCGGTGAGGAGGAAGATATTGGCATTGTAGGCGCCGGTCACCGCATGCACCGAACGGACGACTTCCCGCAGCAGGGTGTCCTGGTCCAGGAAGGCGGCCATTTGTCGGGCCGGCCGGGCGACGGCCGGCAAGGCGGCGGCCATACGGCGGGTCTGCTCCTCCGTCCGTTGCCGTTCCCTCTCCAGGGCAAGGCTGTGGAGCGCGAAGGCGATGTCCGAGGCAACTTCCCGGAGGAGGTCTGTTTCCTCCGGGACGTCGGCGAAACGGTAGGGACTGCGGACGCTCAGGACTCCGTGGATCTGCCCCCCGTATTCCAGCCGCAGGGTGAGGGTCTGCCAGTCCGGCCGCTCCGCCTGCATAGGACAATCGCCGCAGATGTCCTGCTCGGGGCCGGTCACCACGATGGCGTCGCTCAACAGCGCCTGGCGGGCACAGGCCGGGAGGTCCCTGCGCTGCCACCGTTCTATCAGGGCCGGGAGCGCGTCCTCCCGGAAGCCGGCCGCATCGGCCGCGATGAGATTCCCCTCCGGGTCCAGCGCAACGCACCAGGCGGTCAGGTAGCCGCGGGTCTCTATCAGGTTCCGGCAGACTTTCTGGAGAAGGCGAAGGGGGTCCTGTTCCCGGACGATAGTCTGATTCACGTTGCGGATGGCCCGCAGGAGGGCGTTGAGGTGGGCGATGCGGTCCTCGGCCTGAGTCCGTTCCGCCAGGTCTTCCAGCAAGCGCCGCACCTGGGCCTCTCCGCACTCGGAGGCCGGGAGTTCCTGGAGGGGAACGTAGTGGTGGTTTTCGTAGACCTGTCCGCCGAAGGCGACCAGGGGATGCCGCCAGAGCATGTCCAGCAGAAACTCCGGGCCGAACTGCCGCCGGTCGTACTGGCAGAGGCCGGTAAAGGGGAGGTCGGGGAGGAGGGCGTTGACCTGCGCTTCGTACTGCAGGATTTGTTCGGTGCCGGGCATTCCGCGCAGCGCCCAGGACATCTCGCCGGTGATGCGCAGGCCGGTAAAGCCATCGGTCAGGGCCCCCTCTGTCTCCGCCCGCAGGAGGGCCAGCATCCGGTCGGGGTCAAAGCGGCCGCCCTGGAGGTAGGTCTCCTGCGCGGTTCGGAAGACCAGTTGCCCGCGCGCGGTGACCGTTCCCACATCTACCCCGGCGTCCTGGAGGTATCCCAGGATGGTCCCGGCAGAGTGGGCGTCGGTCACGTAGACCACCCGCTCGCCCCGCTCCAGGCCCTGGAGGAGGAAAGGGGTCACCAGTGCCCGGTGCTCCTCTTCGGTCTCATAGAACCCGCAGATGTGGGAGGATGGGGGGAAGGAAGTGGTGGATTCCACTGCCAAAGTTCCGATCATTGCACCCTTGTGTTTGCGGGCGGGACGGGTCCCGCCCGACGGCCCCGGCCGGAGAGGCCGGAAATTTAGAATACAGATGTAATTATACCCTCTTGTCGGGTAAAAGCAAACGGCACGCGGGGCGGGCTTGTGCCGCAAATCCCCTACGGGGAGCGTCGCACCCATAAATAAGGATATGGGGGTTCTGCGGGCGGGCATAGCCCGCCCGCAGAACCCCCATACCCCTTTCTTGCCCGCTTTCACCGCGGGCCGGCGCGGCCCGACCGCGCCCGAACCCGGAGCGTATATCCCCACGGGATGAGGTAGGTCGTCGCCACGGCCATCAGGTTGATGCCCAGGGTGTTCCCCCAGTTGGCCTGGTGCGGAATCCAGAACCAGACGAAGCCGTACACCACGTAGGAGAAGACCACGGTCAGGCTGAAGAGGCCAGCCTGGAGCGGGGCCTCCGGGCGGGGGAAGAGGGCCGCCAGCGCCACCGCCCAGGTGATGTACCAGGGCTGGAACCACGGGGTGGTGAAAAGCAGGAGAAAGAGCATCAGGTCAAAGGCATGGCGGATCACCGCCCCGGGCCGCACCCACGTCCGGGCCATTTGGAGGACGAAGGCGACCGCGAAAGCCCCCAGCGCGGCTGCCTGGGCCATCCTCCCGGCATCCATTTCGTTCAGCCCGACCAGCCGCAGGGTCAGGGAGAGGACCGCCGGAAGGGAGTGGGTGAGGAGGCCGGAGCGGCCGGAGAGGTTGGTCAGCGCGGCCAGCGGGTCCGGCAGGGAGAGGTACGCCAGCGCCACCAGTGCACCGCTCAGCAATACGGCCGGTAGTAAGCGACGGAGCGAAGCGGAGTCGCGCTGGCGGCACTCCGCTGCGCTCCGTGCCGGACTACGAACGCGGGGGCGTTTGTAGTGCG
>JBBIKR010000145.1:0-8683 GCA_037445395.1 Thermoflexales bacterium
CCTCCCCTCGCCCGCCGCCGAAGGCAGGTGGGAGAGGGGCACGAATGATTCAGAGTTTTTGATGAACCTGGGGGCAGGGGGTGGGGTGAGGGGTTGCAGAGCAGGCGAATGGTAAATTCTTTGAAAAGCCCTGGATAGAGAGTTTACAGATTTGTACACCCAGGCCACCATGTGGTATAATTGAAAATGAGGGCTGGCTATGGATGTCATACGGGAACTGCTCAATCTGGTAACCGCGCCTCCGGGAAACCTCTACTACCACCTGACACTCCTCTTCATCATCCAGGTTTTCCTGGCTGTGGGATGGGTTGAGTGGAGGCGGACCGGGAATGCTCGCCACTTCGCCGCCGCTGCTGGGATGCTGGCGACCCGTGTCGTACTCATCGGCGTCAGCGGATTGACCGGCACCGGTTCCTTTTCGCCGACGGTCGTGCTCCCTCCACTGGAGCGGTGGATGGACCTGGTCCTGATCATCCTGGCGGCGTGGTCTTTCCTGCCCATCCTGCGCCGTGTCCGTATGGCAGGACGGGTGATGCTGGCCGCCCTTCTTCTGGGTAGCAGCCTGGCCTACATCTTCCTGGCGCTCTACTGGGCACCGGCGGCCGCACAGGGCATCACCTACAATGCCACCCGACACGCCCAGGTCTGGGAATGGGGGAGCATCCTCATCGCCTTCCTGGCCTTCCTGGCGTTTCTCGTCTGGCCCCAACCCGGAAGCGGGCTGGCGGCAGCGGCCATGCTGGCATGGCTCGGGGGCCACGCGGTTCAGGCCGTTTTGCCGCCGGTAACTGCTTATCTGGCCGGAGCGGTCCGGCTGGCCAATCTGATCGCCCTTCCCCTTCTGACCGCTCAGGCCTTCGGGGATGCGCTGCAATTCGCTCCGGCCCCGTCCCCGACCCCTGGCCCCACCATCCCGTTCCGGCTTCTGGAACTGGCCCGCCAGGTGGAGCACGCACGCGACGTTGAGGCGGCGCTTTCCTCCTTGCTTCCGGAAACGGTCCGCTTCCTGGGGGCGACGGCGGGGGCCATCGGCCTGCCTGCCACGGGTGCGACCCCGGGCGTGCGGATCATCAGGACATTTCCAGAGGGAACCTCCTCCGCGCCCGTCGTGTTTCCCCTGGACCGGTACCCCTCCCTGGCATCCGCGATCCAGATGGGGGAGCCGCAGCAACCCTCCGGCGAAGAGACGGCGTCCATCCTGCGCCGCCTGGGCTTCCGCGACCCCCTCTCCTTGCTGGTGATCCCGATGACCGACGAGGAGACGGTGGGGCTGCTCCTGCTGGGGCGGCCTCAGAATGTGGCCCCCCTCTCCGACGAGGAGATGGCGGTGGTCCGCATGGCGGGGGCGGTGCTGGGCAGTGCCCTGGGGAACGCCAGCCGCCGGAGGGCCGTGGAGCGGAAGGCTGAACAACTGGCGATGACGCTGCGGGAGCGGGAGGCGGAGCGGGCCGAGCGGACGGCCACTCTCCAGGAAGAACTGGAGCGGGCCCGCCAGGAGGCGCAGGAATTCGCCCGCCGGGTCGGATCGCTGGAGGAAGAAGTTGCCCGCCATCGGAAACGGGCCGACGAACTGGCCGAACTCCTCCGCCTGCGGGAGGAACAGGCCCAGGAGGCCAGTGCTGTCGTCTCTCAAATCGCCCTGTACGAGGAGGAGATTCGCCAGTTGGCCGAAGAACGGGCCGCCATAGAGGCCGAACGGACCCAACTGGCCCAGCAAGTGCAGGAACTGGAAGCAGAGGTCTCCCGCCTGCGAGGGGAACTGGAGGCCGCGCTGGCGAAAGTCGGGGCGGAGGCACCGGTTCCCGGCCCACCTCCTGCGCCGGAACTGGCCGCGGGCAGCGGGACCGTCATCGCCGACGACCGGGGCAATGTGGTGCTGGCCGACCCTATCGCCTGTCACTTCCTGGGGCGGACGTCGGAAGAGATACTGGGAATGCCCCTGAATGCCCTCTTTCCGGACCCGATGTGGGCCCGGGCCGTCGTTGAACTGATGACCGGTCAGACCGCCGATGGGACGACGGCCTCGGTCACCCTCCAGCACGACGGGCGGCTGGTTCGGGCCAGCCTGGCCCGGATGAGCAGTTCCTGCGGCGTGGCGGGCTATGCGGTCCTCCTGCACCCGGAGACCTCTCCGGAGGAAGAGCGGCGGGAGATGCTGGCATCCCTGGCCAACGAACTCCGTACCCCGATGACCTCCATCGTGGGGTACACTGACCTCCTGCTGGGGGAATCGGTGGGCATCCTGGGAGAGATGCAGCGCAAGTTCCTCCAGCGGGTCAAAGCCAACATTGAACGCCTGAGCAGTCTCATCAACGACCTGATTGAGATTACCGCACTGGATACCGGGCGGATTGAACTGGTTCCGGAACCGGTAGACCTGATCAACGTCATAGAAGAAGCGATTATGGGGCTCTCGGCCCGCTTCCGGGAACAGGACCTGACCGTCCGCCTGGATATGGCCTTAGAACTTCCGCCCATCCGCGCGGACCGGGATGCCCTCTATCAGATTATGCTGCACCTGCTCTCCAATGCCTGCCAGTGCTCCCGCTCGGGGACCGAAATTGTGGTGACGGGTCACCTGGAGGAAGCGGAAAGAGGCCTCCCGCCGTATCTCCACGTCTCCGTACGGGATACGGGGGGCGGCATTGCGCCGGAGGACCGCCCGCGCGTCTTTCAGCGCTTCTACCGGGCCGATAAACCCCTCATCCCGGGGCTGGGGGAGACGGGGGTGGGAATGGCCATCGCCAAAGCGCTGGTGGAAGCCCACGGTGGCCGCATCTGGGTGGAAAGCGAGATGGGCGTGGGGAGCACGTTCCACTTCATCCTGCCGGTGACCGGGCCGGATTCGGTGAAGTGACCCCATCACGCATCACGGATCACGAATCACGGATGAACGGAACTTCTTTATCCGGTTGGCGATTGCTGCTCTCCGGCGGACTGCTGGTCCTGCTGGCGGGAGCGCTGGTATTGGGCGCCCTGTGGCTGAGCGCAGTGGATCGGGCCCTCGCCCCTCCCCGCCCCCCGACATCCACGCCCGAAACGGCCGGGTGGGTGACTCCGTTCATCCCGACGGTTTGGGTCCTTTCCCCAACTCCTTTCGGGGTGGAGACGCCCCCCTCTCCCGTTCCGTCGCCCACCCAGGGGCCGACACCAACGCCGCCGTCGGTGCTGTACCCCACCTGCACGCCTCCTGCTGGCTGGCTCCCATACCGGGTTCGGGCCGGGGATACCCTGTATAATCTGGCCTGGCGGGCCGGCACGTCACCCCTGCTGATCCAGCAGGCCAACTGCCTGGTGGGGGAAACCCTGACGGTGGGCCGCATCCTCTACCTGCCCCCTCAGTTCTTCGCCACGCCGACCCGCGTACCGTGCGGCCCGCCGCCGGGATGGGTCCGGTACATCGTCCAGCCCGGGGACACGCTGTGGAACCTCTCCGTCCGTCTGGGGGTCTCCGTAGAGGCCATTCGCTGGGCCAACTGTATGACCGATTACACCCTGCGGGTGGGGCAACCCCTCTACCTGCCGGCCTATCCTCCGCCGCTCAGCCCCACGCCCACGCGCTTCCCGACGGCGACCCGGACGCCCACCCCCACGCCCACGGGCACCCAGACACCGACCCCGACGGTCACCCCGACGCCGACGGGGACCGTCACGGGGACACCGACGCCCACGGAGAGCCCGACACCGACGGAGACACCTCCGCCGACGGAGAGTCCAACTCCGCCGACGGAGACGCCTCTGCCGACAGAGAGTCCGATCCCACCGACGGAGACACCTCCGCCGACAGAGAGTCCGATCCCGCCGACGGAGATACCCCCCACATCCCCACCGCCCTGAACGGAACACGGACTACGGAATACGAACTACGAAATACGAACTATGGAATACAAACCGGAGGCTCATATGAATCACGCTGAGGGCACCTTTCAAGGATTCGGTGGTCTGCAACTCTACTACCAGTGCTGGCGGCCCGAAGGAGGGCCCAGGGCGGTTCTGGTCATCGTTCACGGCTTCGGCGAGCACAGCGGCCGCTACATGAACGTGGTCAACCACCTGGTGCCCAGGGGGTACGCCGTCTACGCGCTGGATCACCGGGGGCATGGCCGCTCTCCCGGGCCGCGCGGCTACATCAATTCCTGGGAAGAGTTCCGGGAGGACGTACGGGCCTTTGTCCGGAAGGTCGCCGAAACGGAGCCGGGCCTCCCCTTATTCCTGATGGGGCACAGCATGGGCGGCCTCATCGTCCTGGAGTACGCGCTGCATTACCCGGAGGGGCTGAAAGGGGTCATCGCCTCCGGCCCTGCTCTGGCCCAGGTGGGAATCTCTCCGGTCCTGATGGTGATGGGCCGTGCCCTCTCCCGTATCTGGCCGCGGCTGGCCATGAACACCGGCCTGGATGCGACCTCTATCTCGCGCGACCCGGAGGTGGTGTCGGCATATCAGGCCGACCCACTGGTCCACAGCACAGGGACGGCCCGCCTGGGGACGGAGATGACCCGGGCGATGCTCTGGACGCACGAGCACGCGCGGGAGTGGCGGTTGCCTCTGCTCATCCTCCACGGCGGCGCCGACCGCCTGGTGCCTCCGGAGGGAAGCCGTCGGTTCTTTGAGAATGTGCCCATCGCGGATAAGGAGCGCATAGAATACGAGGGCGGGTATCACGAGCCCCATAACGACACCCACCGGGACCAGGTCCTGGCCGACCTGGAGCGCTGGCTGGAGCGGCATCTGTAATTCCTGCACCCTGCACGTTTATGGTCAGACGGCAAACCCCTCGTCCTCCGATTCCACTGTATGTCTGGGTACTGGCGCTGGTGGTGCTGGCGCTGGCCGCCATCGCCTGCGGGCTATGGGCCCTCTATCTCTGGCGCCTCCAGGGGCCGCCGGGGGGGCCCAGCCCGACCCCCATCATCTGGACCGCCACGCCCATGCCCACCCTGCCTCCCTCGCCCACGCCGACAGAGACGCCCGTTCCCACTCCGACGGCCTCGCCGGAGATTGCCATCGGTCGGTACGTGCGGGTGAGCGGGACGGCGGGCGCAGGGGTGAGCCTGCGGCAGGACCCGGACGTCAACAGCCCGCGCCTGGCCATCGGGCAGGAAGGGGAGGTCTTTATTGTGGTGAACGGCCCCCGGACGGTCGGCGGTTACACCTGGTGGCAGGTGCGGGACCCGGCCAATGAGGCCCGGCAGGGGTGGGCCGTTGCCAACTACCTTCAGCCTGCAGAACGGCCGTAGGGGCAGGGCTTGCCCCTGCCCGGGCTTGCCCCTGCCCAGGGCGACCGCAAGGGTCGCCCCTACAAACCACGACCATTGTAGGGGCGGCTTGCCCGCCCGGCTTGCCCGTCCAGGGCGGGCAACCGCCCTGTAGAACGGCCGTAGACGGCCTGATTCCAAACGACCGCAGGAGCGCTATGGTCATCGTTCTGCTAATCGGCATCCTGATTGGCGCAGTGGTCAACCGTTTGGGAACCGACCTGCCGGCCCGGCGACGTCCCCGCCTTCCGGAATGCCCATACTGCGGCCGCCGTCGCCCCTGGTACCAGTGGGTCTCGTTACCCGCGTTCCTGGTCCACCATCAGCACTGTCCGTCCTGCGGTGCTCTCATTTCCATCCGTCACCCGCTGGTGGAACTGGGACTGGCCTTCCTGTTCGGCTTCCTTTACTGGCGATACGGTCTGACGGCTCGGTTTGTCTTCTTTGCGCTCTACACCACCATCTTCGTGCTCATCGCCGTCACCGACATAGAACGGCGGCTCATCCTGAACGTGGTTACCATCCCGGCCATGGCGCTGGCGATCGTGGGGTCGTTCTTCACCGGATACATCGGTTGGAAAAGCGCCCTGCTGGGCGGCGTGGTCGCTTATGTGATCCTGATGGCCATCGTCCTCCTGGGCAACTGGCTGGTGGGGCCTGGCGCGATGGGAGGCGGAGATGTCAAACTGGCAGCCTTCATCGGCCTGGTGACCGGTTTCCCGCCGGTGCTGGAGGCGCTGTTGCTGGGGATTCTGAGCGGGGGAGTGGTCAGCCTGTTTCTGCTCCTGATGCGCCTGCGGTCGCTCCGGGACCCCATTCCCTACGGCCCATTCCTCATCGTGGGGGGATGGGTGACGATGATCTGGGGAACGGAGATCGCTCACTGGTTTTTCAGATAGAGGAGGTGTCCGATGAGAATCGTCGTCCTAGGCGGTTGCGGCGACATGGGAAGTTACGTCGTCCGTGACCTGATCGCCTTTTCCGACGCCGAGGTAGTCATTGCCGACTACCGGCTGGAGCGAGCACAGCAGATGGCTGCCGAACTGGGGGACCGGGCCCGGGCCGTCTTCGTGGACGCCGAGGACGCCGATATGCTGGTCCGGGTGCTGGAGGGCGCGGATGCCGCCGTCGGTTGCATCGGCCCCTTCTACTATTTCGCCCCCAAACTGGTCCGGGCGGCCATCCAGGCCCGCGTGCCCTACGTGGATATCTGTGATGACTGGGGGCCAATGGACGAGTTGCGGGGCATGGACCCTCAGGCCAGGGCGGCTGGCATCACCGTCATCAACGGTCTGGGATGGACGCCGGGGATTACCAATCTGATGGCGAAGAAGGGAGCCGCTCAACTGGATGAAGTGGACGAAATCCGCATCTACTGGGGCGGCGGAGCGGCGGATTCGGAGGGACTGGCCGTCGTGATGCACGTCTTCTACGCCATCACCGGTGAAGTGCCCACTTTCCGCGACGGAAAGCGGGTGATGGTCCCGGCGGGCAGCGGAAAGGAATGGGTAGACTTCCCGCCTCCGCTGGGTCGGGTGGAGGTGTACCACTGCGGCCATCCGGAACCGTTGACCATCCCCCGAACCATTCCGGCCCGCACGGTCTTTCTGAAGGGCGGGCTGACCCCGCGATGGAACAATTCCCTGGGCGCCCTGCTGGTCCGGCTGGGCCTGAGCCGGAGCCACCGCTCCATCGTCCGCACGGCCCGGCTGATTCACCGCCTGGAGGGCCTGATCGGCGCGGGGGGTGTCCCGTTCTCCGGCGCCCGGGTGGATGTGGTGAGGCAGAAGGGCAGGGAAGCCCGGACGGTCCGCTACGCCACGGTGGACAAAATGGGCCGTCTGACCGGCATCCCGGCCGCGATTGGGGCGGTCATGCTGGCCCGGCGGGAGGTTGCCGAACCGGGGGTGTTCGCTCCGGAGGAACTGCTGGAGCCGGACCCATTTTTCGCCCAACTGGAAAAACGGGAGATCCGGATCCACGAATGGCACGAATGACACGAATGAGACGCGAATGGGACACGAATGAGGGACCGACGGTCGGTAGATGAACTTTCTATAGAGGAACTGGAAGAGATTCTGCGCATCCGCAAGGCGCAGGCGCGGCTGGAGCGCCTGCGGAAGGCGAGAGGCCCCCTGGTTCCCCGGGACCCGCTGGCCCCGGAGCGACCGGAGGCGGAAGTTCCACCTCCGCCCCTTCCCGATGAACATCTCCGCTACGCCGACGAAGGCGCCAGCGCAGGGTTCCGGGCCCGTCCGGTGGATGAGGAACCGCCGCGCCGCCAGCCCCGTTCCGCCCGGCCGATCCGCTGGGGATGGGTGCGAGACCAGGTGCTGTTGATCCTGGAAATCCTGGCCCTGGTGGGCCTGGTCGCCGTGCTGGTGAGCACGCTGGACACCCTGCAGGAGTTAAACCGGGAGGCCCGGGCGGCGCAGGCCTGTCAGACCCCCACGCCCACGCCGACTCCCCTGATTCCGGTCGTCATGTTGCCCGGCGGTCATACCCCTCCCGATGCGCAGGGCCGTTCGGAACCGGCGCCGGTGCCGGCCCACCTGCGCCACCTGGTGGGCGCCATCACCCCTATGCCCGCGCCGACACCCGGGCCGGAGCAGGCCATCCGCATACGGATTCCCGCCATCGGTGTGGACGCGCCGGTGGTGGAAGGGGACGACTGGGAGAGTTTGAAGCGGGGCGCCGGTCATCATATCGGCTCGGCCAATCCGGGAGAGCGAGGGAACTGCATCATTTCGGCCCACAACGACATCTACGGGGAAATCTTCCGCGACCTGCCGGAATTGCAACCGGAGGACATCGTGGAGGTTTACACGGCCAGCCAGGTCTACCGCTACCGGGTGACCCAGATCCGCAAAGTGGAGCCGACCGATGTCAGCGTGATGTACCCCACCAGCAGCCCGGTGCTCACCCTCATCTCCTGCTATCCCTACGGGGTGGACACCCATCGGATTGTGGTGATTGCCGAATTGGAGCCGTAGCGGTATAATGGGGAGGCTTTAGACCATCGTCGGAGGAGTTTTATGGGGAAGAAATCTCGCCGTCGGCGCGGAACATCCGGCCCACGCCTTTCTGCCGCCCAACTGGTCCAGCCAGGGGAACAGGCAGCAGCACCGGCCCCCGTTGTAGTCCCCCAGGCTCCGAAAGCCCCGTCGCGCGTCGCTCGGGACCTGAAGGAGGAGTACCCTTACGTGGTTGCCGACCTGAAGCGGATCGCCATCATCGCGGCGATCATGCTGGCGGTGATGATCGGGCTGGCCTTCCTGCTGGTATGAACTCCACCGTCGGCGGTGGAGAGTCCCATCTGGGCGGCGGCCGGAAGTGGCAAAAAGGGGTTTTGGGGCGCTGGCCGGAGGCCTCCCCGCCAAACCCCGTTTATCTTATACAGACACTTGCCCACACGGTGCCCGGCGTGG
>JBBIKR010000146.1:0-8557 GCA_037445395.1 Thermoflexales bacterium
GCTCCCGCAGCCAAACCACCCCTCGCCTGGCCTCCCCCGCGGCCGGCGCCCCCCGGCCCCCCCCCCCCCCCCCCCCCCCCCCGCAACCCGCTCCCCCGACGGAAGACCGGCCTGGCGCTGGCGTCAGGCCGGTACGGAGTGACGAGGCATCGGCATGACCGACCCCTTCTCCATCCACCCCGGCCTCATTGCCCTCTTCGGCTCCGGGGAGACGGCCCCGGCGGGTCGGGGAGTGCACGAGTACCTGTTCCGCCGCCTGAACGGCCCCATCCGGGTCGCCGTCCTGGAGACCCCGGCTGGCTTCCAGCCCAACTCTGCATGGGTGGCGGGCCGCCTGGCGGAGTTCATCCAGGAGCGTCTGCAGAACTATCATCCTCAGGTGACGGTCGTCCCGGCGCGTCGGCGGGACGGCCCCTTCAGCACCGACGATCCCCAACTCACCGCGCCGCTCCTTTGGGCCAACTACATCTTTGCCGGTCCGGGCAGTCCCACCTACGCCGTCCGCCACCTGATGGGGACGCGCGCCTGGGCACGCATCATCGCCCGGCAGCGGCGGGGGGCCGTCCTGGCCTTCGCCAGCGCCATGGCCATCGCAGTCGGCGCCCACGCGCTCCCCGTCTACGAAATCTACAAAGTCGGCGAGGACCCCCACTGGCAGCGCGGGCTGGACCTGCTGGGCCCCTATGGCCTGGAACTGGCGGTTGTCACCCACTGGGACAATCAGGAAGGGGGGGCCAACCTGGATACCCGCTACGCCTTTATGGGCCAGGAACGGATGCGGATTCTGGAGGAGATGCTGCCGCCATCGGCAACATTGCTGGGGATAGACGAGCATACGGCGGTGGTGCTGGACTTCTCCACCGGAGAGGCGCGCGTGATGGGGCGCGGGGGCGTCACGGTGCGGCGGGGCGGCGAGGAGCGGCGCTTCGGACGCGGGGAGAGGTTTCCGCTGGCGCTCCTGGGGGATGTACGGATACCCTCGCTGGCAGAGGGACTCCCGCCGGAGGTGGTGGAGGAGGTGCTGGCGGCGACAGGAGCAGAGGAGCGATTGCCTTCGGAGGTGGTGGCACTGGTAGAGGAGCGGGAGGCGGCCCGCCGCGCGCGGGATTGGGCGCGGGCCGACGCCATCCGGGAGGAACTGGCCCGGATGGGCTACGTTGTGGAAGATACTCCCCAGGGCCCGCGCGTGCGGCGGAGGTAGGTGCCTATCCGAAAAACGGTAGGGCAGGCTTTCCAGCCTGCCCTACCGTTTTTCGGAGGGGCACTCAATTTGTTGAACATGAGCCACTGCCGGTTTTTTTCCCTTCCCAACCGTTTTATGGTACAATAGCCGGGGAGTCCTTTCAGACTAACACGAATTGACTATCTCCGATCTCCGAGAGGTGACAAATAGACATGGACATATCGTTTCCAGCAGATTCTCCGATCCTGGACCGGTTACGGAGCCAACTGGGAGACCTGATGGCGGTGGAGCGGGTGGAGGCTCAGCCGGGGGCTGACCCGGCTTTCGCTTTCTACGGCCGCCTGTATGACGACCCGGACCGGGCCTTTGCGCGCATTTCGGAACGGTTCGCCGCGCTGGGCTATACCGCCCTCCTCTCCAGAGAGAAAGACCTCTACCGGGTCGTCGCCGTCCGGGGAGTGGTACGGACTCAGGCCCCGCGTCCCTGGGTGAACCTGATTCTGTTCCTGGCGACCCTGCTGACGGTCATGCTGGCGGGTGCTGCCCCTCAGCCCGGCGGAACGCTCCTGAGTGCGATGCTTTCCGGGTTGCCCTTCGCCGTCGCCCTGATGACCATTCTCCTGGCCCACGAACTGGCCCACTACTTCGTCGCCCGCCGGTACGGCTCGCCGGTGAGCCTCCCCTATTTTGTCCCTATGCCGTTCAGCATTCTGGGGACGATGGGCGCGGTCATCTTCCAGCGAGCGCCCATGCGCGACCGCAAGGCCCTCTTTGACATCGGTATCGCCGGACCGCTGGCCGGGTTCATCGTCGCCGTCCCCCTGCTCTTTCTGGGACTGCTCTTCACCCGGGTGGGGCGGCCGTCGGATTTCCTCCCGCCCCAGGAGCAGGCTGCCGTCGTCTACCAGGAAGGGAACTCGCTGCTGTACCTGGCGGCCAAATATCTGGTCTTCGGGCGCATCCTGCCGGACCGGGCGACCGGGGAGGACGTCTGGCTCTCCCTGCCGGTCAGCCCGGGCGGCCCGGTGGCGTTTGCGGCCTGGGCCGGGTTGCTGGTAACGGCCCTCAACCTGCTCCCCATTGGCCAACTGGACGGGGGGCATGTGGCCTACGCTCTGCTGGGCCGTCGGGCCTGGAAACTGGCCTACCTGATCATCGGCCTGCTGGTCGCTTTGGGGATGTACCTCTGGGTGATGGGAAATCCGGCCTGGCCAACCTGGGTCATCTGGGCCATGCTGGGCCTTCTCTTCGGTCCTCGCCATCCCCCGCCTCTGAACGACGCCTCCCGGTTAGGGCCGGGACGCACCATCCTGGGAATCCTGTTGATCATCATATGGGTGGTGACGTTTGTGCCCGTCCCCCTGATGGCGGTACCCATGCGATAGTTGCACTGCTTTATGCGCCGAACCCTTGTCGGCTTTCTCATCGGAACGCTCACAGGCCTGCTGATCAGCCTCGCGGTCTATGATGACCTCCTTCCCAACTGGGCCGCGAAGGTCGGCGACCTGTTTCATACCCCCGTAGGGACACGGGCGCCGGTGGCCATCATCGCGGTGGATGCGGAAGCCCTCCGCCAGTACGGACGACCCGATGAATGGTCTCCCGAGCAATACGCAACCCTGTTTCAGCGAGCCTATGAGGCCGGGGCGCGGGTGGTGGCGCTGGATTTCCCCCTCTCGCCATCCGTTGAGGAAGCATTGACTGCCTCTTTGCCGAACGGGTTGATCGTCTGGCCGGCCATCGGCGTCGGGACGCCGTCCTTTCAGGATGGCCGGGTGATGTTCCCTTACCTGCTCCGTCCCGCCTCCGCGGCCGGGATGATCGGGCACATCAACCTGCTTCCCGATCCCGACGGGGTCCTGCGTCGGGTCCCCCTCTGGGTGCAGGCCGGTGCGGAGACGGTGCCCGCGCTGGCGTGGCGGGCCGCCGCTCTCTATCTCCGGGCCGCTATTCCCCCACCGATGGGTTCCTCTTTCCGGTGGGCCGGTTTCACCCTGACCCCGGACAGGGCGGGCCGGGTTCAGATTCACTACCCGGCGCGTCCGGGCTTCATACCGACATATCCTCTGCGGGCCTTTCTGGAGGGGGACCTGCTGCCGGAAGCGCTGGCAGGACGGATTCTCTTCGTTGGAATGACGGAGGGAGATGGGGCGGAAATATACCGGACCCCGGTGGGGGAAATGGCCGGGGTGGAGGTTCAGGCTCAGGCCGCGACCGCGCTCCTGGTGGGCAGTGTGATCGCGCCCGTTCCCTTCCACCTGACCGTCCTGATTACCCTGGCTGCTTCTCTCTCCTCCGGCTGGGCCGTCGCCCGAATTCGTCCGCCGTTTCTTGTGGCCGTCGTCCTGCCGGCCATTATCGGCGGAATCCTGCTGTTGACCGTGGTCGGTATCAGCCAGGGGCGGGGGGTAGACCCTTTCTCGCCGCTGGCAGGAACGCTGATCACCGCCGGGATAACGGGCCTCTGGCGTTCCCACGATGAACGACGGCGGCGGTCCCGGTTGACCCTTCTGCTTCAGGGACGAGCCTCTCCCCGGCTCATCGCCCGCCTGGTGGAGACCCCGGATGGGGAGAAGTTGCTCAACACCGATGTGCGGTTCGTCGTTGCCCTCTTCGCCGATGTCCGGGGATTTGTCCGACTGACGGAGGGACAGGACCCCCGAATGGTGCGGGAGGCGGCCAGTCATCACCTTTCCTGCTTTACAGATGCCGTTCTGGAAGCCGGTGGGATTGTGACCAAGTACGTGGGGGATATGGTGGCCGCCATTTTCAACGCTCCCCTGCCGATGGACCGGCCGGTGGACCAGGCCTTGCGGGCGGCTCAGGATGGGCTAAAACGTCTGGAGAAACTCTGGAAGGAGAAGCCCAATATGATACGCATGCCGATGGGGGTGGGAATCCATGTCGGGGCCGCTGTGGTGGGGCTGCTGGGGTCGTCTCAGCACCCGGAGTACGATGCCATCGGCGACGCGGTCAACATTGCGGCCCGTCTCAGCACGTATGCCCCGGCCGGCGAAATCTACGTCACCGAAGCGGTTGTCGCCTCAGCGGGAAGGGAGTGGGCGTTTGAGCCCCTGGGGGTTGTCCAGGTGCGGGGGCGATATGAGCCGGTGCTGGCGTACCGGTTGAGGATGCAGGGATGAACCCGTTGCGGATCCTGCTGGTGGATGACCACATCCTGTTCCGCAAGGGGCTGGCTCGCCTGCTGGATGCTCAGCCGGACTTCCAGGTGGTCGGCGAGGCGTCGGACGGGGCCGAGGGGGTGGAGAAAGCTCGGGCCCTGCGCCCCGACGTGGTCCTGATGGACCTGCGGATGCCGGTCTGCGACGGCCTGGAGGCGACCCGGCAGATCAAGCGAGAACTGCCCGGCGTTCGGGTGGTGGTCCTCACCGTCTCGGAGGACGACCAGGACTTTCTGGCGGCGATCCGTTGCGGCGCCGACGGCTATCTGGTGAAGAGTATGCGGCCGGAGGCGCTGTTTCAGGAACTGCGGGGGCTGGCCCAGGGGGAAGTTCCCCTCTCCCGGACGATGACGGGGAAACTGCTCCGCCAGGTGGCCCGCGCTGCCCCGGTCCCTCTGCCGACGACCCCGCCGGATTTCCTCTCGGAGCGGGAGCGTCAAGTGCTGGTGCTGCTGGCGGAGGGACTTTCCAACGAGGAGATTGCCGAGGAACTGGGGATCGCCGAGAACACGGTGCGCAACCACGTGCGCAGCATTCTGGAGAAACTGGGGCTCAAAAACCGCGTCCAGGCCGCCGTCTACGCCGTACGGCAGGGGCTGGTATAAAGATGACGGGGGTTTTGGGGCGGCGGCGAAGCCGCCGCCCCAAAACCCCCTTTTCTTCCCCCTGAACTTGAGCGCGAGGTGGTAGTAGCGGGCGCGGTAAGGGGGGAAAGAAAAGGTCAGCGGGCCGCAGGGCCCATCAGCCGCTCCAGCGTGCTGGCGAAGGTCTGGTAGGCCGGCTGGCCGTACAGGCAGAAAACCACCCGTTCCAGCCCCGTCTCCCCCTGCAGGTAATCCACGGCCGCCCGCAGCATGACCTCTGCCGCCTCTCCCATCGGATACCCGAAGATGCCGGTGCTGATGGCGGGCAGGGCGATGGATTTGAGGTTATGCTCGTCCGCCATCCGCAGTGCGGCGCGGACCGCCGAAGCCAGCAGTTGCGCCGACCGCTCCGGGGCCCCAGCGTCGTACACCGGCCCGACGGCGTGAATGACGTAGCGGGCCTTCAGGCGCCCCCCGGAAGTGATGGCGGCGGAGCCGGTGGGGACAGGGCCGTGGCGACGCACCCATTCGTCGCTTTCCCGCTGGACCGTCGGGCCGCCTTTGCGCGCGATGACCCCTGCCACTCCACCCCCATGGGCCAGATACTCGTTCGCCGCATTCACGATGGCGTCGGTCTCCAACTCCGTGATGTCCCCCTCCACCAGTTCCAGCACCGTGCGATGGATTTGAACCCTCATCGTCAGCCTCCCCGTTCGTCAGAGGGATAGGATGGGCCGCATGGTTGCCACTCTATTCTACCACAGGTCCGGAAAAGTTTGCGGCGGTGGCTCTGCCACCGCCGCAACCCCGCTTACTTCGCGAACACCACCCGGCCATCCCGGACGTCCACCTGCACCGTCTCTCCCTCGCGGAACTCGCCGCGCAGGATGGCCAGCGCCAGCGGGTCCTGTACCTCCCGCTGGATGACCCGCTTCAGCGGCCGCGCGCCGAAGACCGGGTCGTAGCCCACCTCGGCCAGGTACTCCCGCAACCCGTCCGTCCATTCCAGCCCCATCTGCTTCTGGGCCAGCAGGCCCCGCAGCCGCTCCATCTGGATGTCCACAATCCGCTTCAGGTCCTCCCGCGTCAGGCTGTGGAAGAGAATGATTTCGTCAATCCGGTTGAGAAACTCCGGCCGGAAGGTGCGGTCCAGTTCCTCCATGACCCGCTCGCGGGCGGCCTCCACCCCCAGTTCCTTAATCCAGCGGCTACCGATGTTGCTGGTCATAATGACCATCGTGTTGCGGAAGTCCACCGTCCGCCCGTGCCCGTCGGTCAGGCGGCCCTCGTCCAGGAGTTGCAGGAGCGTGTTGAAGACCTCCGGATGGGCCTTCTCAATCTCGTCAAACAGGACGACGCTGTAGGGCCGACGGCGGACCGCTTCGGTGAGTTGTCCGCCTTCCTCGTAGCCCACGTAGCCCGGCGGCGCGCCGATGAGCCGGGAGACGGTGTGCCGCTCCTGGTACTCGCTCATGTCAATGCGGATCATCGCCTCTTCGGTGTCAAAGAGGAATTCCGCCAGGGCGCGCGCCAGTTCCGTCTTGCCCACGCCCGTCGGCCCCAGGAAAATGAAGGAGCCGATGGGGCGGTTGGGGTCCTGGAGCCCCGCACGGGCGCGCCGGACGGCGTTGGCCACAGCCCGCACTGCCTCGTCCTGCCCGACGACGCGCCGGTGGAGCGCCTCTTCCATCCGCAACAGTTTCTCCAGTTCCCCCTCCAGGAGTTTGGTCACCGGGATGCCGGTCCATTCCGCCACCACTTCGGCGACGTCCTCCGGCCCGACCTCCTCCTTGAGCAGCGGCCGGTCGGACTGGAGTTGCTTCAATTGCTCTTCCTGTGCCTGCCGCTGGCGCTCCAGTTCCATCAGCACACCGTACTGGAGTTCGGACGCGCGGGCGTAATCCAGGGCCCGCTGGGCTTCCTCAATCTGGTGGCGGACCTGCTCAATGCGCTCTTTGGTCTCCCGCAGGGCCTGGATGGCGGCCTTTTCCCGCTCCCACCGGGCGCGCAGGGCCTGGCTCTCTTCCCGCAGGTCGGCCAGTTCCTTCTCCAGTTTCTCCAGCCGTTCCCGGCTGGCCTCGTCCGTCTCCTTCTTCAGCGCCTCCCGCTCAATCTCCAGTTGCATGATGCGCCGGTCCACCTCGTCCAGTTCCGCCGGTTTGGAGTCTATCTCCATCCGCAGGCGGGACGCGGCCTCATCTATCAGGTCTATCGCCTTATCGGGCAGGTGTCGGTCGGCGATGTAGCGGTGGCTGAGGACGGCGGCCGCGATGCAGGCGGCGTCCTGGATGCGGACGCCGTGGTGGACCTCGTACCGTTCCTTCAGTCCCCGCAGGATGCTGATGGTGTCTTCCACCGACGGCTCGTCCACGTAGACGGGCTGGAAGCGCCGCTCCAGCGCGGCGTCCTTTTCTATGTACTTGCGATATTCGTCCAGCGTCGTGGCGCCAATGCAGTGGAGTTCGCCCCGCGCCAGCATCGGCTTGAGGATGTTGGCCGCGTCCATCGGGGCGCCTTCGGCCCGCCCCGCGCCGACGACCTGATGAATCTCGTCAATGAACAGGATGATTTCCCCTTCGGCGTCGGTGACTTCTTTGAGGACGGCCTTCAGGCGCTCCTCAAACTCGCCCCGGTACTTGGCCCCGGCGACCAGCGCGCCCAGGTCCAGCGCGACGATGCGTTTATCCTTCAGCCCCTCCGGGACGTCGCCGCGGACGATGCGCTGGGCCAGCCCCTCCACGATGGCCGTCTTCCCGACGCCCGCGTCGCCGACCAGGACCGGGTTGTTCTTGGTACGGCGGTTGAGAATCTGCATCACCCGCCGGATTTCCTCATCCCGCCCGATGACCGGGTCCAGTTTCCCCTGGCGGGCCAGCGCGGTGAGGTCCCGCCCGTACTTTTCCAGGGCCTGGTAGGTGGCCTCCGGATTCTGGGACGTGACCCGCTGGCTGCCGCGGATGGCGGTGAGGGCCCGCAGGACGGCGTCCTCGGTGACGCCGTGGGCGGCCAGGATGCGCGCCGCGCCGGCTCCGTGCGGTCCCAGCAGGGCCAGCAGGAGATGCTCCGTGCTGATGAACTCGTCCCGCATCCGGGCGGCGACCTTTTCCGCTTCCTCCAGCGCGCGAGATAATTCGCGAGAGAGCCCGATCTGCGTCGGGCCGTAGACTTTGGGCTTTTCCCGCAGCGCGCGCTCCGTCGCCAGCGCGACGGTCTCCGGGGCGATGCCCATCTTCGCCAGCACCTGGGGCACCACCCCGTCGGTCTGCCGGACCAGGGCCAGCAGTAAATGCTCCGGCTCAATCTGGCCGTGGTTGTGCTCGCCTGCCAGACGTTGGGCCGTGAAAATGGCTTCCTGTGCTTTCTCCGTGTACCGATTCAGGTCCATACTCATCCTCCGTGATGCGTGATACTGAAACGTGATGCGTGAAGCGCGTGCGCGCTCTGCGGGGATGATAACCCGATTGCGTTAGAAAAACGATGGACATATGTTAGATTTGCGTTAGATCGTCTGACTTTGTGCAAAGAATCGCCCGATGGTGAACCATCGGGCTGGTTCAGCGAAGCCCTGCGGGCTATTTTTGAGCCCCGAAGGGGCTTTGCAGAATCAG
>JBBIKR010000147.1:0-8477 GCA_037445395.1 Thermoflexales bacterium
TCCCCATCTGGAAGCCCATCTCCGCCGGGCGGGGGTCCCCGAAGGGGCGCGGGACTACATCCTCGGCCAGGTGGAGGAATGCACGGCTGGCGACTGGAAACCGGACTTCGTGGCGCTCATGGACCTTCTGGGTCGTGCCCGGCCTCCCCGCCTGCAGGCTACCTACGTGATTGTGGACGTCCCCCCTCCACCCCTTCCACCTTTGCCCTCACTGATGTCCCTGCTGGAACTGGCGCTGGCCCTGGCGCCCCGGAATGTCTTCCTGAAGATGTTCCTGCCCGATTCGCTCCCGCCCGAAGCCCGATCCCTCGGGCCTCTGGAGCCACTTTCCCTGGTCTGGTCGGAGGAAGACCTTCGGGAAATGTTACGGCGGCGGCTGGAATGGGCCAGCAACGGCGAAGTGAATAGCCTGGAGGGAATTTTTTCGGGAACAGATTATCCTCCCGACCCGGACACCTGGCTGATCCGAGAGGCCAGGGGATTGCCGCGCCAACTGGTGCGCCTGGGAAATCGGATGCTGGCGGGCCGTTGAGGGAGGTTCTGATGGGCGATGTTCGCTTATCCGCGCGGGGATTGAGCGCTTTCGGCTCGCTGCGGGCGGAGGACGAGCCCTGGCTGGCGGAGTGTTTCGTCCCGCCCACCGAGTTCGCCCTGATGGCCGAAGCGTCCTCCATCATCGTCTTCGGCCCGCCCGGCAGTGGCAAGTCCGCCATCCGGCGGATGCTGATGGCCCGCGCGGTGAAGCCGGATGGTTCCCCCTCCCATCTCATCGTGGAATGGCAGCCGAACCCGGCGGTGTGGGAGCCGTCCGTGGGGTTTCAGTCGGTGCCCGGGCAGGTGGCCCATATCTTTGACCTCTGCGCCGATGCTCTACTCCATCACCTGGCCCGGAATCCGGATGGCTGGACGGCTGCTCCCGCGTGGACCCACCAGATGCTGACCTGGTTTGTCCAGCAGTTCCTCCGTGGCGATGCGACCGTGCGCGCGGCCCATTTGCTGGAAGGCCTCCCCGGCTCTTCGGTCGTGGCCGACATGATCCGGGAAGAAAAGGGCGAAGCGCTCCTGCCTCCCGGCGATTGGCGGCTGGTCGCGGCCGAGTTCTCCAAAAGCGTCAAACGGCTGGGATTGCAGGGGGTCTGGGTCTTTGTGGATGGAGTGGAAACGTGGCTCGGAGACAGATTGGAGGTCGGAGCGTTTCTGAACTCCCTCTGGCACTTTCTCTCCACCCTTCCGCTATTTGAACGGAGCGATTTCGCATATAAGGTTTTCCTGCCATCTTCCCTCTATACGCCGCTGGCCAACGCTGCGGGGATAGACCGGAGCCGATTTGCCCCTTTCCGGATTTCCTGGACGGAGTCTCAACTGCTCCAGATGGCCCGGAAGCGCGTGGCGCTGGCTCTGGGGAAAGAAATGGCACCGGAGATGCTCTGTGAGGCCCCCAACTTTATGGAGACGGTGCGTCGCACCGGAGGCGAAAACCCCAGGGTCTGGCTGGAGGTTTTGCGGCCTGTTGTGGCCCATTATCTGGAACACGGCAGGCCGGCCACCCTGGCGGAGTGGAAACGGCTGCGCCGTCAGGTTCCCCTTCGGCTCTCTGTGGATGAAGAGACCGGAGTTGTGATCGCCGGTGGACGGGTGATCCCCCGGGAGGCGCTCTCCGCGGGGGCTCACCGGCTCCTCGTTTACCTGTATCGGAACGCGGGAAGGGTGGTCCCGTTGGACGAGTTGTACCAAAGAGGGTATCAGAAACAATCCAATTCCACCGATCACTATTACGACGAGGGCGTGCTGTATAGCCGCCTCTCGGAACTGCGAAAGGCGATAGAACCGGACCCTCGCGACCCTCTCTATCTGGAGACCTTCCGCGAGAAAGGAGTTCGGCTGAATGTAACGTGGTAACTGTAAGATTATTGTAAGGATATCGTGAGGAAACGTAGAGAACGTTGGAAGGATATTAGCGGTATAATATATTTACTCTAGGGATAACTACCTACCTTCACAGAAAGAAAACTCCCCGCAGTGGGGGGTCATTGCGAGCCGCTGAAAGCGGCGAAGCAATCTCCAGAGTGTCGGAGAGATTGCTTTGGCGGCTGACGCCGCCTCGCAATGACAGCGGGCAGGTAATTACCTGCAGGGGTATTATGATTGCGCGCAGAATCCTTGCCAGGAAGATCTCAGGGGTATCTCATGTATGGCCTCACCCTCAGTCAGGAGATCGCCCATGTTCCTTATACAGAGCCGAAGCAAAGATGGTTGAGGGAGGAACTGGGGCTCCAATTTGATCCCTTTGAACACCTGGATGCCGGTGCGGACCCCCATCTCCCGGAGTACCTCATAGACCACGGTGCATTTGAGATTCTATGGGGGGACTGGTCCTCTTTTTTGTTTGCTCCCCCGGGTGGAGGGAAGACCGCGTTCCGGGTACGGCTGATGCGCGCTTGCCGGGTGGGGCATGAAGGGCGCGAAGTTTTCCCCATCCTGTTCCGCCCCCCGCGGCCGGTAGAGGAAGGTGTGCCACCGGATGAGAAGGAATTCTTCCGGGCCCTTCTCCAGGAAGCAGGAGCCGGGCTTCTCTTTCAACTGGCGTATCAACCGTATCGCTTCCTGGAACTTCCCCCTCTTCTCCGCCGGCAAATCCGTCAGACGCTGGAGGAGACGCTTCCCGCTCCTCTCCGGTATTACCTGTTGCAAATGGAAGAAGCGGGTTCTCTAGAGCCCCTGGCCCAGGCTTTTGATCCCACGGCCCGGGGGTTGCCCGCGGAGCCGCTTCCTGCTACGGTTCGCTCATTCTGCAGGGCTCTCTCCGGGAACGGCCACGTACCGGCGACGCAAGCGTCGCTCGCGCTTCCCCCCGATCGGCGTTTCCTTCTCCTTGCTCAACTGCTGTTCCAGACATTGCGCTATGAGAGCGTTTACCTCCTGATAGATGGCGCCGATGCCTATACCCAGAATCCCCGCTGGATTGTACGGCTGCTGGAACCCCTTCTGACCCGCATGAACGAACTGACGCAGCAGAAGATTTTCCCGAAATTTTTCCTCCCCGATGACGTGGCCCCCCTTCTGGAACAAAACGGTCGCTCCCTCTTGACAGAACCCACGAAAATGGCTATAATTCAATGGGATAGGGATTCGCTGGTCGCCATCGTACAGGACCGCCTGTACATCGCCAGCGAAGGGATGTACAATGGACTGGAGGCCATCTCCAGCCGGGATGCCCCCCGGCCCGCCGAGGAATACCTGGTCGGTTTCGTGACCCCTCCTGTGCCGCGAGAGATGCTTCTCCTGGTCGGTCGGGTGTTCACCGAGCACATCCTGCGGGTCGGCCCCTACGGTCGCCTGGAGGGACGGGACTTTGAGGCCGCAGTCCAGTGGTACACAGGCAGTAGGGGCAGGGTTTACCCCTGCCCAGGTGGGTAGGGTTTACCCCTGCTTTTATGCGGGCAGGGGTCACCCCCTGCTCCCCTCTATGAGCCCCTTCCCGAATGATCGGCGTGCCCATCGTCGGTGACGGAGGAACTATGAACAGCGCGCCACCCCCCTATCATTCCGATTGTTTTGTGAATCGGGATGCAGAAATCCGCCTGGTTCAGCGCAAAATTGAGCGTCGCTTGGAAAAAATCTCCCCCACCCCTCCCCACACCGCCTTCCACGGCCCCCGGGGCTCCGGTAAATCCTGGCTGCTCCATCGCCTTCGGGACGTTCTCCCGAAAACGTTCGGCTCTCGCATCCTCGTCCTGTTCTTTTCTCCAGACCCCGCCGACCCCGACCTGGCCGGGAATACCCTGAAAGAAGCCCTCCGGCAATTAACGCTCCCGCTCCCCCGATGGGCCACGATGTATGACCTCGCTTGCTGGCTGGTGCAACAGTGCGAGGAGAGGCACCCAGCCCCGATCGTTATCATCGTGGATGAACTGGATAAAGTGCCTGTTGCCCCCCTACAGGACCTGGAGCGCTACTTTCTTATCCCCCTCAGCCGGGTGGAGAACGTCTTTCTGGTCCTGGGGAGCCGGGTGCCCCGCCCGCGGGGACGGCTCAACGATGTGGAATTCAAGCGCCGGGTGGAGAACGTGGAACTCCCTCCTTTTGACGAACAGATAACCCGCGAGCAGATTGAGAGGTTGGGAGAGAACCCCGCCCTCGCCCCCGATATTCTGCGGGCAGGCGGTGGATATCCCCTCACCAACGCCCTCCTGGCTTACGGATGGGCAACAGACCCCAACCAGGCCCTTCAGCAGTGCGCAGATGCACTGCTGGAAGGGGTGGAAGAGTATCTCCGCCCCTACTTCTGGGCGCTTTGCTTCCTTGACTCCATAAATGAAGATCGGATGGGCCCGGTGCTGGCGGCCTGGTTCAATGGGAGCCCCGATGATTGGGACCGCCAGCGGTGTCGGCGGATTCTCTCGGATATGGTCCGCACACGGCTGGTCCAGTGGCAGAAATGGACATCTTCCGGCTTCGGGATGGACCCCGCCGTCCGGCAGGTGCTACGGAGCGCGATCCAGAGAAATGAGCCCGCTCGCTGGGACCGACTGATACAGGTGATCGCCAGCCTTCAGTGAGGGAGGTGGAAATGGCCCCGATGGAACTTCTGGCCGAATACGCCGGCGCCCTGGTCACTGCCGACGTGGTGAACCGGGAGGACCTGCTGGAGGAGATCCGGCAGGCCCTCCACGGCGAAGGGACACGCGTCTTTTACATCTACGGTGGCGGCGGCATCGGGAAGACCTGCCTGCTGCGCGCGGTACTCAGGCGCTGCCAGCCAGAGGGCTCCTGGCATCGGGAGGGCCTGATCGCGCCGCCCCCGGACCGACTGGTGGACCTCTACCATACGGTTCACCATACCCGCGAGGGACTGGCCTACGCCCTCCGCCACTCCATCCCCGCTCCGGAGGGGGCCTTCGCGCGCTTTGATGAGGCCTACGACCGGTGGGAAAAGGGGAAATACGACCTGGCCGGAATGCTGAAAGAACTCTCCATCCTCCAGGAACGCATCGGTGAGGCCTTTGTGGAGGACCTGAATGCGCTGGCCGACCGGGGATACCGTCCGGTTCTTGTCCTGGATACCGCCGAACGGCTCCTCTACAGGGAAGACGAAATCCAGCGTCGCCTGGGCCTGGAGCCGGAGCGGACGGAAGCGCTGCGATGGTTGCTGGATATGCTGCCGCGCCTCCGGAACGCCGTTGTCCTCATCGCCGGGCGCCCGGAGCCGGCCCGCCTCAGAGACGACCTGGAGGCCGCCCTGGGCGACCGGTTGCAGGCATGGGAACTGGGGCCTTTCGGCCTGGAGGAGACCAAACGCTACTTTGACGCGGTGGCGGAGCGGGCCCGGGAGATCGGCCGGGAAGACCTGGCCAAACAGATTCAGGGGATACCGGACGACCTGCGCGAGGTGATCTATTATTATACAGGCGGCCGTCCGATTCTCCTCGCCCTGATGATAGACTATCTTCTGGCGGCAGAAACCTTCCTTCCGCAGGTGAAAGAACCGGTAGAAGAAGCGCGCGGGCGCACTCCGGAGGAGCAGGAGATGATCCGGAAGGATGTGGAACGGGAACTGGTCCGCTTCTGGATGGAGACCGGCCGCGAAGTGGATCAGGCGATCCGCGCCCTCGCCTGGACTCCCAAAGGGATGGACGCCGAACTTCTGGCCCGGGTACTGGAACTGAAGCGGGATGGGAAATGGGACACCGAAACGGCAGGGAAGTGGCTGGATGCTGTTCGGGACCTCTCTTTTGTGAAGACCCGCCCGGCCGATGGGCGGGTCTTCCTCCACGACGAGATGTATGCCCTCTTTAATCGCTACGTCCTTGCCGATGCCTCCCCCACCGAGCGGAAGCGGGTCTACGATGCCATCCTTCAGTACTACGAAGACCGGATCCTCCAGAAGCGGAAGGAGGTTCGGGACCTCTCCCGCCCCGGAAAGCCGACCCCTCCCGGCGTTGCCCTGGGGATGCCGCAACCTCCCGCCGATCCCGTTGCCCTGGCCCGCGCGGCCGACGAACTCTGGCGCCTGATGGCCGAGGAGGTCTTCTACCGCCTCCGCCGGGACCCGGTGGACGGTTTCCAGACCTACCAGTCCTACGCGCGGGAGTCCTACTGGTCCTACGAGGACACCCTGGAACGGTTGCTCTACACCGAGATGCTGGAGTTCCTGCGCACCCGAAAAGGGGAATCTCTGGACGGCCTGCCCCGGGCGACGGTGGAGATGGCCATCGGTGGCATCCGGCGTGTGGAATCATTGAAGAGGCAAACCCGGTTTGAAGAGGCCGTCCAACTGGCGCGCCGGATCCGCCGGGCGTGCCCGGACCTCCTGCGGGGCGCCGGCCTGTTGAGGTTTCAACTGGAGATTCTGGAGGCCGAAAATCTGACCTATCTGGGTCGGAATCTGGAGGAGGCAGAACGGGCTCTCCGGGACGCTCTCTGGGGCATAGAAGAGGTCCACCCCGCTTCTGAATTTGAGCGCTGGCACCGGGAGGTCCTCCTGGCGGAGACGTACAACGTTCTGGGGTACGTGTACCGGAACATGGGGCTGTTTCGCCGGGCCGCCGAGGCGTACGGGCGGGCAACCCGCCGATGGCGCGCGCTGGAAGATGAAGAGGAGGACGACCTGCGACGCCAGGCACTGCGCGCCCAGCACGCCAACACCCTGAACAACCTCGGCTGGGCGCTGGGGGAACTGGGCCACTTCGCCCAGGCCGCTCAGGTCTGCGAGGACGCGCTGGAGATGCGGGTGGACCTCGGGCCGGCCGCCCCGGTTGCCTTTACCCTCAACACGTATGGAATGGTCCTGACGCGGGACGATAAGCCCCACCGGGCGCGCGTCCTCTGTGGCCGCGCTCTGGCCGTTTTCCGCGACCTGGGATACCCGCGCGGGGTCGGCCTCGCCAGCATCGCCCTCGCCGAAGCGCTGCGGCGGATGAGCGCCATCCCTTACCTGTATACCCCAGACGACACGGCCGAACTCCTGCGCCAGGCAACCCGCCACGCCACGGAAGCCGTGGAGATTTTCGGTAGCCCCGAGGTCGCCGAGCGCTCCCGGCTGGTGGAAGCGTTGATTGAACGGGGATGCGTCTACCGCCAGTGGGCCTGGCTGCGGCCCCTGTATAATTCGGTTGAGGATCCCGACCCGAAGGAACTGGCCCGTCGCAGCGAAGAGGACCTCCGGCGGGCAATGGAAGAGGCCGGAGAGACCTTCCCATATCGCCGTCTGGATGCCCACGTGAACCTGGCCTGGCTCTACTACTATATCCGCGATCACGAGAAAGCCGAAAAGGAGGCCCACGCTGCGCTGGATTCGGTGCCCGCCGATTACCGCCTGGATTCCGGACCGCCCGATGTGGAGCGTCTCGCCCATACCTTCTACTGGTTCCTCCAGGGCAAAACCTATCTCCTGCTGGGCGAGTTGATGTGGCGGGCGTTTGATGCCCGGCGGGAAATGGAACTCCTCAGGAAGTGCGGATTGTACTACACCCTTGCCCTGGCTTGCGACGAACTCTATGCGCCCGATTTCCGCGACCTGCGCCGGGCGCTGTACCGCATCTATCAACGGGTGCGAAAATTGAACCGGCAGGAATTTGAACAACTGATGCAGGGCGTCGCTGAAGCGGCGAAACAGTATCGCCTCCCCACTCCCACCCGCATGGAGCGGGCCCTGGAGGAGTGGGGATTCTTCTTTTCGGAGACCTGATGCTTTCGGAGCGGACTTCGCGGGTGCCCGTGGTCATCCGGGCCTATCGGCCAGTGGACCGGTGGGGCCTGACGGCGGCCATCCACTCCGTCTGCGCCGAGGGGATGATGCGCACGCCCCGCTTTGAGCCCACCCCAGCCTGGGAGCACGCGCTGGCCCGGCCCGATTGTCCCTGCCATCTCCTGCTGGTGGCCGTGGATGGAGAAAGCGTCTTGGGCTGGTGTCGCCTGTTCCCCACCGACGAGGGGGCGCTGGAACTGGGCATCGGCGTGCTGGGCCCGTATCGCCGCTGCGGCGTGGGCCGGGCGCTTCTGGGTGCCGCCCTGGAGTGGGCCTCGGCCCGGGGGATGCCGGTTTCGCTGGAAACCCGCACCGACAATGCCCCGGCCATCTGCCTTTTCACCCGCTCCGGTTTCCGGGTGGTGGGGCACCAGGACGGCCACTGGCAGATGCGATACCCGTGAACTGCAATCTGTAAACTACCCACCCACCCGCGTCATTGCGAGCCGCCGAAGGCGGCGAAGCAATCTCCCGCTCTGCAAGGAGATTGCTTCGGCGGCCGCCGCCTCGCGATGACAGCGGGCAGGAGGAGGCAAGCCAGCAGTGAAGGACAACACGAATTTCCCCCAAATCCTCTGGGATTCCGGTCGCGAACGGGCGGAACAGGACTGCGCCTGCTCCGCCGATGTTCCGTTTGTTGCCGCCCATCCACCGGCAGGGCCGGAGGCCGAGACCGACTGCGCCTGCGCGCCGGCCGCGGCCCCTATCCAGGCCGGTCTGCCTGAGGGCG
>JBBIKR010000148.1:0-8385 GCA_037445395.1 Thermoflexales bacterium
CGCTGCGCTCCGTGCCGGACTACGAACGAATTTTCAGGCGTTTGTAGTGCGCTACGAAGCGAAGCGGAGTAGCGCCCCCAAACGGCACTCCGCTGCGCTCCGTGCCGGACTACGAACGAATTTTCGGGCGTTTGTAGTGCGCTACGAAGCGAAGCGGAGTAGCGCCCCCAAACGGCACGCCGCTGCACTCCGTGCCGGACTACGAACGAATTTTCAGATGTGCGCTAACGGAACACGGAGTAGAAACATGCTCTCATCCCATCTCTTCGGCCGCACCCTCCGGGAGCCTCCCGCCGAGGCGGTGACTCCCGGACTGGGAACAGCCATCCGCGCGGCGCTCCTGACCCCCGTGGAGCCGGGGCGGTACGCCTGGCTGCCCCTGGGCGAGCGCATCCTGGCAAAGGCCCGGGCGCGCCTTGCGGCCGCGCTGGAGAGGCAAGACGGGCAGGCGATGAGCCTCCCCGTCTCCATACCTGTGGAACGGGCGCTGGATGCCCTGCTCCCCCGCCACATTGCCTCCCACCGGGACCTCCCGCGCCTGCTCTACGGCTTCCGGCGCCAACCGGCAGACCCGCCCTGGGGCCTCTGGCGCTGGCGGGAACGGGAACTGCTCCGGGTGGCCGTCCTCCACACCGACCCCGACGCCCGGGATGCGCTCTGCCGGGAGGTCGTGGAGGCCATTCGGGAGGAGTTTGCCCGCACCGGCCTGGACCTGCTCCCGGCGGAGACGCTGGACGGCGCGGCGATGCTCTTTCCCCATCCCGCCGGCGAAACGGAGGCCCTCCGCTGCCCGGCCTGCAACGACACCGCCACCGCCGAAGCGGCCCGGTTCTCCCTGCCCCCTGGGGAACCGATGCCCCTGGAGGAGGCCCGCCCGATAGCCACCCCCGGCTGCGCCACCATCGCCGATGTCGCCGCCTATGTGGGCGTCCCCACCTCGCAGACCCTGAAGGCCGTCTTCTACGCGATGGGGCCAGAGGGGCGAGGGGAGGTCGTCTTCGTCGTCATCCGGGGCGACCTGGAGGTAAACGAGGCCAAACTGCGCCGTCTGGTGGGGGTATCCGACCTGCGCCCGGCAACGGAGGCGGAGGTCCGCGCCACCGGCGCGGTGCCCGGATACGCCTCCCCGGCAGGCCTGCGGGTCCGCCCGACGCGGGACGGAGAGGGGGTACTGGTCGTCGGCGACCTCTCCATCCGGGCCGGAGCCAACTTTGTCGCCGGGGCCAACCGGGAGGGATACCACCTGGCCGGCGTCAATTACCCGCGCGATTTCGCCGTCACTCTGCTGGACGACGTGGCACAGGCCCGCTCCGGGCATCCCTGCCCCCGGTGCGGCGCGCCGCTGGAGGCGGTGGCGGGGACGGTGCTGGCCTCCTGGTGGGCCGACCGCGCCACCGGGCCCCACCTCTACGCCGACCCCGACAGCGCGCTCTGCCCGGTGGCCGTGGGCTGGTGCCAGGCCGAACCGGAGGGGTGGGTCGCCGCCGTCGCCGAGACCTGCCGGGACGACTCTGGCTTCATCTGGCCCCCGGCCCTGGCCCCCTTTGACGTCCATCTGGTCGTGCTGGGGAAGGAGGAACCGGTACGGGAGGCGGCAGAGGAGGTCCGCCGACAGTTGGCCGGTTCTGTCCTCTGCGACGACCGGGACGAGAGCGCCGGGGTCAAATTCGCCGACGCCGACCTCATCGGCTGTCCGGTCCGGCTGACGGTGAGCCGCCGGAGTCTGGAGGCCGGTGGGGTGGAGGTCAAAGCGCGCTCGGAGAAAGAGCGCCAGATTGTGCCGTTGAACTCCCTCCCGGGCGCGCTCGCGAGTCGTCTCTCTGATTCATCCGAAAACTACAAAGGACACGGAGTAACTACAGGGTAAAATGCTCCACAAAATCCGCGATATCCTGATCGGGCCTCCTTTGCCCACTCAGTACCTCTCCCACAGGCGGCTGAACAAAATCCGTGCGCTGGCGGCTTTCTCCCCCGATGCTCTTTCGTCCGTTGCTTATGCCAACCAGGAAATCTACCTGGGGCTGGTGGTCGCCGGGGCGGTGGGGCTTTCTCTGGCCTTCCCCATCGGCATGGCCATCACGGGCCTGCTGGTGCTGGTGGCCCTCTCCTACTTCCAGACCATCCACGGCTACCCTTCGGGCGGCGGCTCGTATACGGTGGCGAAGGAGAATCTGGGGACGCTGCCGGGCCTGACCGCGGCGGCGGCGCTGATGGTCGGCTACACTCTGACGGCAGCGGTCAGCCTGACGGCGGGCGTGGAAGCCATCGCTTCCGCCTTCCCCGTCCTGTGGCCCTACCGGGTGGAACTGGCCCTCCTGATGCTGCTGGTCATCGCCCTGCTCAACCTGCGCGGGCTTCAGGAGACGGGCGCCGCGATGGCGGTCCCCGTCTACCTGTTCCTATTCACCTTTCTGCCCATGCTGGCCTGGGGAGCCCTGCGCCTGTTGCGGGAAGGGTGGGGGGACCTGACGGCCGTGGCCCCGCCAGCCACCGAACCGCTGACCCTCTTCCTGATTCTGCATACCTTCGCCTCTGGCTGCACCGCGCTGACCGGAATTGAGGCCATCAGCAACGGGGTACCGGCCTTTCAGCCACCGGAGGCTCGCAACGCCGGGCGGACCCTCATCGTGATGGCCGTCCTGATGGCCGCGCTCTTCGCTGGCAGTATCGGTCTGACCCAGGCTTTCGCCATCATTCCCCGCCCCGATGAGACCATCCTTTCCGCTCTGGCGCGACGTGTTCTGGGCGAAGGGCCCGCCTACATTCTGGTCCAGGTCAGCACCATGCTCATCCTGGCCGTCGCCGCCAACACCAGTTTTGCCGGGTTTCCGCGCCTGGCGGCAATCCTGGCCGCCGATGGTTTCCTCCCCCGCCAACTGACCGGCCTGGGAGACCGACTGGTCTACTCCAACGGTATTGTGCTTCTGACCGCGGCCACTGCCGGCCTGATTCTCCTCTTCGGCGGAGATACCCACGCGCTCATCCCCCTCTTCGCCGTCGGGGTGTTTCTGGCTTTCACCCTGTCGCAGGCCGGGATGGTGGTCCACTGGGCGCGGGAGCGGAGCCGGGGGTGGGTAACGAAGGCGCTGCTCAACGGCCTGGGCGCGCTGGCAACGGCCGCGGCCCTGCTCATCATCGCCGTCAGCAAGTTTGTGGAGGGGGCCTGGATCACCATTTTGACCATTCCGCTGCTGGTGAGCGGTTTCCTGAAGGTCCGGGCCCACTATCAGGAGGTGGCCCGCGAACTCTCCCTCTCCCGTGGCCTGCCGCCACCCCTGGAAGTGCCCCCGCGCCCCCGGGTGGTCATCCCTATCTCCGGCGTCCACCGGGGGATCGTGGACGCGGTCAACTTTGCCCGTTCCATCGGCCGGGAGGTGACCGCTGTCTATGTGGAGTTGACACCCGGAAGTGGCGAACAGGTGCACCGGAAGTGGGAGCACTGGTGGCCCGACGTGCCGCTGGTCGTTCTCCCGTCGCCGTACCGCTCCATCATCGGCCCATTGCTGGACTTTCTGGACGAGACCGACCGTCAGCACAACGATGGACAGCAGGCGGTCATCATCCTGCCGGAGTTCGTCCCGGCGCGGTGGTGGCACAACCTGCTGCACAACCAGACGGCCTGGCTGCTGAAGGCGGCGCTCCTCTACCGGCGACGACGACTGGGCTTCCAGCGGGTCATCATAGACATCCCGTACCATCTCCGCCGCTGAACGCGCACAGGGTTAACCGTGCGTGTCAAGTCAAATGATAATGTCACCGAAGCGAGATCATTTGTCAAATGATAATGTCACCGGAGTAACGAGTTCCTGGGGCAGGCCAGAGGGCAGATTCAGCGTCTGAAACACGTCTTCCGTCACTCCGGGCACGGCTCCAGGAAGCGCAAAGAGTTGCTCGATCAGATCGTAGATTTCCTCCCGTAATCGCAGGGGGTTCGTTTCATCCCGAAAACGCTTCAATGCTTCCAGCCACTGGGGAGCCACCGCCCCGCTCTTTTCCAGCCGCTCCAGGGGGGTACTGGCCGGGCCATATACCCACTTGACCTTGTACTTCCCATCCCCCAGAGGAACCTGCACTTTCTCTTCTATCCGCAGCACCGGCTGGAAGAAATTCTGGTAGACCCGGATGTTCTTGTACATCCGGTTCAGCAAGATCGCCAGTTAACGCGTTAACTTGACAATTTTGCCCGTCGGGAAGATAATGCGGCCACCATATTTGCAGGAGGGAAGGAGCCGTGAAGGAAGTGACGGATGCCACCTTTGAGAACGATGTTCTCAAATCGCCATTGCCGACGCTGGTGGATTTCTGGGCCGAATGGTGCGGCCCCTGCCGGATGATCGCACCGATTGTGGAGGAAATCGCGCGGGACTACAACGGTCGGGTGCAGGTGGTCAAAATGAACGTGGACGCCAGCCCGCGCACTCCGGCCCGGCTGGGCATTATGGGAATTCCCACCCTGATTCTCTTTAAGGACGGCCGGGAGGTGGATCGGGTGGTCGGTTATCGTCCCAAACGGGCGCTGGAGGAGTTCCTGCTGGCCCACCTGGGGTAGAGCAGACCCCGCAAAGGTCCAGAGAGCAAACGTGCCAGGCACCTCCTGAAGTGCCTGGCACGTTCGCGTCTCTTACAGGTCTATGGTGAACTCCCAGGCACACCAGAAATCCTCGGGATGGGGGTCAGGCGGGCAGGCAATGCAGCGGGTGCGGATGCGGGGGTCTATCGCGCGGGCAAAGACGGAGTACTCCACCAGCCCAACCGGTTTGCAGGGGAAATCCGGCAGGCCTTTCCGCTTCCGCGCCGCCTGCACCCGGCAATCGTTCATCTGAAATACCAGGGTCCGCTCGTCCACGCGGCGAATCTCCTGGACGTTCAGGTAGGCGTACAGGCGGTAGCCCAGGGCGACTTCCAGCACATCCAGGCCCCCGTTGGCCGGAAGACCGTGCCGCTGCATGATGCGCTGCGCCTCTATGGCCGAGAACTGTTCCCAGGCCCTGGCGTCGCACTGGATGGCGGTTTCCATCCCGCATGCACTTTCTACGGCCAGGAACCACAGGCCGTCGTGAGCCAGCCAGTTTTTCGCGGCGTCCTCCAGCATGCCCACCAGCTGCTCTTTGGGCATGGCCATCAGCCGCTGTCGCAGGCGGTCGTAATAGATTCCTTCAGAACTCATGACTGCCTCTGTGTCTGGGATATTTTCGCCTTTTCGCTGGCGGGGCAAAATAGAATATATTTTTCATTGCGGCGCCTTCGCCACTTCGGGGAGAGGGAAAGGAGGGGCTTTGCGGCGGGGGCCGAAGGTCGCCGCCGCAAAACCCCTCCTCCATCCCCCCGGCCGGAAAGATAAGGAACCCCCCTCTGCATACAGGAACATGAGCCTACCGGATCAGCCGGGCCCAGAGGGGAGGGCCCAGAATCAGCAAACCCACCACGACGGCGACGATCGCGGCCAGCAGAACAGCCCCGGCGGCTACGTCTTTGGCCTGTTTGGCCAGCGGGTGGTAGTCCGGGCTGATCATATCCACCACCGTCTCCAGGCCGCTGTTCAGCAACTCCGCCGCCAGGACGGAGCCGATGGTCAGAGCCAGAATGGCCCACTGAGTGGTGGAAAGCCTCAGCCATATTCCCAGCACAATGACGCCCGCAGCAATCGCCAGATGAATGGGCATATTGCGCTGGGTCCGGATAGCAAGGAAGAGGCCGGAGAAGGCGTGGCCAAACGCTTGGGGGAGGCGAGAGCGGCGGTTCATTCCTCGGGAAGATGGACAGAGACTCCCAGGGTCCGCAGAATGGCTTCCTGGGCGGCCCACATTCGGGCCCGCTCCGGCTCCTGCTGGTCGTCATGCCCCAGCAGGTGAAGGACTCCGTGGACGACCAGCAACTGGAGTTCGGCCTGGACGGTATGGCCGGCTTCGGCTGCCTGCTCGGCCGCGCGGGGGTAAGAAATGGCGATGTCGCCCAGATAGCGCGGAAGGCCCGGGGCGCTGACAAAGGGGCCCCGGCTTTCGTTCGGAAAAGCCAGGACATCGGTGGGCGCATCTATGCCCCGGAAACGACGGTTGAGTTCCTGCAGGCTCTCGTCATCGGTGATGACGATGGCCACCTCCACATCCGGCGCGCCCTGGTGCATTAGTGTCGCCACGGCGGTTTGCCGCAGGACTTCCAGGTCCAGCGGCCATTCTCCTTCGGTTTGCACGTCTACCCAATACATGCTGGTAACTGGTAGACTGGTAAACTGGTAGACTGGTAGACTGGTAGACTGGTAAACTGGTAGACTGGTAGACTGGGATGGCGGTAATCGGAAATCAGCCGCCGCCCATGCCGGTCGCAGTGATGATTTGCTGGATTCCTATCACAACGGCGTAAACCCGCCCGACCAGCACGGTCAGGCTGGCGGTGAGGGCCGTGCCGAAGGCGGCACCGAAGGCCGCCAGCAGGAAGAGACGCCCCATTTGCCCCAATACCCCCACGCTACCGTTCCAGAGGCGTCGCAGGGCTGGCTGGCGGGGGACGGCGAAAGCGAACGCCAGGAGCGCGCCAACGGTCCCCACCATCACGATGAGCCCGTTGATCAGCCCGGCGGACCCTTCCCGCAGCCATACGTTCAGGGAACCCACGGCGGCGGTCTGGGGGATGATGGTTCCCGCCAGTGCCCCGCCCATCGCCACGGCGGCCCCGACCCCGACCAGGAGGGCTGTGGAGAAATTGCCCAGTGCCGACCAGCGGGGGAACCCCTTGAACAGAAGCAGAATGCCCAGAACGAGGGGAATCAGGGCCCTGACGCGATCGGGGGAGTTGCTCTGAAGGGCTGGCAGGACAGCCTGGAGGACGGTCACGGTGGTGACGGCCACTCCATACCCCACCGTTGCCCCCACCAGCAGGTGAAGCGCCAGTCGGTACAGGGGATTGTCGCCCAGGATGTAACTGAGCACCAGCAGGGTCAGCAATGTACCAGCGATCAGGCCGATCAGGTCTGCCGTCATCGTTTTCGTCCTCCGACCAGGAAAATGAGGGCACCGATCACCGCCAGGGCGGCGATGGCCAACTGGGCCATTCCCAGGGAGGTCAGATAGTATTCGTACTCCCGCCCCCGTCCGGTATCCAGTTGCCGCTCGTAGACCGCCCCACCGGTCAGGCCCGCCACCATCCCCCTGATTTGTCCGGCGGTCAGGTACGGCGTGCTCATCAGTTCCGCCCGGGCGCTGACCCCCACGACAATGGGCACATTCGGGCGGGCGGCAGAAATCTGCTCCACCCAGACCCGCAGGTCGTCCGGCTGCGCGGCCAACACCACCACCATTCCCACGTCGGCCACCGAACGCACCCCCGCCATCGCCTCCACCTGAGACGCCGGCAGGCCCGTGCGGACTTCGGTCCGACCGTCCAGATTCCCGAGAATTTCCCGCACTCCGGCCGCCTGTCCCGGCAGGTAGCCCAGATTGGCGATTCTCCGGGGCCGTTCGGACGGGTCAGCCAGCCGGGATGCTAGCAGTGCCTCCGCAGCCGCCGGCCCCTCCATGCGGGTGCTCACGACAATCAGGCGGGCTCCCCGACGCAGGAGGTGCTCTATCAGTGGGCCGGCCACCTGGTCCATCTCGTCGGACTCTGCCGGGCCGTACTCCCATGCGATCAGGACCGGGGTATTCCCCGGCAACTGGTTCACTGTGGCGAAGAGGGCCTCCGCGGTCGGGGCGGTCGGCGGGCCGAAGAGGGGCAGCCGAACCAGCATCGGGAGAAGAATGGCCGCCAGGAGAATGACCCCCACCAGGAAACGGGTCAATACCCACCCGCTCTGTCGGGGGGCCTCCCGGATTTCGGCCGTCGGTGGGGTAATCAGTGGTCGGGAAAGAAGGCCCTGGAAAAGTTCTGCCCGGGCGACCGCTGCTGGACTGGGGGCTCTCGGTAGGGGTGGTTGGGCGGTCGCTGGCATATCCAGGCCCTTCCCAACAGGGAGAAGCCCTCGCAGTCCGACCAGGAAGCCCGCTGTCTCCGCTGGTTCCTCTTCAACCGTCACTTCTTCCCGGGGCTGGAGCGCCCGTAGCCATTCGGGGATTTCGGCCGGGACTAAACCGCCGAATTCAGGGGGTGCCTCTTCGGGTGCCTCCTTTAGCCAGTCCGGGATTTCACCCGGGGTTGTCACAAGAAATTCCTCCTCCCCTTCTACCAGGATGGGAGGTACGGTTGCTGGTGCAGAAGGTGTACCGGCGTGGACGTCCACCGCCGCAACCGGCGGAGGCTGAGCAGAGGGCTCTTTCTGAACGGGCGGAGCGAATTCAATGTCTCTCAGCCACTCAGGAATTTCCTTCGACGGCGGTACGGGGATGCCGGCCAGCGGAGGTGTTGGTTTTTCGGCAGGAGGAGGGGCCTCCGGAACGGTCTCTTCCGGTTCCG
>JBBIKR010000149.1:0-8370 GCA_037445395.1 Thermoflexales bacterium
CCTTAGGTTTGCGCGTCTTGCTGGATCCTGGGGGGCAGGGGGTGGGGTTATAGGTTGCAGGGCAGGCGAATGGTACTTTCTTTGAAAAGCCCTGGTCCCCAATTTGGGATAGTGGAGAACGTCTGGGCCATAAAAGATGGTCCCCCGGGCGGGGGGGAACCCGGGGGACCGCCAGCCAAGGAAAGGAGGAGAGGTGCGATGTGGCTTGGGGAGAACGCCTGCCGCACAGCGTCGGCCACGCCCACCTCAATTCGCATGATACCCCAATCCGGCCCAATGACGAGTGACGAACCGCGCGATTTTGGGGTGACAACTGTCTTAAACTGCCCACAGTGCTTCTCTGGGAAGAGGTAAACTCCCGCTCAGGTCATGCAGGGAGACGCGGAAACGGCCTTCAGGTTCGGAATCTACGCGCACGTAGGTCAGATAGTGAGGACTCATGAAGGTTTCGGGATGTTCCAGCAGTCGCTGCCAATCTTCCCTTCCGGCCTGAGAGAAATCCCGCCACCAGGTCCAGGTGCCGCTGTTGGCATATACGCCCCCCTGCAGGACCTCCAGCCGCGCCTCGTGAGTGTGACCGAAAACGACCAGAGAGACGCCCCGTTCCCGAAGGATTTGCTGGGCCGCCTGGACCAGATGGTCGCTGAACCCCCGGCTGATCCGCTGACCGGTCTCCAGAAGGGCGGGTTGCGGGGGAACCGCGCGGCAGAGGCGACGAACCCGTGCCCGGAGACCCCGGAGGGCCCGAAGGAGGCCTGGGGTGATCCCTGCCGGAGCGCTGATGGACGGACGCCCAACCCCACCCTCCACCGTACCGGGAGCGGCGTACGGCCCGATGCTCCGCAGGACCTCGTCCAGGGCCGCGTCCAGTTCCCGGCGGAAGGCCGGGTCGTCTGTGTAGCGGCGGGCCACTTCGTCTACATCGCCCGCGCGGACCGTTTCCAGCGGCGACGGTTCTCCCGGCCCGGCCGCAAACGGGTGGAAGACCATCCCCGGCAGGGCGGTCAGCAGAATGGCCAGCGCCTTCAGCGCAAATCCCGGCTCCAGCACCATCCCGTAGGCGATGAGGGCCGTGATCGGTTTGACCGCGTCCACCCACCATTTTTCGTACTCCACGTGATTGAAGAACTCAATGACGAACCGGGAGCCAATGGGGGTCTTCAGACGGTCGGGGTGGTGGGGGTCCACCGGGTTTTCAAAGTCGTCCAGCGAGTTCAGCGGGTCTCCGTACTGGTTGCCGTGCTCCACGTGGACCCCGTCCTGGCAGAAGGACCGCTCCACGAAAGTGAGCAGCGCGGCGCGGGAACTGGTGGCGCCCAGGGCCTCCCGGATGCGCCACTGGACGCCGGGCCAGTGGAGTTGCAGGTCGTGGTTGCCTTTGATGACGGTCACTGTGCGGCGGGGGCGCTCCGAAAGAAAGCCCGCCAGTCCCTCAAAGACGGGGCGGTGCCCGGCGATGACCAGGTCGGTCCGCAGGACGGCGTCCGCCTCGGTGGTGGAGCGGTAGGCATCCTCCGGGTAGCGGGTACGCGGGTCGTACTCGGAGACCGGGACGGCAGGGACCTGGAGGTATTCTATAAAGTCCCCGTTGATGATGAGGTCCATCGGCCGCCCGGCGGACTCGCTCTCGTCCCGCAGGTGCATGACGAAGTCGTAGAACGGACGGTCGTGGCGGAAGTCCTCCAGCGGGTTGGTGCCGTCGTGGTATCCGGCGCCCAGATGCAGGTCACTGAGGATGATTTTGGCTGGAAAGGACATGGTGGCCCTCCGTATTGCGTATTCCGTTAGGAGTTACGCAGTTGGGTATCAGTGAGGGGATTGCTTCGCGGCTTCGCCGCTCGCAATGACCTTTTCGGGCTCGGGAAGATGTCATTGCGAGGCACGAAGTGCCGAAGCAATCTCCAGGTGCGTAAGTCCTATCTATCCGTATTCCGTCTCTCTACTCCGCCGTCACCCGGCCGGGCGAGGGGGACCAACTGACGTAAAAGTCGCGCGAGCAGTCGTTGCGGTCGCTGTTGGGCGGGTAGCGCTTCAGGGAGGCCGACCAGGGGAAGGTGTCGCCGGGGTCCATCGGGAAGGGCACCACCCCCGCGCGCGGCTCCCCACCCCAGGCCACGCTGTCCACCAATGCCCCGTCAGGCTTCAGGAGCAGGACCTCGTCCTGCGCGTTCCCCAGCGCCAGGCCGAAGCCCGCCCACGCTCCGACCGGGGTCAGGTCCGGCACCAGCGGGTCACAGTTCGTCCATTCGTAGGTCGGGTTGAAGCCGTACACGGCGGCAAAATTCGGCGCACAGGCCGCGACCACAATTACCTGCCCGGGGAGCAGTTGCGCCCCCGCCGGGAAGGCGTACCGCCCGTCTCCATAGTCCCCTATGTTGAGGGCGTCCCCTATGGTCCAGCCAGCGATGCTCACCGTCGGGCCGGGGTTGTAGATCTCCACCCACTCCTTCCCGGCATCGTCCCCCGACGGGTTGATGAAGACTTCGGTGATCAGCGGGTAGTCGGCCGGAGGGACATAGTCCCGCAGGACCAGCGGCAGGTAGAGATGGAGGACCAGCGGCGGATGCGCCCGCGCCCAGTCGTGGTCAAAGACGGTCATCAGAAAGTCGTAGGCGTCGGCGGAGGCGAACTGGAGCGCGACCTCGCGGTTGACTTTGTGGGACGTTTCGGTGCCGTTGACGCTCCCGATGTGGGCCCATTTCTCGTCTCCCACCCGCACGAAGAAGGTCTTGGCGTGCACCCCCAGCCCGGTGACGTTCCCCAACCGGCAGGCCAGGGCCAGGCTTCCGGCCTGGGCGACCCCGTTCAGATAGAGGCAGGTGGAAACGTTCGTGCCGTCGTCGTAGTACTCGTCCAGCAGAACCCGCACCGACGCTCCCCGAGAGGCCGCGTCCACCAGGGCCTGGACGCGCGGGTTGGCGCCCACCGTCCCCACCCCATACGTCCAGGTGACCGGTTCGTTCAGTTGCATGACGGCGACCGCGTCCCCCGGCCCGGTCCGTTTCAGCAGTCCCAGGAGGCCGTCGTCGGGGCGGAGGAGGTGCTCCGGGCCGTGCAGGACGGTCAGGGTGGTCGCGGTCGTCGCCAGGACCTGGCTGAAGGGGGCGGTGTAGGTGGTCCAGTCGGGTGGGGGCAGGGGGACGTATCCGGCGGGTGGGGCGTAGTCGTCGGTGTACGGGGCGACGTCGGCGTGGGTCGGGTCGGTGTCCCGCCGGAAGAGTTCGGCCAGCCGCTCCACCACGCCGGGACTGTCGGTCACCAGGACGAAGCCCCGATGGCCCGCCGTCCCGTTGACGATGAGGTCGGAAGGCATGGAGCGTTCGGTGAAGTTGTCGCTGCTGATGAGGGCCAGACGGTCGTCCACCAGGATGAATTTGGCGTGCTGATACCGGTAGCGGGCGGCCGTCTTGCCGATGAAGTAGACGGTGGAGGTGGGCGGGTTGTGGAGGCGCTGGGCAATCCATTTCTCGTCAGACGACATCCCGCCCGTGGGCCGGCTCTCCAGGAGGACGGTCACCACCACCCCGGCCCCGATGCGCTCCCGGATGGCTTCGTAGAGGGGGACGCTTTCCAGGGTGTAGCCCTCTATCCGCAGGGACTGCCGGGCCTGGGCGACCGTCTGGAGGGTGAGGGAGAGACTCCCTTCGGGGGCGACGGCGAGGGTGACCCCGGCGGTAGCGGTGATTTCGGCGGGGAAGAAGAGGTCCTCCAGGTCCCAGCCGGGGTAGCGGAGTTTGCGGCCCAGGAGCGGGTCGGCGGGGTCCTGGGCCCAGTCGGCGGCGGTGTCGGTATCGGGGACGGGGAGGCCGGTGGCGGGGTCCAGTTTGCGGTAGAGGACCTGCCCGGAACCGTAACTGGGGTAGGGATAGGGAACGGCGGGGCCGGACCAGCCCTGGGTGGCCGAACCGCTCCCGTAGGCCAGCGCGTCCACGACGACGGTGCTGGCGAGCAGGTAGGCGGCCTCGCCCCCGTCGGTGAAGCCGGGCCAGGAGCCGGGCAGGGTGGGGACGGGACGCTCGGCGGCGGAATCGGCCCAGTCGGCATCAAAGCCCCAGACGGGGTAGAAGCCGTCGGCAGTCTGCGCCAGCCAGAGAAGGCGGCCCGGCCCGATTTCGGCCCCGGCGGGGAGGCAGACGCGGGTGGTGGATGAGGGTACGTCGTCCAGGCACCAGCCGGAGAGGGTCGCGGTGTACGGGCTCTGATTGATGAGGGCGGCGGCCTCGCCGCTTCCCCCGTAGTTGACCGGCGCCAGGGCGTAGAGGCGGACGGCGGGGATGACGGGGGCGCTCCAGGTGACGGTGACGGCCTGGCCGCCGGATTCGGTCGCGGTGGCGGTGAGGGTCGGTGTGCCGGAGAGGGCAACCCCGGCCTGCAGGGTGACGGTGATGGGGAGGAATGCGCCGGGCGGGAGGTCGCCCACGTCCCAGCGGAGGGGGTCCGGGGCAGGCTGGCCGAAGGGGAGCGGCGCGCTCTGGGTGACGAAGGCGACGGCCGGGGGCAGGGTGTCGGTGAGGACGACGCCGGGGGCGGTGAGGTTGCCGGTGTTGCCCAGGGTCAGGACGGCGGTGAAGGTCTTCCCGGCGAGGATGAGGGGCGGGCCGGTGCGGGTGAGGGTGAGGGCCGGAGCGGGGGCCTGGAGGGCCGTCCCGGCCTGGGCGACGTTGTTGGTGGTGGTCACCTCGGGAGTGGCGGTGGAGACCTCCACGGTGTTGGTGACGGCGGTCGCTCCGGGCGTATCGGTCACCCGCGCGGTGACGGTGATGAGGGAGAAGAGGGCTGCGGGGGGCAGGCTTCCCGCGTCCCACACCAGGGTCGGGCCGTCCTGGGTGAAGGTATAGGGGGAGGTCTGGGCGACAAAGTCCAGTTCCGCTGGGAGGGTGTCGGTGATCCGGACGGCGGTGGCGGTGAGGTTGCCGGAATTGCGCACGGAAAGAATGTACGTGATCACCGTTTCGGGCCCAGCGGTGCCCGGCCCGGTCTTGCCGATGGTCAGATCGGCCAGGGAGGACGCGGCGGAGTTCCGACACTTCGGCGTGCCGTTGATCGGGTTATTATTGGCATCCAGGCCGTTGCGGATGAGGCCGTTGTTGGAGGCCCAGTTGGCGTCGGAGTCGGGGGCAGTGGGGTCTATGCGCTCCATAGAGGAGTAAGCCGGGCTTCCCGAACCGGCGGGCCAGGCGCCACCGTCGCCGTTGGCGGTGTCTACCACTTCGCCCAGCGCGTTGGTCAGGGTGAGGACTTCGCCGTCATTACCCAGACCCGCCCCGGTACTGGAGCCGAAGGAGACCACCAAATCGGCCGGAACATCCGAGACAGCCAAGTCGGTTCCGCGTTCAATCAAATAGTAGCCGAAGGCGGAGATGATGCCTGTAAGGGTGATGTTGGGTTTGCCGTCCGAGGAGTAGAGCCGCCAGCCGGTGAGGTCTATATCCGAGGCGGTGTTGTTGTAGAGTTCTATCCACTCGTGGGCAGAGTTGGCGGCGGTGCCGCCCCAGGCGACCTCGTTGATGACGACGGGGGGAGGGGTGGGGGATTGGAGAGCGGGGGCGGCGTGGCCCGTCCCCTGCAGGGCGAGGAGAGTGAGGGCCAGAAGGCCCAGGCTGAGGGAGAGGGTGAGGCAGAGCCGACGAGACAACGACATTTCGCCCCCTTTCGCTGTCATCCGTGGTTTGTGATCTGTTTCTGCCGTCTGCCCGCGATGCAGAAGCCCAATTCTGTGGTATAATTTCCGTGTCGCTCGTATTGTATCCTGAACCCGCCTGCTGTCAAACACTGGCCCCAACCCTTTCGGATGGAGGCGTCTTTGCATTCCTCTGCTGTGCCAGACCTGGCAGAAGAAACCGCGCTCCTGGCCTGCGGGTACCGGCGGATTGCCGGAGTGGATGAGGCCGGGCGCGGCGCCTGGGCTGGCCCCGTCTACGCGGCGGCGGTCGTCCTGCCGCTGGAACGCCCGGACCTGGCCCGTCTTCTGGCCGATGTGCGGGACTCCAAGCAACTTTCGCCCCCACTGCGAGAAGTAGCGTACGCCCGCATCCGGGAGGTCGCGCTGGCGGTGGGCGTCGGCTGGGCGGAGGCGGCAGAGATAGACGCACTGGGCATTCTCCCGGCCACCCGATTGGCCATGGCGCGCGCCGTCGGCCAACTGGCTGTGACGGTGGATGCTCTGCTCCTTGACTACGTCCGCCTGCCCGACATCCCGCTCCCGCAACAGGCCCTCCCCAGGGCGGATGCCCGCTGTCTCTCCGTCGCCGCCGCCAGCATCATCGCCAAAGTGGAGCGGGACCGGAGGATGACCGAACTGGACCGGGAGTACCCTGGCTACGGCTTCGCCTGCCACAAAGGCTATGGCACCCCCCAGCACCGCCAGGCGCTCCAGCAACTGGGGCCTTCCCCCATCCACAGGCGAACCTGGAGGCCGGTCGCCTGTAATGAATCACGAAACGAGGTGGAGTGCCGTCAAAACCTGACCACTCCGCCCGTCCAGGGATAAGATGTATCCTGTTCTATCCGTTCAGAAGGAGGCGTAAGATGTCCGTTGTCCAGGCATTTCTCAGCCTGTCTACTGCGTTCGGCCTTTCCGCCTCCGCCGGGCTGAATGCCTACATCCCCCTGCTGGTCATCGCACTGGTGGACCGCCTGACCGACGGCATGATTGACCTGCAGGGGCCGTGGGCCTGGCTGAGCAGTTGGTGGACCATCGGTGTCCTGGCCGTGTTGCTGGTCATAGAAATCCTGGCGGATAAAATCCCCGCCGTGGATACGGCCAACGACATCGTCCAGACGGTGGTGCGCCCGACCGCCGGAGCCATCCTTTTCGCCGCCAGCACCCACACCATCCATCTCCATCCGGTACTGGCGGCCATCTGTGGGGTAATTGTGGCCGGAGGCGTCCACGCGGTCAAGGCCACCGGGCGTCCTGTCCTCTCCATCACGACCGGCGGCACGGCGAATCCCATCATCAGCACAATAGAGGACATCATCTCCACCGTCACTTCTATCATTGCCCTGGTCGCACCCTACCTGGTGCTGGCGTTCATCGCCCTCATCGTTGCTCTCATCGTCTGGTGGATTGTCCGCCGACGCAAGGCCCGGAGGTGACCGTGTCCGTCCTGAAAACCACGCTGGAGAATGGTCTCACCGTCCTTCTGAAAGAGGTCCACACCGCCCCGGTGGCCAGTTTCTGGATATGGTACCGTGTCGGTAGCGGACGGGAGCATGTCGGCATCACCGGCATCTCCCACTGGGTGGAGCACATGCTCTTCAAGGGCACCCCGCGCTGGCCCAAAGGGACCGCGGATAAGGCCATCTCCCGCGAGGGCGGGGTCTGGAACGGCGCCACCTGGTACGACTTCACCACCTACTTCGCCACCCTCCCGGCGGAGAAGATCGGGCTGGAACTGGAGATTGAGGCCGACCGGATGACGGGCGCGCTCTTTGAGCAACAGGAGGTGGAGGCGGAGCGGACGGTCGTCATCAGCGAACGGCAGGGGGCGGAGAACGACCCGCTCTTTCTGCTGGGCGAGGAGGTCATGGCGGCGGCCTTCCGCGTCCATCCCTACGGCCACGAGACGCTGGGGCATATGTGCGACCTGCAGCGGATAACGCGGGACGACCTCTACCGCCACTATCGGACCTGCTACGTCCCCAACAACGCCCTGGCGGTGGCGGTGGGAGATTTTGAGACGGAGCGGATGCTGGACCTTGTCCGTCGGCACTTCGGGGAGATCCCCCCCGGCGACCTCCCCGACGGGCGCCGACCGGTGGAGCCGCCCCAGCGGGGGGAGCGCCGGGTGGTGGTGGAGGGAGAAGGGCAGACGGCCTACCTCACCGTCGTCTTCCACACCCCGCCCCCGACCGACGCGGATTTCCATCCCCTGGTGGTGATGGATGCCGTCCTGAGCGGCGCCAGCGGGATGACCCTTTTCGGCGACGGGGGCACCAACAAGACCTCCCGCCTCTACCGCGCGCTGGTGGATACGGAACTGGCGGCCGACGTCTCCGGCAGTCTCATCCCCACGGTGGACCCCTTCGTGTACTCCCTGACCGCCACGGTGCGGACCGGCCGCTCCCCCGCCGAGGTGGAAGAGCGGCTGTGGGCCGAACTGGAACGGATTGCCGCCGAGCCGATTCGGGAAGAGGAGTTACGAAAGGCCATCCAGCAGGCGCGGGCCCAGTTCGCCTACTCCAGCGAGTCGGTCACCGGGCATGCCTTCTGGCTGGGCTGGAGCGAGATTTTCGCCGACTACACCTGGTTTGAGGGGTACCTGGACCGGCTGAGCGCGGTCACGCCGGAGGACGTCCTGCGGGTGGCGCAGGCCGTCCTGCGCCGCTCCAATGCTACGGTGGGGTGGTATGCGCCGCAGGGACCGG
>JBBIKR010000150.1:0-8355 GCA_037445395.1 Thermoflexales bacterium
GCTCCGTCCTCCCGCCGCCGCCCCGCCTGCGGCGGTGGGGTCTGTGGGGGGGTGGGGGGGGCGCGGGGGGGGGGGGGGTGGGGGCCCCCTGGAAGCCTGAATAGTTACCACGGAGGTATCTGATGGAGCGATTTTCTTTCCGGCGGTTTCTGAACACCCTGGGCGGACGGCTGGCCGGCCTGGCCCTGTTCCTGGTGATTGTCGCGATCGTTGGTGGGGGTATCGTGGGTGTGCAATTGCTCCGCATCCGCGATGCCGTGGCCGTGATGGGGGAGACAACCCTCTATCTGGAAACAGCCCTCTCGGTGGCTCACCGGACGACGGAACTGGTCCTGCTTGTCCGGGAAGATGTGGCAAGCGGGGTTACTCAGGACCAATTGCGTCGCGACGTATCTCCTTCCCTGGCCGCGATAGATGAGTACCGGCAGGCCCTGATAGATCAGGCCCAGACCCTTCCCCCGGAGAGCGAACTTTGGAAAAGCATGAACATCGCGGCCAGCACCGTGGTGAATGTGACGCGGGTGACTCACCAGATTCTCCAGGCTACAGAGGAAGGTTATCAGGATTGGACCCGCTATCTGCTGAGCACATTGAGTATCAACCACCGGCTGCTGGAGCAGGAAGTGGGAAGGATGGTTATGCTGGCCCGGGAGCGCCACGAACAGGCCCTGGCGGATGCCCAACTGGCCGCCCGGCGGGTGCTCATCGTTGTCCCGTTAGTGACAGTGGCGGTGATTCTGGTCGCGGCAGGGGCGGCCGTTCTGGTCCTGAGAGGGGTGATCACCGGAGTCCGCCTCCTCTCCGATTCCGCCGGGCGGCTGGCAGCAGGCAATCTGGAGGAGCGAGCCCCTGTTCAGGGTCTGGAGGAGTTCCGCTTCCTGGCCCGGGCTTTCAACAACATGGCCTCCGAACTCCAGGGACTCTACACCGGCCTGGAGCGGCTGGTGGCCCAGCGCACTGCCGACCTGGCCCGCCGGACCTCGCAACTGGAGGCTGCTGCCTACGTCGCCCGCCGGGCCGCCGAAATCCGCGACCTGGACACCCTTCTCAACGAAACGGTCCGCCTCATCTCCGACCGCTTCGGCTTCTACCACGCCGGGATCTTCCTGGTGGACGAGGCCGGGGAGTATGCGGTCCTGCGGGCTGCCTCCTCGGAGGGCGGACAGCGGATGCTGGCCCGGGGTCACCGGCTGGCCGTTGGTCGGGTCGGCATCGTCGGCACCGTGGCGGGGACGGGGAAGCCTCGCATCGCCCTGGACGTAGGGGCGGATGCTGTCTTCTTTGACAATCCCGACCTGCCGCTGACCCGTTCGGAAATGGCGGTGCCGCTGAAGGTGGGCGACCGGGTCATCGGCGTGCTGGATGTGCAGTCCGTGGAGCCGGAAGCCTTTACCGATGAGGATGTGGCGGTTCTGCAGACGATGGCGGACCAGATTGCGCTGGCCATTGAGAATGCCCGCCTGCTGGAAGAGAGCCGCCGGGCACTGGAGGAACTGGAGCGACTGTACGGGGAGCGGGCGCGGGAGGCATGGCAGATGGTGGCCTCTTCCCGCCCGGCGGCTTACTGCTATACCGGGGTGGATGTGGAACCGCTCCTCGCGCCGGTCCCGCTGGCCGGTGAGGAGGACGGCCGTCGGCTGGCCGTGCCCATCCGCCTCTGGGGACAAACGATTGGGTCCATCCTGCTGCGGCGCAGGGAAGAACAACCCGCCTGGTCGCCGGAAGAGCGGCGGTTGGCAGAGGAAATCGGCGAACAGATTGCTCTGGCGCTGGAGAACGCCCGCCTGATCGCGGAGACCGAGAGCCGTGCGGCCCGCGAGCGCCTGCTGAGCGAGATGACCTCTCGCCTCACCCGTTCGCTGGATATGGACGCCCTTCTGGATACAGCGGTCCGGGAACTGGCCCGGCTGCCGGAGGTGGCGGAGGTCGCCGTGTATGTGGGTGAACCGGAGCGGGACTCCACCCTGCTCCCATCCCGGCCCCGAGGCAAGCAGACGAAACAGCAGCGAGAGCGTGTCTAAAATATGCTTATACAGACACGCCCCAAAGAACAACGACGAATTCTGGGAGGGAACCGCAGATATGGAGACCTGGGATGTCATCATCATCGGCGCCGGACCGGCTGGCACTTCCACTGCCCTTCATCTGGAGCAACTTTCGCCGGAGATCGCAGGGCGGACGCTCATCCTGGAGAAAGCCCGCCATCCCCGGATGAAACTCTGTGGAGGGGGCATCCTGCCTGACGGGCTGAGAATCCTGCAGAGGCTCGGTCTGGATTTCCATGAAATTCCTTCCACCTGTGTTCCGCGAGCCCACTTTGAATTTGACGGCCGGGGAACGGTCATTCGGGGAAGAGGCCAGGACAGTCTGCATGTGGTTCTGCGCGAGGACCTGGATGCCTGGCTGGCGCGCAAGGCCCGGGACCGGGGAATCACCTTGCGGGAAGAAACCCCTGTCCGGCGGGTCATCCCTGGAGATTCATTTGTGACGGTGGTGACGGCAAATGGAGAATGTCGGGCCCGGGTTGTGGTGGGGGCAGACGGCGCACACAGCGTCGTTCGCAGAACGATTGCTCCCCATCAACGGGTTCCCTATTCCCATACCCTGGTGCTCTGGGTCCCTCCGAAGCCGGAAACGTCGTCCCATGAACCGGAAGATGCCTATTTTGATTTCACCTATCTTCGCGAGGGGATGTCCGGTTACACCTGGGATTTCCCGATCCTGGTCCATGGTCAACCGATGCGTTGTTGGGGAATCGGGGACACCAATGTGGGCTCAGGTCGTAGCCGACCGTTGCGAGTGCTGCTGGCCCAGGCAATGGCCCGCCATGGCTATCATCTGGACGATTATCCGTTGCACGGGGCATCTTTTCCCCATTTCAGCCCCCGCAACGTCTTCTCTGCTCCCCGCATCCTGCTGGTCGGGGACGCGGTGGGAGTGGACATCCTGTACGGCGAAGGGATTGCTCCTGCTCTGGGTTACGGACAACTGGCGGCCCAGGCGATTGTGGATGCTTTTGAAAGCGGTGACTTTTCCTTCAGCGACTACCGGGAGCGGGTTCTCCAAAGCCCGTTAGGAAAAGTTCTTCGGAAGCGGTTCATGGTCGGCAATCTGATTTTCCGACTGCGCTATCCGGCGATCCAGCGGCTGATCTGGTGGCATTCAGGCCGGACACTCCAGACACTCACGGAGCGTTCTTTGACCAATTGGACCTGATCCCCTGGGGGATCGGGTGACTACTGCTTCATCACACCGATCTTTGGAGTCAACTTTGTGGCCTTGTAGCACAGGATTTATCCTGTGTGAGCAAGTATAGGATTCAAAAGAAGGGCGCGATGAGTGAACAAAATGTCCGCAAAGACTTGCTGATCTTGCGACGGCTCCTCTCCCGTTTCGGGCCGCGGTATGTTTTGCTGGCGAACATCCCCGGAGTTCTTGCCGCCATTCCGACGACCGCGCTGGGCGTCTACTATGTGACGGCGACCGTACCGTTCACCCAGCAGCAAATCGGTCTCCTGGGGATCATCCTGGGAATTCTGATTCCCCCGGTGGCCGTTCTGGGTTTTCTCAATTTTTCCCGGGCCAGTCGGACGATTCGGGCCGTTCTGGGGATGCCGGTGGGCGAACCCCCGTCGCCCGAAACGGAGGCAAAGGCCTGGTATGAGGTAACCCGGTTCCCCTCGCGCGCGGCGCTCTTTACGTTTTTCAGCCTGCTTCTGCTTCTGGCCCTTCCTGGGACAACCGCATTTGTGATCCTGGGGCGTCTCCAACTCGCTTACCTGCCCTACCTGCTTTTCGGTAACTTGATTACCATTACCTGGGTCAGCATCTACCACTACTTTTTGACGGAATGGACGATGTGGCCGGTGCGGGAGCGCCTGCTGCCCCGTACCCCTGATCTTCAGCAACGCCACCTGGCAGGGATCGGCATTCAGACCCGCATGCTGGTTGTTTACACGGCCCTGATTCTGACGACGCTGCTGATGGTGGTGACCATCGCCTACCGGAAGAGCGAACAGGCTCTGGCTCCGGGAGCCAATCCGGTTCTGCTTCTCCAGAGTATGCAGAATCATATCCTTTTCGTCAGCCTGCTGGGTCTTCTGGTCAGTTTGGGCTTCTCTCTTCTGCTATCCCGTTCTGTGGCCGGCCCGCTTCGGAAACTGACCGGGTTTATGGCGGAAGTGGGGCAGGGGAATCTGGCGGTGCGCGGGGACGTGGTTTCCACAGATGAGACGGGTCGCCTGACCATTGCCTTCAACCAGATGGTGAGCCAGTTGCAGGTGCTCCAGACGGGTCTGGAGGACCAGGTCGCTGCGCGAACGGCCGACCTGGCCCGCCGGACCGCCCAACTGGAGGCGGCGGCCACCGTCGCCCGCCGGGCCGCTGAAATCCGCGACCTGGATACCCTCCTGAACGAAACCGTCCGCCTCATCTCCGACCGCTTCGGCTTCTACCACGCGGGCATCTTCCTGCTGGATGAACGGGGGGAGTACGCCGTCCTCCAGGCTGCCTCCTCCGAAGGTGGGCAGCGGATGCTGGCCCGGGGCCATCGGCTGACCGTGGGGAAGGTGGGCATCGTCGGCACCGTGGCGGGGATGGGTCAGCCCCGCATCGCGCTGGATGTGGGGGCGGATGCCGTCTTCTTTGACAATCCCGACTTGCCGCTGACCCGTTCGGAAATGGCGCTGCCGCTGAAGGTGGGGGAGCGGGTGATCGGCGTGCTGGATGTGCAGTCGGAGGAGCCCTCGGCGTTCACCCAGGAGGATGTGGCGGTTCTGCAGACGATGGCGGACCAGATTGCGCTGGCGATAGAGAACGCCCGGGTCCTGGAACAGATGGAGCGGACGGTGCGGGAACTGGAGCGGGTCTACGGGGAATATACCCGGGAGGCATGGAAGACGGTGCGGCGGGCTCGCCGGTGGGTGGGCCGCCGCTACCGCCGCCTGCTCCCCGAGCCCGCGGAGGAATTGACCGAGGAGGCTCGCCGGGCCCTTTCGGAGGGCCGTCCGGTTCTCCAGCCGTTTCGGGAGGAAGGGGACGGTCGGGTCATCGGCACGCTCCTGGCCGTCCCGATGAAACTGCGCGGTCAGGTGGTCGGCGCGCTGAGTATGCGCTTTGCGACTCCGGAGGTGCCGCCGGAGACGGTGCAGGTGGTGGAGGCCATCGCCGACCGGCTGGCCCTGGCGCTGGAGAACGCGCGCCTCCTGGAGGAGACCCGCCGACACGCCGAGCGAGACCGGATGCTTGCCGAAATCACGGCCAGAGTGCGCGCCTCTATGGACCCGGAGGCCATCCTGCGCACGGCTGCACAGGAACTGGGCACCGTGCTGGGAGTGGACCGGGTGATGGTGCAGATAGGGAGTTTGTCCATCCGGGAGGGGTGAGGAATGGGAGATCAGGTGTTCCCCGATCGTGAGAAGGAACAGAGAATGGGACGTTCCGATCAACGTTTCCCATCTATGGCCCGTCGACTGACCCGAACCTACCTGTTGACCAGTGTGTTTCCCGTCCTGGTGCTGACGCTTCTGGTTTTGGGCAGTCTCCTGTTGCTGTCATATCAGACCGGTACCCTGATTCGGGAGTCCCTTCAAGCCCTGAACGTCCAGGCGGAGGAAGGACTGCGTCGCCTGGGGGAGCAGTATATCCAGACCGTCGCCCGGGATGTCGCGCTGCAGGCGGCGATTTACATCCGTGCCCATCCGGATGCGACGATGGAGGACCTCCAGGCCGATGAGACCTTCACACGCCTGGTAACGCAACCGGTAGGGGAAACGGGCTATAATTGTCTCTACGAGGCCGGGACCGGTGTGATGCGGTTTCACCCGAATCCGGCGCTGATCAATCGGGAGATGAGTTTCCTGAAGGATCAGCTCCCTTCCTGGTGGGCAATTTTTGAGCCCAGCCTCTCGGGTACCGAAGTCTCCGGTTACTACGACTGGCTGGAACCGGATGGCTCTATCCGGCAGAAGTATATGACGATGACCCCGGTGCCGGTTCCGTTCCACGGGAAGACGCTGATGGTCGCGGCCACCACATACATTGACGAGTTTTCCCGACCCGTGGTGCAGATGCGGGCTACGGCTGAGGATTTAAGCCGTCGGTACCGAAATCTGGCCCTCCGGCAGGTTGTGACAACCGGTGGCCTCAGTTTGCTGATCCTTCTGCTCGTGGCCGCTGCGATGCTTCTATGGAGCCGCCGGGCCGTCGGGGAGTTTGTGGCGCCCCTGACGGCCCTGGCGGAGGTGGCCCTTCAAATCGGGAGAGGCGCAGAGGCCGGAATTTCGCCGACCTTGCTTCGGCGGCGGGATGAAATGGGCGTTCTTGCCCGGACTCTGGTACAGGCCTCTACCCAGATTCAGGAACTGGTCTATACTCTGGAAGATCGTGTGGCCCAGCGTACCGCCGACCTGGCCCGCCGCACGGCGCAACTGGAGGCGGCGGCCACCGTCGCCCGCCGGGCCGCCGAAATCCGTGACCTGGACACTCTGCTCAACGAGACCGTCCGCCTCATCTCCGACCGCTTCGGCTTCTACCACGCCGGTATCTTCCTGGTGGATGACGCCGGGGAGTACGCCGTCCTGCGGGCTGCCTCCTCGGAGGGCGGGCGGCGGATGCTGGCCCGCGGCCACAAGCTGGCCGTCGGCAAAGTCGGCATCGTCGGGTACGTGGCGGGGACGGGGCGGCCCCGCATCGCGCTGGATGTGGGGGCGGATGCCGTCTTCTTTGACAATCCCGACTTGCCGCTGACCCGTTCGGAAATGGCGCTGCCGCTGAAGGTGGGGGAGCGGGTGATCGGCGTGCTGGATGTGCAGTCGGAGGAGCCCTCGGCGTTCACCCAGGAGGATGTGGCGGTTCTGCAGACGATGGCCGACCAGGTGGCGCTGGCCATTGCGAATGCCCGCCTTCTGGAAGAAAGCCGCCGGGCGCTGGAGGAACTCCGTGCTCTCTACGGGGAGCGAGCCCGTGAGGCGTGGGGACGGCTGGAAGACCTCCCGCCCGCTCTGGTCTACGACCGCGTGGCGATTACTCCGACGGAGGCTCTGCCGCCGGTTCCAGCGGTGGAAGAGGCGCTGCGTCAGGGGCAGATTGTCGCCCTCAACGAACCGGATAACGGTCGGGCGGTCATCGCCGCCCCCCTCCGCCTGCACGACCGGGTCATCGGCGCCATCACGCTGGAAGAGACCGATGAAGCCCGCTTCTGGACGGAGGACGAAATCGCCCTGGTGTCGGCCGTGAGCGAGCAGGTCGCGCTGGCGCTGGAGAGCGCTCGTCTCTTCCAGATGGAGCAGCGTCGCCGCTTCGTCGCCGACACGCTGCAGGAGATTGCCCGCGTCGTCGCCTCCACCCTGGACTTGGAGGAGGTCACTCGCCGACTGCTGGACCAACTGGAACGGCTGATTCCCTTTGACGTCGCCGTCATCCACCTGCTGCGCGGCGAGCAGCGAGAAATCGTCGGCGGGCGAGGGGTGGACCTGGAGGCGATGCGGCGATGGCTGGAGAAACAACCGCCGGTCTCCCAAGACCCGCTGCTGGCGGAGGTGATGCGGGCCCGCGTGCCGGTGGTCATCGCCGATGCCCGTACGGATCCGCGCTGGAAGCGCCGGGGGGCCCGCTCCGGTATGGCCGTCCCCCTCATTCTGGGCGAGGAGGTCATCGGCTTCCTGCTGATGGACCACCGCCAGCCGGATATGTACGGCGAAGAGGCCGCGGCGCTGGCCCGCGCGGTCGCCGCCCAGGCCGCGGTCGCCATCCAGAACGCCCGCCTCTACGAGGAGGCCCGCCAGACCGCCGATCAGATGCAGGCCCTCTACGAGACCGGCCGTACCCTCTCCTCTACTCTGGAGGAAGATCAAATCATGTATGCTGTCCTGGAGAGGGTTTACCGGCTCCTGGGCTGTGAGTTTGCCATCGTTTCTCTGGTGGATGAAAGCGCAGGAACCATTGGCTTTAGCCACGGCATCTGGGGTGGCGAATTTGACCGGTATCCGGAATGGCTGGATAAAGCCCGGTATCCCCTGGACCATCCGGACATCGTTGCTGATATATACCGGACGGGCCGTACCGAGGTCCTCACCGGCTGGGATGACCGCTTCAACCGGGAAATCTGGGAGAAATACGGCCATGAGCGCTACCTGCGGGTCTTCATGCCCCTCCGTTTCCAGGAACGCAACATCGGCGTGGTGGAGGTCAGTTGGGACCGGAGCCGGAAGGCCCGGGTGACTGAAGAGGAACTGCGGCTGCTCTCCACCCTGATGGACCAGGCCGCGATTGCGCTTCAGAATGCCCGCCTCTATGCCGAGACCCGCGAGCGGGCGGAGGAGCAGGAAGGTCTGGCCCGCATCGCCGCCCTGGCCG
>JBBIKR010000151.1:0-8335 GCA_037445395.1 Thermoflexales bacterium
ACATTGCCCGGAGTCTTTCTTTTGCCCGACGCTGAAGCGTCGGGCTGATTCTGCGAAGCCCCTTCGGGGCTCAAAAACAGCCCCGGCTTCGCTGAATCAGCCCGGATGGTTACCCATAGGGCGTTCACAGGTTCGGGGGAGGCTTTATGGAAGCAACCCTTTCTCCCGAAGAAGATTTTCGCCATTCCCTCCGGCCCGGAGAACACGAGGCCTTCTACTTCACCTTCACCGCACCGGATGGCGGAACCTTTGGCATCCTGCGCACCCTCTTCGGGAAGGATTCCCTCCTGGAGATGGTCGTCCTGCGCATCGGCGGTCGCACCCTGATCCACCAGTTCTCCGGCGTTCCAGACCACGACCTGCCCCCGACGGAGGCGTCTGGACCGACCCTCAGGCTCCTCTGCGAGAAGCCGTGGGAACACTGGCGCTGTTCTTTCCGGGGAAGCGTACGGGATGCTCAGGAGCAGATGGTCCCTCTCATTCTGGAACTGGAGTTCCTCGCCATTGCCCGGCCGGAGCGGTACATCTTCGGCCCCTACACCCAGGCTCAGCAGGACGGCCGGATGCGCGGCCGGGTCGGAGTGGCGACCCGGGAGGTCGGGGGCGAATGGATCGCCTACCGGGACCACAGTTGGGGCGTGCGGCCGATGGGAGTGGCCCAGGGATGGACCCTGGTCTGTGTCCCGGGCCACCTCTATGCGGTGGTGGTGGAGACGAAGGAGGGGCCGCGGGGATTTGGGCGCTGGGTCTCCCCGGACGGAAAATCGGTGGGCCTGGATGTGCCTACCGTTCTGGAAGGAGAGGCCGGCCTACTGACGGTGGAAGCCCCTCGGGCGGGGATGGGGAAGTGGCAGGTGCGTCGCCTCTCTCCCCCTTTGACCGCGTATCTGGGGCCGGCGGGGCATGAGGCCTTTAGAGACTCTCCCGAACCGGGCGACCTGCTACGGGATGAGATGGGGCCTATCCTCGCGGTGGCTTCGGACGGCAACTCATATCCCGGATTTATGGAACGAGCCAGGAGGATCAGATGACCGAGTGGTTGCTCAGCGGACACAATACCCAGGAAACGACCGGAATTGCCCTGCCGGTCACTCTGACGATGACCGAACCGGGACTGGATGACCAGATTTCGTGGTCCGTCTCCCAGTTCGCCGGGGACCCGTCCCTTCTGGACTCCACCCTGAAGCCGACCGTCGCGATTCAGGGACGCCTGTATCTCAACATCACCTACTTCGTTCGGAACGCCGGGCGGGTTCTTCCCTTTGACCCGGAGTCGCTGGGGGCACCGAAGGGATTGGTACCCGAACCCCCGAAAGCCCCTTTTGCTCAGCGATTACTGTTGCCCTACCGCTTCCTGAAGGTCTACCGCTGGGCGGCCCGCTTCTACCGGCGCCAGTTGCCTGTTGTGGATGGAGAACTCCGGGAAATCTACTGGAAACTGCAGGAAGAGTCCGACCCTCTCCCGTGGGTGGATGCCCTCTTTGAGCCGAATTTCTACGCCCGGTCGCGGGTCGTGGATCGGGCGCATGTCTTTATCTCTCTACTGGTCACCGCACTGGATAGCGTCATTCGCCAGCAGGCCCCCCAACTCCTGAGCCTCTTCGTCGGTCAGCAGACGTCTACCTCGCTGATCGGTCAGCGGATATGGGAACTGGCCCAGGTGGCCAGGGGGTGCGGGCCCGTGGTCGTGGATATGCTGAGCCGCGGGGTTACCGACCTGGAAGCCTATCGGGATGTCCCCGAGGCCGCCCCACTGGTGGAGGGAGTTGGGCAGTTCCTGCGGGAATACGGACATCGGGGTTTCCGCTATGAGGCGGACTTTGAGGCGGAACGTCTGGCCGACCGGGTGGAGCACGTTCTGCTTTCCATCGCGGGACAGTTAGGAGAGACGGAGTCCCCGGAGGAACGCGCGGCCCTGGCGCGCCGGGAAGCCCTGGCCGCCCTGCGAAAGATGAACCCTCTCCAGCGAGTGTTCTGGTCTCGTCTCCTGCGCTGGGGCCAGCAACTCATCTCCTGGCGGGAGGACTCCAAGAGCAACCTGGCTCTGCGCCAGGCGGCCTACGGACTGGCGGCCCGGCGCCTGGCCCGCTACTTCTACCCCGACCAGCCCGAAGACGTCCTGATGCTCTACACCCTGAACGAGTTTCTGGACTTCGTGAGGACTCGTGGGGAGAAGCGGGTAGACATAGAGGTGCTGGAACGGCGGCGGGCGGAGCAGGAACTGCGCCGTCATCAGTCTCCGCCGCCGGAACTGATCTGGTATGATCCGGAGATGGGGTACTGGCGTCCGGCGCTGGAGGAGGCCCCCAGAGTGGTGGAGGAGGCCCCGACGCGCTTCCAGGGCATCCCGGCCAGCGCCGGGGACGGGCCGGTGGAGGGTATTGCCCTGGTGACCAACGACCCGCTGGAGGCAGGACGGCGGCTGCTGGCGATGGAGGGGCCGGTCATCCTGGTGACCCGCCTGACCGATCCGGCCTGGTCGGCCCTGTTCCGCCGCCTGGCGGGAGTGGTGACCGAGTTGGGCGGCGTGATCTCCCACGCGGCGATCGTCGCGCGGGAGAACGGTCTGCCGGCCGTCGTCGGGGTCGCCGAGGTCACCCGCTACGTTCGGGACGGACAGCGGATTCGGGTGGACGGCCGTACCGGCCTGGTGGAGGTGCTCTGATGGCCGAGATTCTCTTTCCGCCCTGGGACCCGGAGGTGGACCGTCCCATTCCGCCAGTGGGGGAGATCGGAGGAAAGGGCTACGGTCTGTACTGGCTGGCCGCCCATCGTTTCCCCACTCCTTCCACCTGGATTCTGAGCACGGCCGCCTTTGACCTGGCCGTTCAGCGGATGGGGTTACGGGAGGCGATTGCCGATATAGAGCGCATGTTGCAATCGGTCGGGGACGATTGGGCTCAGATTCAGCGGATGCTGGATGACCTGGAACCTCGCCGTCAGTCTCTGGCGGAGCAACTGGCGCAGGCGATCCTTCCGGACACGGTCGGCCGGGTGCTGGAGAAACTGGTCCTGATGCCGACCCAGTGGGCCGTTCGCTCCTCGGCGACGGTGGAGGACCTCCCCGGCCAGAGTTTCGCCGGTCAGTTTCTCTCGCTGCTCTCGGTTCCTCACGGAAGGCCCCTCTGGGATGCTATCCGGAAAGTATGGGCTTCCGGTTTCCGGCGGGAGGTGCTCGCCTATTGCGCCCAGAGAAAGGTATCCCTGCCCCGGATGGCGGTCATCCTGCAGCCGATGGAGGCCGTAACCCCCTCGGACCGTTCGGGGGTTGCTTTCAGCCGATCCCCTGTTCCCACGATGTCGGGCGTTCTGATTCAGGTCGCGTATGGGGCGGGGGAGACCGTCGTGAAAGGGTACGGAGGCGACCTCTATGCGGTGGAGGGTGAAGAGGTACGTGTGCAGCGGTTGCCGCCGCCGCAGATCCGGGTGACCGGGCCGGAGGGCTACCTGGTAACGGCGCCGTCGCCGGAAGACCCTCCGCTGACCAAAGATGAGGCCCGGCAACTGGCCGCGGTGGTGATGAACATTGCCGAAGCGTGGGGAGAGCCGGTCAACGTGGAGTTCATCTGGCGGGCAGGGGAGGGACTCCAATTGGTTCAGGTTCGTTCCGCCGGATAGAGGACGGCCGGTCCGCTTCGGGGGCGAGATGGACACGCGCAATCGTCTGGCCCTGGTGCTGATTCTTCTCACCTATGCCGTTATCGGCACGCTCTACGCGGTCTACACCCCTCCCTGGCAGGCCCCCGACGAACCGGCCCACTACAACTATATCCGGGCCCTGGCTGAGGAGCGGGCCCTGCCGGTCATAGAGGAGGGGGATTACGACCAGGAGTACCTCAGTCGTCTCACCTCCCGGAAATTTCCCCCCGAACTCTCTATCGCCCCCCTGCGGTACGAGGATCACCAGCCACCCCTCTACTACCTTCTGGCCGTACCCGTCTATCTCCTGTTCCGTGGCGCGCTGATTCCCCTGCGCCTCCTCTCCGTGGCTCTGGGGCTGCTGCTGTTGACGGTCGTCCACCGCCTCGCGCGCATCCTTTTCCCCGACCGTCCCTTTCTGGCGCTGGCGGCGGTTGCCCTGATGGCCTTTCTGCCCCAGCATGTGGCGATGACCGCCGCCGTCAACAACGACACGCTGGCGGAACTGGTCCTGGCGACGGCGCTCTGGCTGGCGATCCGCCCGAATCCCCGTCCCTGGGTACTGGGGGCCGTCCTGGGGCTGGCCCTGCTGACCAAGACCACCGCCTATGTCGCCTTACCGGTGGCCCTGCTGGCTCTCTGGCGGACCGCCGAGAACAGGACGCAGATACCCGCCTCTCAAACCTTTCGCGATTTTCGCGCCTTTCGCGTCTTTCGCGCCTTTCGCGTCTTTCGCGCCTTTCGCGCCTTTCATGTCTCTCGCGCCCTCCTCGCCGCTCTTCTGCTGGCCGGCCCCTGGCTGATCCGCAACATCACCGTCTACGGCTGGACCGACCCGCTGGGCCTGGCCCGGCACAACGCCGTTGTCCAGGGACAACCCCGGACCGCCGAATGGCTGGCACAGTACGGCCCTCTCGGTCTGGCCCTGCGGTTTCTCCGCACCACCTTCCAGAGTTTCTGGGGCCAGTTCGGCTGGATGGGCGTCCCGATGCATCCGCCGGTCTACCTGGCCCTGGCCGCGCTCTCCGTGCTGCTGGGGGTAGGCTTTCTGGCCTGGTGGCTGGACCGTCGGCGCCCCCGCCTGATGCCCCTGCAGCGACGGGGGGCGCTTCTCCTGACCGTTTCTGCCACCCTGACCGTCCTCTCCTACCTCTGGTACAACCTGACCTTCGTTCAGCACCAGGGTCGCTACCTCTTCCCGGCACTGGCTCCGCTGGCGCTGGCGGGCGCGCTAGGGCTGGAATGGTGGACAGGCCGGAGGGTGGGTGTCCTGCTGCTGGGGGCGGGGCTGATGGGCATTCCGCTATCTCTTGGATGGGCGTTGCGGCGGACGGCCCTGCCGCTCTGGGGGGCGACGGGGGTTCTTATCTCTGCTCTCTGGCTACCGGCCATATTCTCCTCTCGCCTTCGCCGTCCCCTGATACTGACCGCCTGGACGGTGGGGATGGCCGGGCTGAACCTGTACGCGATTTTCTGGGGAATCGTCCCCAACCTGTAAGGGGAGAAGACGGGACCCTGTCGGAGGAGCACATGTCCGAAGACCTGTCCGCCACCCCCTGCGTGGGAGAAGCGGAACGGATGGTGACGGAGGACTGGAGCGCTCCTGTGATGGGGAGCGGTATGGTACCGGTTCTGGCGACCCCGGCGCTGGTTGCCCTGATGGAACAGGCCGCCGTCCGCGCACTGGAGGGCCGCCTCCCCGCCGGTCAGACCTCCGTCGGAATTCGTATAGACGTCCGTCATCTGTCGGCCACCCCCATCGGGATGAGAGTGCGCGCCCGCGCCGTACTGGTTGCCGTAGAAGGCCGCCGCCTGACCTTCCAGATAGAGGCATGGGACGACGTGGAGAAGGTCGGAGAGGCCGTCCATGAGCGGGTGCTGGTGGACGTGGAGCGCTTTATGGAGCGGGCGCGGAGCAAACCCGGGTCGCCAAAGTGACCGCGGCCTGAAGTCAATGCCATGCTGTTTCTCCCTCTGGAGAAGCAGGAATCTTACCGTCGCCGATATGCGGAGGAGCATCCCGGCTGGCGGCCGGCCTCGCATGTCTACCGGGACCGGGTGGCGGCCCATCTGGGGCCGTCGGTGCGGGTGCTGGACCTGGGCTGCGGGCGGGGTGGGGTGGTGGAGGAACTGCACGGGCGGGCCGGCCGGGTGGTCGGTGTGGACCCTGACCGGATTTCGCTGGCGGAGCACCGGCTGGTCCACCTACCCCGCGCGGCGGGTCGGGCGGAAGCACTCCCCTTCCCCAACCGTTCTTTTGACCTGGTCTGCTGCTCCTGGGTACTGGAGCACCTGCCCGACCCGGAGCGGGCGCTTCGGGAAGTGGCCCGGGTGCTGGTGCCGGGAGGCCGCTTCGTTTTTCTCACCCCCAATGTTCGCCACCCTCTGCTGGCCCTGAACCGGGCGTTGCGCTGGACGCGCGGCCGGGCCGTGCAGTGGCTCTACGGACGGGCGGAGGCGGATACCTTCCCCGCGCTCTATCGGGCAAACACCATCCCCCGCCTGATGTCGCTCCTCCGGTCCGCTGGCCTGGAACCGGTGGCCCTCATCCCCGTCGGCGACCCCACGTATCTGGCCTTCAACGAGGTCCTGTACCGTCTCTCGGCATGGACGGAGCGGTGGGTTCCCCCGTCGGCGCGTATTCATCTGGTTGGGGAAGCCCAGGAAGTACAGTAGCACGGGATTCATCCTGTTGGGAAAGGGAGTGGGGTGGGGGGGGGGGGGGGGGGGGGGGGGGCGCGGGCCCCCCCCCCCCCCCCCCAGACCCCCCACTTTGGAGAGAAACAATGTCCGGTCAGCCCATTCGCCCCGCTCTGTTGCAGGAACCCGTCGGCGACCCCTCCGGCGGACGGGCGCGCTGCCGGACCTGTGAGCGGCGCTGTGTGCTCCGGCCCGGCGAGACCGGCTGGTGTGGCACTCGTCGGAACCAGGACGGCACCCTGGTCACCCTTATCTACGGCATTGTCTCCTCTCTCTCCGCCAACCCCATAGAGAAGAAACCCCTCTACCACTTTTACCCCGGCACGGTGGCGCTGACGTCCGGCTCGTGGTCCTGCAACTTTGCCTGTCCCTGGTGCCAGAACTGGGAAATTTCTAAACGCGCGCCCGACGGAGGCCGGTTCTACTCCCCGGAGGCGTTCGTGGCGGAGGCCATCCGGTACGGTTGTCAGGGTACTTCCATCAGTTTCAACGAACCGACCCTCAGCCTGGAGTGGGCACTGGACGTGTTCCGGCTGGCCCGCCAGGCCGGGCTGTATAATACCTTCGTCACCAACGGCTATATGACCGACGAGGCGCTGGAACTTCTGGTGGAGGCCGGACTGGACGGGATGAACGTGGACGTCAAGGGGGACGCCGACGCGGTGCGGAGGTACTGCCGGGCGGATGTGGATGTGGTCTGGCGCAACCTGCGGCAGGCACGGGAACTGGGGGTCTGGGTGGAGATCACGACGCTGGTCATCCCGGGCGTCAACAATGAGCGCGGGGTGCTGGCGGGGATTGCGGCCCGGATTGCCGAAGAACTGGGGCCCGATACCCCCTGGCACCTGACCCGCTACTACCCGGCATACCGCTTTACCGCTCCCCCGACCCCCCTGGAGACGTTGGAGCAGGCCCACCGGGAAGCCCTGGATGCCGGATTGCGCTACGTCTACATCGGCAACGTCCCCGGCCATCCGGCGGAGAGCACGTACTGCCCGTCCTGCAGGGAGACGGTCATCCGGCGTTGGGGATTGTGGCAGGTGCAGAACCATCTGCGGGAGGGGTGCTGTCCGGCGTGCGGGACGCCCATTGGTGGTCGGTGGTAGAACAGGCTATCTCTCTACCTCCGCCTCCAGTCCCTTCCGGTCCAGCAGAACAATCCGGTGGCGCTCCACCCGCAACAGCCCGGCGTCGGCAAAGGCGCGCAGCGTCCGCGCGACCATCTCCCGGACCGTGCCGATCTGGGCGGCGATCTCCTCCTGTGTCCAGCGGTGAACCGCAGCGCCTTCCCCTTTTCCCTCGGCGTGCTCCAGCAGGAAGCGCGCCAGGCGCCCCCGCACCGTCCTCAGCGAAAGGTCCTCCACCAGAGAGGTGAGGCGGTCCAGCCGACGGGCGAAGTCCTCCAGCATCACCCGCGCCAGTTCGGGGCACTCCCCCACCAGGTGGAGAAAGTCCGGGACTGAAACGGCATAGAGCACCAGAGGGGTCGCGGCCTGGACGGTGGCGTGGTTGACCTTCTGGGGCAGGAAAGGGGGGACGGTATTGAACGCGTTGCCCGGTCTCATCCACGCCAGGACCTGCTCCCGACCGTCCGGGGCCGTCCGGACCGCGCGGGCTCGCCCTTCGGCGACGAAGTAGACATACCGGCAGGGCTCCCCTTCCAGGATGACGACCTCGCCGGGCGCGTAGGTGCAGCGGACGGCTACTTCCGCCAGCCGCGAGAGCGCCCGTTCGGGGAGGGCAGAGAACAGGGGAATGCGCCGGAGGGCCTGAAGGGTTTGTTCGTCCATCATCAATGCCCGCTCAAAGTCGGCCGACGGTTTTGAGATTACAACAGGTTTGCCGAACTGTCAAACCGGCCGGCTTCTGTTCAGATAAGGAAAGGGGGGCGGCGGCGAAGCCGCCGCCCCCAACCCCCTTTCATACACCCATCCCGGGGCCCCGCAGTGGCATAGCCACGCCGCCCCTGGGGCCGCAAGAAGTCCTCCTGGGTGGG
>JBBIKR010000152.1:0-8194 GCA_037445395.1 Thermoflexales bacterium
GTGTGGGGTGGGTTTTTAAATCTGTGGTTTGGGGGCCGGGGCGTTGGGCGGCTGCCGCAAAACCCCTCTTTCATCCCCCTCTCCCCCGGCCGGAAGGCCAGGGGGAGAGGGGGGAAAGAAGCGCCCCCATCCAGGCAGGACACCGCCATCAAAAACCTACACCTGTGAGTGCCCCTATGCCCCTTACCTCTGGGCTTGCCCGCTCCAGGTTGACCGTCCAATGAGAGAGCCTTTGCGGTTATCCCTTACCGGCAGTGATGAAGAGACATCCGTTTCTCGCAGCAGGTTGTTCTTCATAAAACGGTCGGAACAGACGGTCCGTCAACCAGAGATTGAAGCGAGAGGGCCAGACCACCCAGCGGCCGGTCAGTTTCTTCGCCACCAGCGAAGGAAGGCCGAAATAGTGCCCCAACTCCACTGCGGCCAGGGCCCGGGGGGAAAGGTACGGGCGCGCGTCCAGCATGTGCAGGCCAGCCCGCTCCAGCCGCGCCCGCCAGCCCTCCACCCCATCGTAGTAGTAATGCCGGGAGATGCGGTGAAAGAACCGCCGGTAGAGATTTCCCAGGGTATGAAGCCCCAGCCGGTCCAGCACCCCTCCGACGGAGAGCAGGGCCAGGAAATCCGGGCCCGGGACGGAGAAGTAGAACCGTCCGCCTGGGCGCAGGACCCGGGCCACCTCCCGCACGACCGGTCCTACCTCCGGGATGTGCTCCAGGACGCAGTTGCTGACCACCGTGCCGAAAGTTCCGTCCGGGAAGGGCAGACGGCCGCCGTCGGCCTGAAGCAACAGCCGGTACGCCCCGCGCCGGGACGCCTCCCGCAGGGAGCGGGTCGCAGGGTCCAGGCCGACATCCGGCGGGCGGGGCAGGGCCACTGCCCCGAAGTGGCCGTCCCCACAGCCCAGGTCCAGCACCGGCTCCGGGAAGGGCAGGGAAGCGTAAAAACGGGCCTCCGTGGCCCGTAGCAGTGCCCGAAAGGCGGGCAGTTCCCTCAAATGAAGCCAGAAGATGTCGTCAGGATGACTCGTAGTGCGACTTCTCCTGGAGAATCCGTTGCACATGTTGTAGCAACATCGGGACCCATTCCTGAACAATGTCCCAGACAATCTCCTCGTCTACTCCAAAATATTCATGGGCAACGATGTTCCGCATGCTACGATTTTTGACCATTCCACCTCGGGGTATTGTTGCCGCATTTCACCAGGAATGTGACGAACGGCCTCCCCGATAATTTCCAGGTTCCGCATCACTGCGTCCAGAGTGCGCGTATCCTCCAGAAACCGGGAAAAATCGATCCCTTCGGTATAGCGCAGGATTTTCTCACAGGCCTGGTAAATATCCTCAAGATACAATCTCGGGTCACGGGACACGAATCACCTCCCTCTCTACCTGAGACCGCATACGGGGCTTGATAGCCCGAAGGGTGACCAGGTCTACAGGCCGTCCGAGAAGGGTTTCCAGGTAAAACTTCAGTTCCAGATAACGCTCAAAGGTAGCAGGCCCCTCAAATTCCACCAGGATGTCCACATCACTTTCCGGACGCAAATCCCCCCGGGCAGCAGATCCGAAGAGCGCGAGCGACTTTACCCCCCATCTTTTCCATTCTGCGCGATGTTCACTCAACAAGCGGAGAATGTCTTCACGGGACTCCATTTATCCCACCTCCACTTCCTCTGTCTCCGCAACGATGTCCCGCTGGCGCAGGAATTCCCGGGGACGGGGCCGGGCCCGGGAGCGCTGGAGGGCATAGAACCCGCCCAGGACCACCAGCGGGAGCCCCACAACCAGAAGAAGGTAGTAGATGGGGTCCAGGCGCGGGGAGACGGAGAAGCGGTCCAGGTTGAAAAGAATGAGCGCCAGGGCCAGCCAGACGGTCAGGAAATTGGGGATGGCATCGCCGGAGCGGAGCAGGCGCAGGCCCGCCATTCGCTTTCGGGTAAACGGGTAGAAGAGGTTGCTCCCCATAAAGCCCAACTGGTCCTCCAGGATGTGCCCGGCGAAGCCCAGCGAGGTGATCAGGCCAACCCACAGCGGAGTGCGGGTAATCCCACCGCCGTTCACCGTCTCCACCAGTGCCACCAGCCCGGCCGTTGCCAGCCCCAGTACCGCCGCCAGCGTCAGACTGTGGGACCAGCGGCGATGCCAGTCCAGAAAATGCACCCGCAGGCGGTCCCCCTCTCGCTCAAAACGAAAGGACGGCCCGCTGAAGATGTCTATCCGGTACTCCTCATCGTAGGTCTCCACCAGGGGGAAATCCAGGGGGACCTGCACCTCTTCTGCCCCCTCCGGTTCCGAGCCGGGGAACGGCACCTGCCCGGTGTTGACGACCGGGCCGATGCGGACGGCCACCCGGTTCCGTCGGGGGTCAAAGCGGACAACGTACTGCCGCCAGAGGTCGGCGCCCAGGCGGATGGTGTGGAGCATCACGTTCTGGGACCGGCCGGTCTCGTAGGCCCGCCGCATCGCGCCGACCAGCGCGTCGGCGATCTGGCGCGGGTTCGGGCTGGGACCGGGGTCTATTTCCAGGTCGTACCGTTCAAAGTAGCGGGCGAATTTGAAGTCCAGAGTATCCGGCAGGATGCCCGCGACACCGCCCAGGACGGGCAGGAGAGAGCCGTCGGCGGCCTGCCGGACCACATCGGGGAAGAAGGTGGCAATGGCGACACCGGTGAGGAAGTGGGTGATGCCTTTCATGGAAAGTAGACAAGTAAACAAGCAGGCAAGTAGACAGGTAGACCGGAGAGGGTTATTCGGCGAACATGTCGCGGGATTTGAACATCAGGACGAGAGCGCCGGATTCGGAGCGGGAGCGGTGGCGCTCACCGGCCCGCACCACCAGACTTTCTCCCGGCCCCAGGAGAACCGCGGAGCCGTCGGCATAGTCTATCGTGATCTCCCCCTCCAGCACCAGGTACATCTCATCCTTCGGATGCTGGTGATAGAGGTAGGCTCCCTCCATACGGGTCAGGTAGGCACAGTAGTCGTCCACATACCCCAGCACCAGATGCTGGAAGGGCTCTTTCAACCGGGATGAAATCTGAGAAATGCTCTGCTTGGGTTCCATGTTCACAACTCCACAAAATACGCCGACGCGGCCCGGTCTATGAGGTCCGGGCTGAGAGTCGGTGGGACGTTGAGGTAGCGGGCGATGTCGCAGAGTTGTTCCACCAGGTCGCGCGGATGGCAGGCCCGCAGCGGCCGCTTCGGCTTGATGTAGTGCTCCTGCAGCAGGTAGGCCAGACCCCGGTCGTCATACGGCACCCCTTTGGCCTGACACACCCGGCGGAAAATCTCCCGGTACTCGTCAAAGGTGGGGTTCTTGATCTCAATCTTGTGCCGGATCCGGCGCAGGAATGCCTCATCCACCAGGTCCTTGGGGGCCAGGTTGGTCGCAAAGACAATGAGCACGTCAAAGGGAACCTCAATCTTCCGCCCCGTGTGCAGGGTCAGGAAGTCCACCCGTTTCTCCAGCGGGACGATCCACCGGTTCAGGAGGTCACGCGGGCGGACCTGCTGCCGTCCGAAGTCGTCAATCAGGAGCATCCCGCCGTTGGCCTTCATCTGGAACGGGGCCTCGTAGTACTTGTTGGTCTCATCGTAGACCAGGTCCAGCGTTTCCAGCGTCAGTTCGCCCCCCACCATAATCATCGGACGACGGATGCAGACCCAGCGAGGGTCCACGTTCCGCCCGCCCGCCGGAGCCTCTGCCCGGACATGGTTGACACTGTCAAAGACCTTGATGACCTGCCCGTCCACCTCCACCGCGTAGGGGATGTAGATGCTGCCGCTCATAATCATCTTGCCGATGGCCTCGGCGATGACTGTCTTGCCGTTGCCCGGTGGTCCGAAGAGGAAAATGGACTTGCCGGAGTTGACAGCGGGACCCAGTTGGGCGAAGACCCCCTCACTGATGACCAGGTGGGAAAGGGCCTGACGCATCGTCCGCTGGTGGACGACAATCTGCCCCAGCGATTGCTGGCGAATGGCATCGCTGTACACGTCCAGAGGGACCGGGGCCGGTCCGGCATAGTGACTGCGGTCCAGCGCCTCGCGGGCCATCAGCCGCCCCTTGTCGGAGATGGCGTACTGGTAGGCGGCCTCGGCAAACCCGCCGGCCCCCTTCACTTCGCAGAGTTTCTCCCGTTTGAGAAACTCCAGAACCTGGTCCAACACCCCAGCGTAGGGGAGTTTCATCCGCTCCGCCAGTTCGTAGCCGGAGAGAAAGCCCTCAAAATACAGCACCTTGAGAGCCAGGTCTATCAGGAAACCCAGATTCAGCCCCGTCTCTTCCACAGAACGCGGCGCGCGAGGAACAAAACCGGTCGGTACCACTTCACTCGCAGGTGCCTGAGCCATCGGTCCTCCTGAAATCGTCACAAATGGGAAACTACGAGCGATCCCCCAACACTTCTCCGACGCGCAGCACCTCTTCCTCCGTGTTGTAGCCGTGGGGGCTGACGCGGATGTAGGACTCCCGCAGGGAGACGGCGACGCCCGCTTCCCGCAGGCGGGCATGGGCAGCGCGCACGTCTCCCGGCACAGAAAACGAGACAATCGCCGAACGGTGGGCCGGGTCCAGATTGCTCACCACTTCGTATCCCCGTCGCTGAAGGTCTGCGATCAGCACATCGGTCAGGTGCAGGGTGTGGCGGTGGATGTTCTCTATGCCCGTCTCCAGCAACAGTTCTATCGCCGCCATCAGCCCGGTCATCCCCACCAGGTTGGGGCCGCCCAGGTCGAACCGGCGGGCGTCGGGGAGAAAGGTCAGGTTGTAGTCCCGCCAGTCCTCCCAGCCGACGACGCTGATGCACCCGGCCATCGGTGGGGTCATCTCCTCCAGCAACTCCCGGCGGCAGTAGAGAAAACCCACCCCCACCGGCCCCATCAGCCACTTGGGGCCACCGGCCGCCAGAAAGTCTATGCCGTACGCCCGCACGTCCATCGGGACCGCCCCCAGGGACTGGATGCCGTCCACGATGAAGTACGCGCCGCGAGCCCGGCACCACTCCCCGATGGCCACCAGGTCGGTACGAAAGCCGGTGAGGAATTCCACCGAACTGACCGCGACGGCGCGGGTGCGTCGGTCGGCGTGAGCCTCCAGCGCCTCCACCGTCAGGCCGCCGCCGTCGTGGGGGATACAGCGGGCCTCCACCCCCTTCTGCCGCTCCAGCAGCATCCAGGGGTAGACGTTGGAGGGGAACTCCATATCGCAGAAGATGATGTTGTCGCCGGGGCGGAAAGGGAGGGACTGGGCCACCAGGTTGAGGCCGTGGCTGGTATTCTGGACAATCGCGATTTCTTCGGGCGTGGCGTTGATCAGACGGGCCGCCGTCTTCCGCAGACGCGCAGGAATCCCCTCCTCATCCCGGTCCATAAACCCGAAGGTCACCCGGCGGGCGTCCAGGTATTGGACCATTGCGTCCCGCACCCGGCGGGGCAGGGGCGAAATGGCCGCGTGGTCCAGGAAGGTACAGATAGAGGTCGCGGCCTCCATCTCATCTCGCAGACGTTGAAGTGGAGAGATCAGGGTTTCCATTAATAAAATGCCTCCTGCAATAGGGGGTGCCGAGTTCTATGGCAGTGGCATTTTCCCCCATCCTGTCCTTTCACCGACGGACACGATATTTGTTCCGATCAATGATGACCAGCGTCTTCTCCATCGCCTCCTGATCCACAGTATCCAGAAAGCGAAGCAATACGTCGTGCACCTGCTCCAGGGTACGGGGTCTGATTTTCAGCACAACAACTCCCCAATGCCGCTCCACAGGGAAGAGCAGCGTGTTGCTGAAATGCATATCGTTAGTGATAAGGATGCGGCTTTCAGCCACCGCGCACGCCAGAACTTCGTCATCAGACCTCCCTGCGAACCCGGCTTCCTGTACGGTAAGCACATCATGTCCGCAGGCCCGCAATAACTGAACCGTGATATGGTAAACGCACTCGTCGGCCAGGAATTTCATACGGTGACCGCTTCTTCGGCGAAGTAAACTTCCTCGCCCTCAACCAGTGACCGGGCATACTCTATGCAAGCCCGAATATCTGCCGCGGTCAGAGTGGGATAATATTCCCTCAGAATTTCCTCAAAGGAAAGTCCATCCTCCAGCAATTCCAGCACCATCGTCACGGGTATCCTCGTCCCTTTAATACAGGGCTTCCCTCCACAAATTTTAGGGTCTACAGAAATTCTCTCAAACATCCTCGTCTCTCCCCACCATTTCTTTCAGCAACAGGGCGACCTCCCGCGCCCAGGCGCGGATCGCCTCCCAGTCGCGGTGGTCTCCCTCCGGCACTTTGATCATTCTCTGGATGATAAAACGTTCCACAAACGACAACCGGCTGTAGTCCATCTTCCCGGCAAAGAGGCCCACGCGGACCGGTTCCCGAACGGCCCGCGCGGGTTCCATCCACGATTCCACCAATCGGCGATTTTCCTCCGTATCCTCCACCAGTGTCATGCAGACCGCGAAATAGGCGACGGGGATGCGGCTCAACGCCTCGCGATGCCGCCGAAGAAACTTCATCGCTTCCGGCATCCAGCGAAAGGCCCGCATCGGAGCACCCAGGACCACCGCCCGGTATGGACTCACATCGGCCACTTTTCGGGCCCGGCGAAGGTCCACATCCAGGCCCGCCTGGCGAAGAGTCTCCGCGATGGCCTGCGCCACCTCGCCGGTAGACCCGGCCCGGGTCGCGTAGGCGACCAGAATTTTTCTCTCCATTCGTTCCTCTCCTATTCGCGGCCCGTCAGCATCCGCGTGACCCGGTCCAGCACCGTCTCGGCGACGGCGGCCTTGCTCATCAGCGGCAACTCCTCCACCCCGCCCTCCCGGTCCAGGAGCACCACCCGGTTGGTCTCGGCGGCGAAGCCCGCATCGGCCGCGGTGATGTCGTTGGCGACGATGAGGTCCAACCGTTTCGCCTCCAACTTGGCGCGGGCGTTTTCCAGCAGGTCCTGGCTTTCGGCGGCGAATCCCACCACGACCTGCGGCCTGCCCGTGTCGGCCCGCTGCCGGGCCACCGCCGCCAGGATGTCCGGCGTCCGCTCCAGACGCAGGGTCAGGTCAGCAGTCTTCTTGATCTTGTGTTCGGAGACGGTCGCCGGGCGGTAGTCGCCGACGGCGGCGGCCATCAGGAGCACGTCGGCGTCGGCGGTGGCTTCCAGCACCGCATCCAGCATCTCCTGCACGGTGGTGACGTCCACCCGCCGCGCCCCCACCGGGGTGGGCAGGGAGACCGGGCCGGTGATCAGGACGACATCCGCCCCCCGGTCCAGCGCGGCCTGGGCCAGGGCGAAGCCCTGCTTGCCGGAGGAGGGGTTAGAGATGAAGCGGACGGGGTCCAGGAACTCGCGGGTCGGCCCGGCGGTGACCACAGCCTTCCGATCGGCGAGAGGGCCCTGGCGGCCCAGCACCCGGCGGATATGACCCAGAATCTCTTCCGGCTCCATCATCCGCCCCTCCCCTTCCAGGCCGGAGGCCATCCGCCCGCGGACGGGCCCGGCGAAATGGACCCCGCGCGCCCGCAGCGCGGCGACGTTGGCCTGGGTGGCCGGGTGGCTCCACATGCCGGCGTCCATGGCCGGCGCCAGCAGGACGGGGCAGGTGGCGGCCAGGGCCAGGGTGGTGAGCAAGTTATCGGCCAGGCCCCAGGCCAGTTTGGCCATCGTGTTGGCCGTGGCGGGAGCGATGACCAGCAGGTCGGCGGCATGGGCCAGGCCGACGTGGGCGATGTGAGTGGGCAACCCCGCCCCGCCGGTCCGCCACATATCGGTGTAGGCCGGCCGGCCCGTCAGCGCCTCAAAGGTCAGCGGGGAGACGAAACGGGTTGCCGCCTCGGTCATCACCACGTCCACCTCCGCCCCCATCTGGGTCAGGTGGCTGGCCAGCGTGCAGACCTTGTAGACGGCGATGCCGCCGGTGACGCCCAGCAGAATACGTTTGCCGATCAGAAGGGATACGGGTTCCGTGGACATTGTGAACCGCAAAGCATAGAAGCAACGGGTAAGTTGATTTTATTTTATCGCAAGTTGGGAAAAGGGCAAACGGGCATAATGCGTGGGGCCTGCGCAACAAATCCCCTGCGAAGTGCGTTGCGTCCGTATGATGGGGTTTGGCGGGGGGGGGGTTGCCCCCCGCCCCCCCCCCCCCACTGTCCCCCCCCCGGGGGGACTAGCGTCCGCGCCCCAAAAACAACCG
>JBBIKR010000153.1:0-8171 GCA_037445395.1 Thermoflexales bacterium
CGGTGCGGCGGTGGATTTCGGAGGCGACGGCCTCAATCTTGCGCTGGGCCTGGGGAGTGAGTTGGTCAATCCCGGCGACGCGGATGCGGATGGCGCTGATGCAGTCATCGCCGCGTAAAATATGGGCAGCCCGAAGAGTTGTTAATAGAAGAGGCGGAGACTGAATGTAGCCGGCCGGATTCAGTGTGGGGCGAAGGGGACGCGGTTCCACAGGGTGGCCGTTCCCATCATAAAGTAGAATAGCAACAGGTGGAAAATAAGTCTCCAGAGGAACCCGGCTGACATCCACCGGCTTTGGAATCCGCTCAATGTCAAAAACCCCTTTCGCATAGATAGAAAACACAACGTTAAACCGAGCACTCCCGTCTCCCTCTACAACGGCGCTACTCGTGCGGTAGGGTCTCTCTCCCACCGCATAGCCTCCTCCTACTATCCGCTGATTTTGGAAATTCTCATCAGGGACCACAATTTCCAGAACAATGTCCCCGAAGGAGAAAGGAGGGATGATTTCGCGGTAGTGAACAGGGGAGGGAATGCTCACCGGATACTCGTACAATGTAGCGAAAGATAAAGCCCGTCGCCTCAGGTTTTCCACTATCGTCCGATAAATTTTCTCGCTATCACTCTCCTGGACGCTAACTTCCCTCTTCGGTAGAGATCTCAGGTAGTTTATGCCTCCGTGAACCACCAAATCGTCCAGAGTAGATATCTCCGGCGGTAAAGAAATTTGCCGCAACTCCGTTCGGACGGTGAAACTAATGTAGGGAGTAGCATTGATCAAAACCGGAATGTTTGTCTGAGTTATCACTTGACCGGACCAACCTGTAGTCTTTTCAAGAGGGATTGATTCCTTTCCGGTTAAAAATTCCCCCTCCACGAGAGCGCGGTCCAATCCGATAAGTGCTGCTTCCTGGGGTGGATCAATGCCTGCTATCAGAAAAGGTATCTCAAAGTGGCCGGAAATGCCTCTCGGAGGGTTCACGTTCAGGCCAGGAATATACTCCAGGCCGGCAGCAGGATTGATATAATAGTAGCTACCTCCTACCTCCTGAAAAGTGGGGGGATGCAACCCGTTGTCCACGGCCAATTTGTACACAAGCTCATAGACCCCCATTCCGGGAAAACCAAACGAATGGATAGGAACGCTTTCAGGCAAATATCCCAGCATAGCGACAGGGGCCGCAACTTCCACATCGGGAATCCTTTGAATTGCTTCATACTGGCTGATGGAGATCCCTCCGGAGATGCCCGAGAGGTGGTTGGTCTCCACCAGACCGTACTTTTCTTCTATCGGGGAACGAGTACCGGTTGGCCGCACCAAAATGTCATACGTGGTGCGCCAGTAGCGGGTCAGCGCCTGCTCCACGGTGATGACAGCAGTTTCGGAACCGGCCGTGATCAGGATGCCCCCCACGCTAAGGATAGCAAGGCCCACGATTAACAGGCTTGAACGACCGTGCAAAGGAGAGAGTCGGGGCATAGGCCCTCCTTGGACAATCCTGGCAAGTTCGCCTTGATGAAGTTAATCAAAGGGGGCAAGCCTTCAAGAGAGGCCTGCCCCCTTTTGCTTAATATCCGCACTCCCGCCGGCAATCCGTTTCTCTCCACCACGCGCTGCATGTGCCAAAGCAAGGGTCACAAACTCGGCACCACCTGACGGCATCCCTTCCACCCCAATTGTCCTTCCAGCAACTGACGCACGGTCCAACTTGCCAGAAGGTGCACTGAAGAGTAGGACACCCCAGTGGCTGAGGGGGAGAGATGGGCGCCGCCTTTGCCGGGAGCGCCATTGCCAGCGAAGCCATCGCCAGCACTACTGCCACCACCAGCATCCCCGCCATTATCCGTATCAGCCATTTCTGCCGGTCCATCTTGCTCCCTCCTTTCTGCTGAATCGTGAACGGTAAGAAAGACCTGTTCAGATATCACCAGTACAGATCCCTAACTCTTCCTCGCCATTGCATCACATCCTTCCTCGCTCAGTTCACTCCTCCATCGCCCTCACCAGCCCCTCCAATCCCTCCACCGTGCCCGCAAACCCCGCACTCCGGATCACCCCCTCCTCATCTATCCCGTAAGCGAACGGCACCCCCGGCACCCGATAGGCCGCCATCACCTCTTCGCTCCCCTCCAGTACCGGGAAGGCGAATCCGTGCTCTTCCGCCACCGGCCGGCTCTCCTCAGGAAAACGGAGAGGTTGTAAGGGCGGCCAAAGGCTGCCTCTACAACCCCTCACTCCCTTTCCCGGGGAGACGGGTGAGGCCCGCCAACTACCGGTTGATCCGGAACACCATCCCGTCCGTCCGGCCCATGACCTCCGGGAAGTACATCTCATAGGCCGTGGCTGGCAACACCCGATACTCCCCCGCCAGCCCCACCTGGAGCAGGTAGGTGTACTCGTAGGTCCCGCGCGGCAGTTCGGTGGCGAAGAGGACCAGTTTCTCGTCCCGCAGGTCGGTGTCGGCGAACCACCACCAGCCCCAGCCCCACCGCTTCCACTCCCCGTCGGTGCGGACGAACTCCGGACGCTCGCCCACCACGCTCGTCGTCAGAAGGCTGGTGTCCACCGGGTCGGTGCCGGCCGGGAACGGGTCCTCCACCACCAGGTAGTTCAGGTCCGTCGGGGCGATGATGGTCAGCCGCACCCGCAGCAGGTCCCCCACGCGGGCCTCGGTGACCGGCTGGCAGTTCTCCTGGCAGTCCGCCCGTTCGTAGACGCGCCCCACGATGACCCCCCGGTTCAACGCCTGCACCTCCTCCACCGGCAGATAGCCCCGCAAATGGACGGTGTAGTACAGCCGCCCCGGACCCTCGCCCCGCGCGATCTCCACCCGGTTCGCCTGGTCCAGCAGCAGGTCCCGAATCGCCACCCGGAGTTCGGTCACCTCCTGGACTGTGTCGGGGGTCACGCGGCCGGAACCCAGGTCCCGGCCGTTCACCCGCACGCCCCAGGCATAGTTCCCCTCCAGTTCCCGGGTCGCTGCCAGCCAGTCCGTCAGCGCGATGAGCGCCCAGGCCGTCTCCTGCGTCGTCTCCCAGTGGTCGGCGGTGCGGGCCCGCATCAGCCAGCGGACGGCGCCCGGCGCCAGCCGGTTCTGCGGGTCAAACCGGGCCAGGAAGGCCAGCACGATGGCCGTCGTGCGGTTGTCGGTGTTCCAGTTCCAGGGCTCCGGCTGGGCCTCCTGCCAGCGCACGCTCGTCCCGCTCATAATGGCCGCGCTGCTCAGGTCGGCCAGGATGGCGCTCAGGCGCGGGTCCTCTGGGTTCAGCATACCCAGCGCCATGCCCAGATAGGCCCGGCCGTAGTACCCCAGCCGCCCGCGCACTTCGTACAGGTTGGCCAGGTCGGCGTCGCGCGCCTGCCCGGCCTCCGTCAGCACGTAGAGGATGAAGGCCTGCCGGTTGGCATCCCGCGGGTTCTTCAGGTCGTCCACCGGCTTGATCCGGAGCCGCAGGTAGTCCACCCCGTTCCAGATCACCTTCTCTTCCACCGCAAACCCGGCCTCTTTCGCCTTCACCAGCCCGAAGACGACATAGGCGGTGGTCAGCGGGTTGGACTGGTCGTTGGTCCACCAGCCCCAGCCGCCGTCGGGGTGCTGACGCTCGTAGAGTCTCTGGACGGCGTAGGAGACCAGTTCCCGCAGTTTCACCTCCAGTTCGGGCCGGGCCAGCCCCAGTTCCTTCAGCGCCCGGTAGGTCAGCACGTTGGGCAGGAAGCGGGAGACCAGTTGCTCGGTGCACTCGTAGGGGTAGTGCTCCAGATACGTCAGCCCGCCGACCATTCCCGCCGCCAGCGACGGCTCCACTTTAACCGTCAGGTCGCCCTGGGTGGTGTCTATGCTGGGCGGGATGACGATGGCCTCCAGGGTGCTCCCGGCCTCCGTCAGTTGCCCGGCGGTCCCCACCACCTCCACCGCGGAGTAGCGGTAAACGGGCAGGTACTGGTCGGGTGGGAGCCCCGCCGGGGGTTTGGTGGCGTCGGAGAGGCCGCCGCCCTGGGCCCGGAAGACCAGGTCGGCCCGGTCGCCCGTGAAGCCGCGCGGCACCTCCACCGGCCACTCCACCCGGACCTTCCCCCTGGCGGGAATCGTCACCGTCTGGCGGGCCTCCCCCAGCATCCGCAGGCCCGGCGCCTCCAGCGAGACCTCCACCTCCAGGGAGCGGTCGGTGTTGTTGTGGACGACCGCCGCCAGGTCGGCCCGGTCCCCCACCACGAAGAAGCGCGGCGTCACCGGCCGGACCAGCAGGTCCTTCGTGGAGAGAATCTCCAGTTCGGTCTGGCCCACCAGCAGGGACACATTGGGCCCACCAGCCACGGCGCGGGCCTCTATGTGCCAGGTGGTCAACTGGTCCGGGAGTTGGAAGGAGACGGTGGCCCGGCCCTGGGCGTCAGTGCGGACTGAGGGCGCCCAGAAGGCGGTGTCGGGGAACTCCTGGCGGATGAACTCCTCGCCCATAACGGCCATTTCGGCGCCACCTCCGCCGCCCTTCGCTTCTTTCGCGATGCGGACGCTGATCCGGTCCACGGAGATGGAGAGGTTATCGGCGGTCCGCACTCCCAACCCGCGCCGGCCGTAGAACGCCTCCACGATGGACGGCGCGTTGGGCGGGGCCAGCGTCAGGACGGACTTATCCACCACGGCCAGCCCCACCTCCGCCTCCACCGGCTTCCCTTCGGCATCGGTCACCTCTACCTGCAGGTTGACGGCCTCCCGCGGGCCGTAGTGCTCGCCCTTCGTGATGTCCCGGTCGGGGGTGATGCGGACCGTCAACTCCTGCTTCTCGGTGGAGACGGCGAAGGAGACGTAGCCCAGCCGGTACGCGGGGACGGGATTGGTCTCGTCCACCCCCTTGACCAGCACCACGGAGACGAAGGCGTTGGGGGCCATTTCGGCGGTGATGGGCAGTTCTATCGTCTCGGCGTTCCCCTCCAGAGTCTGCACCCAGTGGCGGATGATGTGACCCCGCTCCACGGTGAAGAGCGCGGTCACCTCCCCCTGGAACGGGGACGGGATGAGGATTTTCGCCACGTCGCCGGGGCGGTACTCCCGCTTGTCGGCGATCAGGTAGATGCGGTCGTTGTTCTCCTGCCGCCAGGAGACGTACTCCCGGCCGGAGACCCACATCCAGGTGGCGGAGACGATGCGATTGCCGCGCGCGTCCGTCCCTTCGGCTTTGATGACGTACGACCCACCCGACGGCGGGGTAAGGCCGACCGTCGCCTCGCCCTTCTCGTTCGTTGTGACGGTCGCCGTGTAGACCACCGTATCGGAGACCGTCCAGGTCCAGTAGAGGTTGCCGGATTCGTCCTCCTCCTGGACGTTGAGCCACTCCCGGCGGTTCAGGGTGACGGTGAGGGGCACACGGGCGACGGGCTCCCCTTCCCAGTCCACCGTCCGGATGTCCACCTTCTGCTCCTCCCCGGCGACGCCGACGTACTGTTGCGGGCGCAGGCCGATGTAGAAGAGGCCCTTGTGGACCAGGACCTGGGCCCGGTTGGAGACGGACTGGTCGGTGACGTCGGTGACGGTGGCCTCTATGGTGAACTGCTGGCTGACGAGGGCGTCGCCGATGTCGGCGGGGACGGAGAAGACAAAGCGACCCTGGGCGTCAGTGGTCCCTTCGCCGTCGGCGACCACGCGGCCGTAGCCGGGCACCTCCTGCGGCCCCCACCAGTCCCACCGGCTGGTGTCGGTCCAGTCCCACCAGCCGGGGATGTCGGGCCGGAACCAGTAGTCCTGGGTCATCAGGGTCCAGCGGACCTTCGCGTCGGCGACGGGGCCGCCGAAGAAGTAGGTGGCCTGGACGGCGACGTTGATTTTGTCCCCCGCCAGCACCTGTTCCTTGTCCGGGGTGACGGTCACCTGGTATTCCGGGCGGCGGTACATCGCCACCTGGAAGCCGACGCCATCGGTCTGTTTGCGGTAATTGACCTCAATGTAGTAGTAGCCCAGGCCGGCCTCCTTTGCCAGGGTAAACTGGCCGTTGAAGGTGCCCAGGTCGGAGAGGGGGAGCGTTTCCCGATAGATTTCTTCCCCCTGGTCGTTGCGGACGGTGACGGAGACGGTCTCCCCGACCGGGGGGAGGGTGTAGCGGGCATCGTCCTCGGCCCGGACGACGCCGCGGAAGTAGACGGGCTGGCCGGGCCGGTAGATGGGCCGGTCGGTGTAGACGTGGATGCGGTGGGGGCGGGCGTAGAACTCCGAGGAGAGGTTGAAGTCCCATGGCCCGATGCCGTTGTACCAGTCGCTGTGGACGACGGAGAAGGTGGGCTCGCCGGGCGCGCCCGAGAAGGCCAGGAAGGTCGTCCAGAGGTCCTCCAGGGGCGGGAATCCGGTGCGGAAGACGCCGTCGGCGTCGGTGCGGCCCTTTGCCTCCACGCCCTTGCCCTGGACGGTGATGTTCAGATTGGGGACGGGCTGGCCGGTGGCCAGGTCCGTGGCCCAGACCAGCGCCTCCCGCGGGGCCAGTTTCAGGGTCAGGTGGATGCGGGAGACGACCAGGATGTGGCGGTTGGGGGCCCAGCCGCGGCGGCGGGTCTCCGGCGAGGAGACATCCAGGAAGTAGAGGCCGGGCGGGAGGGGCCCTTTGTCCTCGGCCAGGTCAATCCGTTTGTAGCGGGCCTCGTTGAGGGGGGCCTCCACCGGGATCGTCCACCGGCGCACCAGTTGCGAATCCGGCGGGGAGAAGGCCTCCCATACGGACCACCAATCTCCGGTAGTCAGGCGGCGGAAATCCTCCCAGGTCAGGCGGTGGAGCGAGACGTCCACCTGGGTGACGTTGAGGTGGGAGATGTAGACGTAGGTGGAGGTGTAGGCGTTGTAGAGGCCGACGTTGCCGGGCACCTGGAGGTAGACGGCGGGGTCCAGGGGGCGGGTGGTGAAGCGGACCACCTGTTCCTCGCCGATCCGGTTCCCGTAGGGGTCGGCCATATTCGGGCCCAGGCGGACCTCCCAGGACGTGGACGCGGGCGGCTCCCAGTTCAGGGCGAGGGAGTTATCCCACGGGTCCCAGTTGGTATAGATGCGGGTCGGTTCGGGGATGATGGTGATGTTGGGCATCAGGGTGGAGACGTCCATGGGCGCGGAGAATTTGATGATGAAAGCGGTGCCGGGGTCCGCCCGCTTCTCGCCGTCGGAGGGGCTGGTGGAGAGGATGCGGGGGTAGGGGACGGTGCGGAAGGAGTACTTATACGGGGCCTTCAGCGGGGCCGCGCCCTGGGCGGAGATGGCCGACTGCTCCAGGGTGATCAGGTACTCGGTATCCAGTTCCAGCCGCCCCTCCGGGATGAAGGTCATCACGGTGTCGTTCTGGCTCCAGACGAAGCGGCCGGGGACGCGGGTCTCGCTCTGCAGGGGCTTCAGGGAGAAGGCGGCCTGGGTGGAGGCCTGGTCCATGGGCTGGCTGAAGGTGACGGTGATGGTCTGGGTGAGGGCGACCTGGGTGGTGCCGCTGGCGGGCTCTATGGAGAGCACATAGGGGGCCTCTATGGTGAACTGCCAGGTGTAGTCCTCCTCCAGGACGCCGCCGGTGGTGTCGGAGAGGCCGGCGGGGACGGTGGCCCGGTAGGTCTTGCCGGGGACGAACCCCGTTTTGGGCCGGAAGACGTAGATGGACGTGTTCACCCACTCGCCGGTCCCCTCCACGGGTGGGTCAAAGACGACGGGGACGGGCATATCGGCCACCGGCGCGCTGACCAGTTGCAGGGGGACGACGGGGCGGTTGAACATCACGGTCACTGCCGTGTCGTAGGCCACATCCTGGCTATCCGGCTCGGGGATGACCTGGGTCACTTCCAGGTAGCCGACGGTGGCGAAGGTGAACTCCACTTCCTCCTTCAGGGGGAGCCCCTCGGCGGATTTGGCGGTGGGCTCCAGCTTGACCCGGTAGCGGGTGGCCCGCTGCCACTCCCCTTTGGGGGTGAAGATCAGGGTGACGGGGTCGGGCCAGGAGAAGGTGCCTTCTACTTTCGGCTCAATGCGGAAGGCGGCCTCCACCGAGGCCCGGTCCATGGGCTGGTCAAAGACCAGGCGGAGGGGCCGGTCCAGCGGTGTCTCCTCGCCGCGCGCGGGGGAGCGGACCAGGAGCAGGGGGTGAGTGGCGGGGAGGGGCGGGGTGGTGGGGGTAGGGGTGGCGCGCGGGGCGAAGGGAAGGGTGCAGGAAATCACCAT
>JBBIKR010000154.1:0-1634 GCA_037445395.1 Thermoflexales bacterium
AAATTTTTGGCCCCCCGCCCCCCCCCCGTGCGGGGGGGGGGTTTTGGGGGGGGTATTTTTGGTGTTTTGGGGGGGGGGCGGCGCGCCGCCGCCGCAATCCCCTTTCCCCCATTTTCCCCCGCAGCGGGGAGAGAAGGCAAAAGAGGAGAGCGTGCTATTGCTGGAACACTTTGTCAAAGTGCAAAAGCGCCCTCCTTCGGGCTGGATAGAGTAGGGGCGCTTCAGCGCCCATGGTTTTTTGAGCCGGACGGTTTACCGTCCGGCGGGAGGGCTTGGAAACTGGAGTTTCTTCCAGTTGCGCCCTCCCCGTTTTGCGGTACAATCAGGGGAAGCAAGAGGCATCCTCTTTTCGGGGGGCGCACAATGGCAGAAGTCGTCCAGATTGAGAACATTGCCCGGTATGTCGGTCGGGAGGTCACCCTTCAGGGCTGGCTCTATAACCGCACCGATAAAGGCAAACTCCAGTTCCTCCAGGTGCGGGACGGCACGGGGTTCATCCAGTGCGTCGTCTCCCAGAAGGACGTGCCGGAGGAGGCCTTCACGGCGGCCGCCCGGCTGACCCAGGAATCGTCCCTCATCGTCACCGGCGTGGTCCGGCAGGACCCCCGCGCCCCCGGCGTCCCTCCCGGCTACGAATTGAGCGTCACCGACCTGAAGGTGGTGCAGATTGCCAACGAGTACCCCATCCAGCCCAAAGAGCACGGGGTGGATTTCCTGCTGGACCACCGCCACCTCTGGATTCGCTCCCGGCGGCAGTGGGCGGTCCTGCGGGTGCGCGCCACCGTCATCCGCGCCATCCGGGACTGGCTGGACAGCCACGGCTTCATTAACATGGACACCCCGATTATCACCCCGGCGGCCTGCGAGGGTACGACCACTCTCTTCCAGACCGACTACTTCGGCGAACCGGCGTACCTCAGCCAGTCGGGCCAGTTGTACAACGAGGCCAACATCTACGCTTTCGGTCGGGTCTACTGCTTCGGTCCCACCTTTCGCGCTGAGAAATCCAAAACCCGCCGCCACCTCACCGAGTTCTGGATGGTGGAGCCGGAAATTGCCTTCTGCGACCTGGACCAGTTAATGGAGATAGAGGAGCAGTTCGTCACCCACATCGTGCAGACCTGCCTGCGGGAGCGGGCGCAGGAACTGGCGCTCCTGGAACGGGACACCCGTCCGCTGGAAAAGGTGGAGCCACCGTTCCCCCGCATCTCCTACGATGAGGCGCTGGACATCCTGGCCCGCATCCGGGAGGAGACGGAGGACGAGGAACTGCGGGAACTGCTGAAGATAGAATGGGGGGACGACTTCGGCTCCCCGCATGAGACCGAACTGACGAAGCGGTTTGAGAAACCGTTGTTTGTTTACGGTTACCCCACCCGGGCGAAGGCGTTCTACATGGAGCCCTGGCCGGGGCGGCCTGAGGTCTGCAAGAGCGTGGACCTGCTGGCCCCGGAGGGATACGGCGAGATCATCGGCGGCTCCGAACGCATCTCCGACCCGGACCTGCTGGTGCAGCGGCTGAAGGAGTGGAACCTGCCCCGGGAGGCGTTTGAGTGGTACATTGACCTGCGCCGGTACGGGTCGGTGCCCCACTCGGGCTTCGGCCTGGGTGTGGAGCGGACGGTGGCCTGGAT
>JBBIKR010000154.1:1734-5521 GCA_037445395.1 Thermoflexales bacterium
GGTCGGTGCCCCACTCGGGCTTCGGCCTGGGTGTGGAGCGGACGGTGGCCTGGATTTGCGGCATTGACCACCTGCGGGAAGCCATCCCGTTCCCCCGCACTCTGAAGCGGGTGTACCCGTGAATGACCAATGGCTGAATGACGAAATGACCAATGACTGAATGACGAAATGACCCATGCGTCCTTTGAAACAACGGGTCGCCCAGTTGATGCGCCGGTTTCCCTTCCTGTATCCACTGCTCAACCGTTTCATCGGGCTTTTCGCGGCCCGGTTCACCGTCGGGGTGACCGGCGTCGTCTTTAACGAACGGGGAGAAATCCTGCTCCTGGAGCACGTCTTCCGGGGGCGGTATCCCTGGGGATTGCCGGGCGGTTGGGTGGGGCGGCACGAGCGGCCCCAGGACGCACTCCGGCGGGAGTTGATGGAAGAGGTCGGACTACCCGTCCGGGTGGGCCCGCCCCTGCTGGTGGACCTGGACGACCTTCCGGGTCACCTGGAGACGGCGTTTCTCTGCGAGATAGACGGGGAGGTAGGTTCTCTCAGCAACGAGATTCTGGCGGCGCGATGGGTTTCGCCGGACGCATTGCCCGAGAACCTGAAACCGCTGGAGCGGGAGATGGTGGGGCGGGCGATAGGCACGAAGGACGCGAAAGGCGCGAAAGACGCGAAAGACGCGAAAGACGCGAAAGGCGCGAAAGGCGCGAAAGACGCGAAAGACGCGAAATAGCATCTACCGGGCGTGCGCGGAAAAAATTCCTTACAGGAGGTTGACGATGGACCTGTTTGCCAAGTGCGCATCCTTCACCGAAGCGAAAGAGGCCCAGGCCATGGGGCTCTACCCCTACTTTATCCCCCTCACCGAAAGTGAGGGGCCGGTCGCCTGGGTGGGCAATCATCGCCTGATTATGATCGGTTCCAACAACTACCTGGGCCTCACCATGCACCCCAAGGTCCGCCAGGCCGCACTGGACGCGATCCAGCGCTTCGGCACCAGTTGCACCGGCTCCCGGTTTCTCAACGGCACGCTGGAGTTCCACCTGGAACTGGAGCGACGGCTGGCCCGATTCGTCGGCAAGGAAGCCGCCCTGGTCTTCTCCACCGGATACCAGACCAACGTGGGGACCATCTCCGCACTGGTAGGCCGGGGCGACTTCGTCATCACCGACAAGGAGGACCACGCCAGCATCATTGACGGCTGTCGTCTCTCCTACGGCGAGATGCGCCGCTTCGCCCACAACGACGTGGAGGCGCTGGAGCGGGTGCTATCGCGCCTTCCCGAAGAGGCCGGGAAACTGGTCGTGGTGGACGGCGTCTTCAGTATGGGCGGCGACATTGCCCCCCTTCCCGACCTCATTCGGGTCTGCCGCAAATACGGCGCGCGGTTGATGGTGGACGACGCCCATTCCATCGGTGTCCTGGCCGACGGTCGCGGCACCGCCGCCTATTTTGGCGTCACCGATCAGGTGGACCTCATCATGGGGACTTTCAGCAAGTCCTTCGCCAGCCTGGGCGGGTTCATCGCCGGGGACGCCGACGTCATCCACTATATCCAGCACTTCGCCCGCTCCCTCATCTTCAGCGCCAGCATCCCCCCGGCCAACGCCGCCGCCGCCCTGGCCGCGCTGGAGGTTATGGAGACGGAGCCGGAGCACGCCCGGCGGGTGGTGGCGATTGGCGAGCGCATGCGCAACGAGTTCCGCCGCCTGGGCTTCAACATCGGCAACAGCCAGACGCCCATCATCCCCATCATCATCGGCGACCGCAACCTCACCCTCATGGCCTGGAAGATGCTCTTTGACGCCGGTGTCTACACCAATCCGGTCTTCTCCCCTGCCGTGCCGGTGGGCCAGGAACTCCTGCGGACCTCCTACATGGCCACCCACACCGACGAGCACCTGGAATTCGTGCTGGAATCCTTTGAGCGGGTGGGCAAGACGCTGGGACTGATCCACTGACCCATCTACCAGTACCCAGGACCCATCTACCAGTACCCAACGGACCGATGCACTCAATGACCAGCCATCGCGCCCTCTTCGGGTTTCTGCTCATTCTCACCTTCGCGCTGGGCCTGGCGGCGCTGGTCGCCTGCGACGCGCCGTTCGCCCCGGCCTTCACGCCCACGCCGACGCGAACACCCCGGCCCACCGCCACCCCCACACCTACGCTCACTCCGACCCCCGCCCCCACCCCCACTCCGGCCTGGCCGGTGACGGTGGGGTGTGAGCCGGCCGTCCCCGCTGAGGCCTGCGCCCTCCTGCGGGCCGCCGTGGAGGCCGACCCCGCCCACTCCCTCTGGGCCGACGACCCCGCCGCCGCGCAGGTGCGGCTGGGGTCGGAAACGCTCCCCAACGCCCGCCCCGTCGGCACCTGGACCTACGCGCTGGCGGCCCCGTTCTTCACCCTGGACGACGAGGTGGCCCTTTCGGACCTGCAGGCGACCTGGGCAGGCACCCCGACCGGCCCCTTCGCCGTCCACCCCTTGCTGGTCACCACCGACACCCTGGAGGCCCTGGCCGGAGTTCTGGGACCGCCGACCGGCGACACGGTCCGGGTGGTGGAGCCCGGGGACCTGCTGACCGAGGCCGTCCGCCTGAACGGATGGGCGATTGTCCCCTTCCACGAACTGGAAGTCCGCTGGAAGGTCCTGCGCGCGGACGGGCGCTCGCCGCTGGAGAAGGGGCTGGCGGACTATGACCTGTCTGTTCCCCTCTATCTGGGCGCCGAACGGCGCACCGACGCGCTGGCATTCCTCCCCGCCGACTTCTCCAACCGGGACGAGTCCCGTATGGCGATTGTGGCGATGACCGGCGTCACCGCGCTCACCCGGGGAACAGCCCAGACGATGGAGCAGAAGGGCGTCACCTATCCGGCCCGCGATATCGCCCCCTGGCTTCTGGAGGCCGACCTGACCCACATCAGCAACGAGGTCTCCTTCACCCCCGATTGCCCTGTCCCGCCCCGCCTGGGGACGATGACCTTCTGCTCCCACGAACGGTACATAGAACTGCTGGACGCGGTGGGGACGGACATCGTGGAACTGACCGGGAACCACAACAACGATTACGGGACGGGCCCTAACCTGCACACGCTGGAACTGTTCCGCCAGCGGGGATGGCGCTGGTTCGGGGGTGGGGCGAACCTGGCCGAGGCAATGACTCCGGTCACGGTCACCCTGGGTCCGAACCGTCTGGCCTTCATCGGATGCAACTCCGTCGGCCCGTCCTACGCCTACGCGGCGGAGGATTCCCCCGGCGCGGCCCCCTGTGGGGACTGGGCGTGGATTCGGGAGAAGGTGGCGTCCCTGCGGGCAGAGGGGTGGCTTCCGATTGTGACCGTCCAGTACTACGAGACCTACGAGTACTTCCCCACCGCCCAGCAGGTGGCTGATTTCCGCGCGCTGGCGGAGGCGGGGGCGGTCGTTGTGCAGGGGAGTCAGGCCCACCAGCCTCAGGGGTTTGACTTCCACGCCGGGGCGTTCATCCACTACGGGCTGGGGAACCTGTTCTTTGACCAGATGCAGTCGCTGGAGACCCGGCAGGAGTTTATAGACCGGCTGGTTTTTTACGATGGACGGCTGATCGGGGTGGATTTGCGGACGGCACTGCTGGAGGAGGGGGCCCGGCCCCGGCCGATGGCGCCGCCGGAGCGGCGGGCCCTGCTGGAAGCGGTCTTCGCCGCCAGCCCCTGAATGGATCCACGAAGGACACGAAGTTCGCGAAAGGATGCAAAAGGGCACGAAATTCACGAAATTAACGAAAAATCTTCGTGTTCTTCGTGTCCTTCGTGG
>JBBIKR010000154.1:5621-8094 GCA_037445395.1 Thermoflexales bacterium
TCGTGTCCTTCGTGGTTTTATTCATCCGGGAATCGTTCTCGCAGGACCGTGCTTTCCTGCCGATGGGCCTGGGCCGCTTTTGAATCCCCTGTCGCCTCCAGCGCGCGGGCCAGGACGTCGTGGATGTCCGGCTCCAACGGCTGAATCAGGACCGCTCGCTCCAGATGGGCGCAGGCCTCCTCCGCCCGCCCCTCCAGCAGAAGGACGCGCCCCAGATGGTAGTGGCCCCAGGCGAAGGCCGGCTCCCCCTCTTCCGCATCCACGACCTGCCGCAGGGCCGCTTCTGCTTCCTCCAATTTCCCCGCGCGCAGGTGTTGCATGGCTTCCCGGAAATGCCCGTCGGTCTGCCGGAAGCGGCCGTATTTTTCCCACTGGCCGAAGAAAGAACGGATGTCAAACTCAAAGATACGTTCGGCCCCACAGCCCTCGCATCGGGCGGTCAGGACGTCCACCGGGCCGGCCGGCCCCTGGCGTAATTCCTGCCGGACGGCGGCAAAGTAGCCGCCGCAGGCGCAGCGCTGGTTGGCGACATAGACGTATTCAAATTCAATGCTGTTGGTCGGGATCGGTGTCATCAGGTCAAAAAGTAATGTGCCGGGCACTTCTGAAAGTGCCCGGCACGTTTTCGTTATTTTCCGAGATCGGCGAAGATACCGTCCAGTTCGTCCGCAGGGACGTCAAAGACGGTGTTGTGCGGCGGCAGCGGCTCCCGGGCCATCCACTCGGGGATGCGGTCATCGGCCGGGCCGAAGCCCACCCGTCGGTTGAAGGCCCGCTCCAGGCGAAGCGTCCCCTCCCCCAGACGGGTCAGGATGTCCTCCCCCACTTCCCAGCCGTAGCGGGCCCGGAGCAGGGCCGGGATCAGGTCGGGAGCGGTGGAGAGGCCGAATCCGGCGAAAATGCAGATGCCCAGGGTGTCGTACGCGGCCATGTTGATCTGGGCCCTGCGGGAGACGGCAACCTGCCCCTCGGGCTTCAGGTGGTCCATTTTGGCCCGGATGGTCAGGCCGGCAGTGTGGTCGGCGCCCTGGGGCGAAGTCGCGTAGGTCACCCCGGTGCCCTTGATGGCGCGGGGGTCGTAGGCCGCGATGGCCTGCCCTTTGACCGCCGGTACCTGGAGCACGCCGAAGGCCTGCCCGGTGGCGACAGCCCCGCTGCCGAGGATCCGTCCCAGGGGGGTGGCCCGGCGGATTTCGTCCATCAGCGAGAGCGCCGCCGCGCCGTCTCCGAAAGACCAGATGCCGCCGCGCGCGGCCACCCCCAACGCCGCGCCGACCTCAATGGTGTCCACGCCGATGTCGTTGGCGTGCCAGTTCAGGCGGGCGATGGTTTCCAGGTCGTCCAGGCCCAGGTTGGAGCCCATCAGCGCGATGGTCTCGTACTCCAGCGGCGAGACGACCGCCCGGCCCTGGGCGTCTGGGAAGACGTTGGAGCAGCAGATGATGCAGCCGGGCATGCAGGCATGGGAGGGGTCGCCTTCGCCGCCCCGCGCCAGGATGGCCTCCCGCAGCGCCTCGCCGCCGATGGCGTCGGCGCCCTCAAACTGTCCCTGGGAGAAGCCGCGGGTCGGCAGGCCGCCGAAGGCGTTGCACATGGCGACCATCGCGGGGGTGCCGTAGTCGTGGTAAGTATGGGTCTGGGGGTGGGCCAGCAGGGCCTCGTTGTACCGTTTCTGCAGCGCGCGGAAGGCCTCGGGGTCGGCGAGGGGCGGTGGAGAGCCATCCCGGCTATCCACCACAATCGCCTTGAGGCCCCGCGAGCCCATCAGTGCTCCCAGCCCGCCCCGGGCGCTGGCCCGTCCGGGGACCCCGTCTTTATCCAGATGGAGGATGGCCGCCGCCCGCATCCGGCGCTCACCGGCGGGGCCGATGATGGCGGCGGCGATGTTTTTGCCATACCGCTCCCGCAGGCGGGCCGCCGTCTCATAGACTCCCAGGCCGGAGAGGTCGTCGGCGGGGTCAAGACGGATGCCCTGGGCGCCGACATAGAGCACCCACCAGCCGTCCGGAGCCCAGTCCTCTATGATCAGGGCTTTGACTCCCAGGCGGGCCAGGGCGAGCCCCGTCCGCCCTCCCGCGTTGGCCTCTTTGACCGTCCCGGTCAGGGGGCCCTTGCCGCCCACGGAGACGCGGTCGGCGCTGGAGAGCATATGTCCGCCCAGGAGGCCCGGTGCGAAGATGAGCCGGTTATCCGGCCCCAGCGGGTCGGCGGACGGGGGGACCTCCTCCAGGAGGATGCGGGCGATCAGGCCGCGCCCGCCCAGTCGCTGCCAGGCTTCGGAGACGGGCTCGCGGCGCCATTCTCTGGTTCGTACGTTCACGCGCCAGATTTCGTGAGCCATTTGGGGAAGTCCTGTACGGGGGTTTCTGTAATAGCCGGGCGGGCTGGGGGCGCGGGGCGCGCCGCCCCCCCCCCCCACCAACAACCACCCCCCCCCAAAAACCCCCCCGCACGCGAAGCCGGGGGAGCGCGG
>JBBIKR010000155.1:0-8064 GCA_037445395.1 Thermoflexales bacterium
TCTCCTGGCCTTCGGCCAGGAGAGGGGAGGGGGCAGGGGGAGGGGTGAGGTAGGTAGTTGCGGCCAGCAGCCGGTTCGGCAGCAGGATGTGGTAGTAGAAGCCGTTCATGCAGATGTGCTCCACCGGTCGGTAGTGCTGACCGATTGCCTCCAGAACCGGCTGCGGGTAGAACTGGGCCCGAAAGACGACGACGCCGAACTCCTCCGCCTCAATCCGGCGGACCAGTTCGGATGTATCCAGCAACCCGTTCTTGTAGAGGTTCAGCAACTGGGTCGGGTTGGTCACCACCGGACGGCCCGCCAGCAGGCTGAAGGCGGCCTCTTCGCTGAACGGCGGCCCGTCCGAATCCCGGACGTAGGCCAGGATGCGCTCCCCGGCCCGGTAGTCCGCTTCGGTCAGCCGGTGGCCCAACTGGGTGTAGCCGCCGCTGTCGTAGTAGGCGAAGACGGTGCAATCCCCCCGGACCGTCCGGTCGGCGACGCCCAGCGCCCGCGCCAGGGGGCCGAAGACCGGCCCTTCGGTGGGTATATGCAGGCTGCAGGCGGCCTGGATGAGGAAGAGGACGGGCACCAGCAGGGCCACCCCATTCTCCCACCGGGGCCATCGGCAGGAAACCGCGTCCGTGAGCCTCAGCAGTGCCCGCCCGCTCATCACACAGGCGGCGGCAATGGACGTCGTGAAGTACGCCGGCCCGGCTCCCCACTTCCCGCTGAGCAGCCCCATCCCCACCGCCAGCACAAACCAGAGACTGTAGACCGACAGTCGGTCCCAGAACAGTTCCCGGACCAGCATCCCCGTCGCCAGCAGGATGAGGACGGGATGCAGACGCAGCCACTGGTTCAGGAATACCAGCGTCTGCCGGTAGTCAAACTTGTTGACATTGGCGTGGATGATATTGACGGTCCACTGCCCGCCGGTCGCGCGGTCTATCAACAGGAAGAGCCCCCCGGCGACCAGGGCCAGTCCGGCCCCGCCGGCCAGCGCCCGACGGATGTCCCGCAGGAAGACGAACCCCAGCGCGGCGACGACGGTGAAGACCGCCAGTTGCTTGGTGTACCCCGCGCACAGGAGGAGCAACAATCCCAGTAGAAAGTACCGGTTGCCGTGGCGGGGGTGCTGAAATTGCGCGATGGCGGCCACGGCCAGCGTCTCAAACATGACCATCGTCATGTGCAGGCGGCAGAGGGGGCCGATCTGGTAGACAATGTTGGCCGCCAGGAAGGAGAGACCGGCCAGTACGGGGACGGCCTGAGGGAGCAGGCCACGCCGGTCTCCGACCTCCCGCCGCACTATCCAGGCCACCGTCGCCGCCGTGACCAGCGTCGCCGTAAACGAGACCAGTCGTCCGGCGATCAGGCGTGGGCCGAAGACCCGGAGAAGCGGGACGATGAGCAGGTGGAAGAGCGGCGGGTAGTTGGAGCCGTAGAACGGGAAGGTGCTGTTATCCCGATACGGCCACTCCCCCCGGCTGTAGAGCACCGCGTCGTACAGTTCAAACCCCTCCCCCTGGTCGTAGTCGTACGGCCAGCGGAAGAGGGCAACCGAGTAGTCCAGGAAGACGACCAGGTACCCGATGAAGACCACCAGGGCGATGACGGTGAGCAGGCTGGTCAGGGCGCGCATGGTGCAGGATGCAAGATGCAGGGTGCAGGATGGTTATCGGTGACGGAGTTTCGCTTCCAGCCCCTGGCGGACGATGGCGGCGAAGTCGGCCACGCGCAGACTGGCCCCGCCCACCAGCGCGCCGTCAATCTCCGGTTCCTGCATGAATTCGGCGATGTTGGCCGGGGTCACCGACCCGCCGTATTGAACGCGGATGGCCTGGGCGACGTCGTCCCCGTAGAGTTGGGCCAAGACGGCGCGGATGGCCTGACGGACGATGCGGTTGGCGTCCGGGCCGTAGGCGGGGACGCCGGTGCCGATGGCCCAGATGGGCTCGTAGGCAATGACGACCCGGCGGGCCTCTTCGGCCTCCACCCCGGCGAATGCCGCCCGCACCTGGGCCCCAACGACGGCCTCCGTCTGCCCGGCCCGGTTCTGCTCCAGATTCTCCCCCACGCAGACGATGGGGGTCAGGCTATGGGCCAGGGCGGCGCGCAACTTGCGGTTCACCATCTCGTCGGTCTCGCCGAAGTGGGTGCGCCGCTCCGAGTGGCCGATGATGACGCAATCGCAGAGACCCACCAGCATGCGGGGGGAGACCTCGCCGGTGAAGGCGCCGGCCTCCTCCCAGTGCATGTTCTGGGCGCCGACGCGGATGGAAGAGCCCGCCAGGGCCCGCCGGACGGCCTCCAGCGCGGGGAACGGCGGGCAGACGGCCACCTCTATGCCTTCCACCCCGTCCAGCAGTGTACGCAGTTCCGTCACCAGCCCGACCGCTTCTTCAATGGTTTTATGCATTTTCCAGTTGCCAGCGATGAAAGGCGTTCGCATCGGGGCCACCTCATTCAGGAAAGATCAGGGGGAACCCTGTGTTCCGGGTGAGCATTATATCATCATTTGCACTGCGAGAAAAGGCGGGATATTCCTCTGTTGACACAGGTGTAGCCCTGGCTATAATAGCCATTGCTGTACGACACTCTTAGGACTTACGCATTTGGAGATTGCTTCGGCACTTCGTGCCTCGCAATGACATCTTCCCGAGCCCGAAAAGGTCATTGCGAGCGGCGAAGCCGCGAAGCAATCTCCTCACTGATGCCTAAACTGCGTAACTTCTCACTCCATAGAGAGGTGCCCTTTGTCCTCACGGAAACTTCTGACCGGCAATGAAGCCCTTGCCCTGGGTGCACTGCATGCGGGCGCCCGCGTCATCACCGGCTATCCAGGCACCCCCTCCACCGGAGCCATAGAGAGCCTGCTGGCAGGCCGGCCGCCGGATGTCTATGTGGAATGGAGCACCAACGAGAAGGTGGCCCTGGAAGTTGCCGCCGGGGCGGCCTGGGCGGGCCAGCGTGCCCTCTGCACGATGAAAATGTCGGGCCTGAATGTGGCCTCCGACTCTCTCTATTCGGTCGCCTACTCCGGCATCGTCGGCGGGCTGGTCATCTACGTGGCCGATGACCCCGGCGTGAGCGCCGGGATGTGCGAGCAGGACTCGCGGGGGTTTGCCCTGCTGGCGGACCTGCCCCTCCTGGACCCCTCCTCGGTGGCCGAGGCCTACCAGTTCACCCGCCTGGCCTTTGACCTCTCCGAAGCCGTCGGGACGCCGGTCCTGGTGCGGCTGGTCACTGCCATCGCCCACGCCTCCGCCCCGGTGGAGGTCGGAGAACCCGTCACCCTTCCGGAACGGGAGCCCCTGTTGCTCCGGGACATCGCGCGCTTCACCAAAGCGGGCGCGGCCATCTGCATGCAACAGCACCGGGACCTGATGGCCCGACTGGAAGAGGCCGGGCGCTGGCTCCGACAGGCAGGGCTGAACTCCTTACAGATTGCGACGGCCGAGGGAGGCCCTCATCCGGGATTGGGGATCATCGCCGGCGGCGTGGTCAACGCTTATCTGGAGGAGGGACTGGAGATTGCCGCCCGTTCCGGCCTGGACCCCTGGAGCGTTTCCATCCTGCGCGTCCGGGCTCCGCACCCCTTCCCGTCCGAAGAGGTGCAGGCCCTGCTGCGGCGCGTGGACGCCGTCGTGGTCCTGGAGGAACTGGAGCCCCATCTGGAACGAGGGGTCTATGTGGAGGCGCACCGGCTGGGTTTCACCGGCCGCATCGTGGGCAAACTGGACGGGACGCTGGAACGGGTCGGCGAGTACGATGTGCGCCACGTCGTCCGGGGAATCGCGGCCGCGCTGGACCTCTCCGTTCCCCCGGACCTCTTCGCCGCCGAGACGGAGGCGGAGCGGATGGCGGCGCCCCGTCCCATCACCGTCTGCCCGGGATGCCCCCATCGGGGTACCTTTCTGGCCATCAACCGCGCCATCCGCCGGGCCGGATACAAACGGGACCAGGTGATGGTGACCGGGGACATCGGCTGTACCATCCTGGGGATGAACCCGCCCTTTGAGACGGTCTGGAACGAGGTCGCCATGGGGGCCAGCATCGGCCTGGCCCAGGGCTATGTCCACGCCGGAGTCAAAACCCCGGTCATCGCCACCATTGGCGACTCCACCTTCTTCCACGCGGGAATCCCGGCCCTCATCAACGCCGTCCAGCACGCCGTCCCCCTGACGGTGATCATTATGGACAACGGATGGACGGCGATGACGGGCATGCAGGTCAACCCGGGCACGGCGGAGGACTTCCAGCCGCCAGGGGGCCGTCGGGTGGACATCGCGCAACTGGTGCCCGCGCTGGGAGTGGAGCACTTCTTTGTCGTGGACCCCTTTGACCTGGACGGGACGACCGCGGCCATCCAGCAGGCGCTGACGTTGCCGGGGGTCAAGGTGGTCCTCTCCCGGCAGGAGTGCGCCATTCAGGCCCAGCGCCGGGGGCGCAAGGCTGGCTCCGTACGGGTGGTGCCGGAGAACTGTAACCTCTGCAAACTGTGCATCACCCTCACCGGTTGCCCGGCCATAGACCTGGGGGCGGAGGCGGTGGTGATTGACCCCAACCTCTGTTATGGCTGTGGCCTGTGCGCCCAGGTGTGCAACCGGGATGCTCTGGTCCACACTCCGGGATAGGACTATGGAAACGGAGAGGATGCTGGATATTTTTCTCATCGGCGTCGGCGGTCAGGGGCTCCTGACCATTGGGGAACTCATCGCGGAGACCGCCACGGCCCTGAACATCCCCGTTTCTTTCTACCCCTACAAGGGGATGGCCCAGCGGGGCGGTCTGGTCAAGGCCCAGTTGCGGCTGGGGCGGTCGGCGGTCGGGCCGAACATCCCACCCCGGGGGGCCGACCTGGTGATTGCCATGGAGGTGTCGGAGGCGCTGCGGGCGGTGCGTATCCTGCGGCCCGGCGGGGAGTTTCTGCTCTTCGGAGAGCGCTGGCTCCCGACAGCTGTCATGCTGGGCAGGGCCGCGTATCCGGCGCTGGAGACGGTGCTGGAGCAGGTGCGCGCGGCGGGAGGAGACCCGATCTATCTGTCCCCGGATGCGTTGCCTGCCGACCTGCCGGCCAACCTGTTCGTGCTGGGGGCGGCGCTGGGCTGTACTCGCCTGGGGAACGTCCTGCCCGCTGCAGCGGTAGAGGAAGCCATCCGGCGTCGGTGGCCCCGAAACCCCGAGCCCAACCTGGCTGCCTTCCAGGCCGGCTGCAACTGCCGCCAGTAGCGCCGACGGAAGATGTCCTCTTTGGGCTTCCAGCCCCCGGTCGGCGAAGGCCGACCGGGAACGGTGACGGCGCAGCCACCGGGGGAGAGGTGAGGAGAAGGGAGAGGATAAGGAGGGGTTTTGCGGCGGGCGGCGAAGCCGCCCCGCGGGCCGCCCCGGCGGCGGCGCTGTGGCTCCGCCTCCCTGGTGGCCGGCTGGGCGCGGCCGCGGCCCCCGCCCCCCCCCCCCCCCCCCCCCCCCCCCCAAAAACCCCTCCTCCATACATACCCCGGCCGCAAGGCCAGGGGGAGAGAGGAACAAAGGGGGGAGGGGCAATGAAGACCCTTCAATGACCAAAAGTGTCCGCCAATTTTGAACCACCCCCTTTGTATGAAAACAATAGGAGTTACGCAGTTTAGCAGTGGTGAGGAGATGGCTTCGCGGCTTCGCCGCTCGCAATGACCTTTCAGAGCCCAGGAAAATGTCATTGCGAAGCACGAAGTGCCGAAGCAATCTCCAAATGCGTAAGTCCTAAACAAATCTTAGGAGGTAGAAATGCCGCTGGTTCAGGTCGGAGGACAGACGCTCTTCTATACCGTCAACGGGCGGGGAGGACCGGCCCTGATCCTGATCCACGGGGCCGGGGGAAGCCACCTTCACTGGCCCGCCGCGCTGCGCCGCATGCCCGGCGCCACCGTCTATGCCATAGACCTGCCCGGGCATGGACGGTCTGAGGGGCCGGGACGGGAGCGCATAGAGGACTACGTCGCTGACATCGTGCGCTTCATGGACGCCGTGGGCATCCCTCGCGGGGTGCTGGTGGGGCATTCTATGGGGGGCGCCATTGCCCAGATGACCGCCCTCACCGCTCCGGAGCGGGTCGCCGGATTGGTGCTGGTGGGTACCGGCGCGCGGCTGCGGGTGGCGCCTGCCCTCCTGGACGGGATTTTGCAGGACGCGCGCGGAGCATTGGCGCTGATCACCGAATGGGCGTGGGGCCCGGAGGCTGACCCGGCCATGGTCGCCCGGGGCCGCCAGATGATGGCGGGCGTGAACCCTCAGGTCGTTTGGGGAGACTTTGTCGCTTGCGACCGCTTTGACATCCGGGAGCGGGTGGGGGAAATCACCGCGCCGACGCTGGTCATCACCGGTTCGGAGGACCGGATGACGCCGCCCCGATTCGGGCAGTGGCTGGCAGAGCGCATTCCCGGCGCGCGCTTTGTCCTGGTAGAGGGAACCGGTCACATGGTGATGCTGGAGAAGCCGGACCAGGTGGCGAGTGCGGTGCGGGAGTGGTTGAAGGCCGTAGCACAGGATTAATCCTGGCTACGGCGCTACATCGTTTCTTTCAGCGTGTCCAGGAATTCCCGGTTGTTGCGCGTGCGGGCCAGGTGCTGTAGCACCGACTCGGTCACCGTCGTCAGGTCGTACCCGGCGCCAGCCGGTGGCGGGGCCACCATCTGGGCGATCATCTTGCGCATCAGCCAGACCTTCTGCAGCGTCTCCGGTTCCAGGAGCAACTCCTCCCGGCGGGTACCGGACCGCTCAATGTCAAAGGCGGGGAAGATGCGCCGTTCCTGGAGCCGGCGGCTGAGGTGGAGTTCCATGTTGCCGGTCCCCTTGAACTCCTCGTAGATCATATCGTCCATCCGGCTGCCGGTATCCACCAGACATGTGGCGATGATGGTGAGGCTACCACCCTCCTCCAGATTCCGGGCCGCGCCGAAGAAACTCTTGGGCGGGTAGAGCGCTGCCGGGTCCAGACCCCCGGAGAGGGTGCGCCCGCTGGGCTGAACGACCAGGTTGTACGCCCGCGCCAGCCGGGTGATGCTATCCAGCAGGATGACCACGTCCTTCTTGCACTCCACCAGCCGCTTGGCCCGCTCCAGTGCCATCTCCGCCACTTTGGTGTGGTTCTGGACCGGCTCATCAAAGGTGGAACTGATGACCTCCGCCTCCACCGACCGGTCCATATCGGTCACCTCCTCCGGCCGTTCGCCGATGAGGACGACCATCAGGTGGACCTCCGGGTGGTTGGCACTGATGCCGTTGGCGATGTGCTTGAGGACGGTGGTCTTTCCGGCCTTGGGGGGTGAGACGATGAGGCCCCGCTGCCCCTTCCCGATGGGCGCAATAAGGCTGAGCAACCGGGTGGTCAGGTTGTGCCGGTCCGTCTCAATGATGAGCCGCTGGGTCGGGAAGATAGGGGTCAACTTCTCAAAGCGGGGGCGCAATTTGGCCTGTTCCGGGTCCATCCCGTTGACCGTCTCCACCCGCAGCAGGCTGTACCACCGTTCAGTCTCTTTGGGCGGGCGGACCTGCCCGATGACCAGGTCGCCGTTGCGCAGGCCGAAGCGCCGAATCTGGGACTGGGAAACGTAGACGTCCTCCGGGCTGGGAAGATAGTTGGGCCCCCGCAGGAAGCCAACGCCCTCATCAGGAAGAATCTCCAGTACGCCGCCCCGAAAGGTCAGCCCTTCCCGCTCCGCCTTCGCCTGAAGGATGCGCAGGATCAGGTCCTCTTTCTTCAGTCGGCTGTAACCGGAGACCCCCATCCTTCGGGCTAATTCCCGCAGGTCTGTGAGCGTCCATTCCTCCAGGACCCCCATCTCCAGTATCTCGGCCGGCACCCCTGGGACAATCTCGCGCGGGGCTTCGGCCCCTTTGGGCGCCGGCACCTCTTCTTCTGCCTCCCTTGTCGTGAACACTTCCTCCAGGTCCATTCTTTCGCCCTCCTGTCCTATGTACGGCCACTGTGGCGCAGGTTGTATCCTGCGGTTGGCGGCGGCGGCCGAAAGCCGCCCCCCCAAAAACCCCACGCACAAGCCTTGCGGGCGATGAAAGCGTGCCCCAAAACCACCAGGGGCCGAT
>JBBIKR010000156.1:0-3451 GCA_037445395.1 Thermoflexales bacterium
GCTGCGCCGCCACCCCCTCCCCTCTCCTGAACGAAGTTCAGGAGAGGGGAGGGGGCAGGGGGTGGGGTGAGGCTGGATATAGGTGCCCACGCCCCCTTGCCTCAGCGCGGGCGCTCCCCCAGTTGGACGGAGACATCCATCTGCTTCCCGTCCCGCAGGATGGTCACCGTCACCACCTGGCCCACCTCCGTCTCCCGGACCAGGTAGGCGATGAGGCTGTTGAAGTCCTGGATCGGATGGCCGTCAATGGCGATGATGATGTCGCCGCCGACCTGGACCGTCGTCCCCAGCACCCGCGCGCTGCGGGTCCCGCCGCGGATGCCGGCCCGGTCCGCCGGGCCACCGGGCTCCACCGCCGAGACCAGAACGCCCTGGGTGACCGGGAGGTCCAGTTCGTGGGTCAGTTGGGCCAGGGTGAAGCGGTTATCGGCGGTGATGCCCAGGTAGGGGTAGTGGTACGTCCCTTCGGAGATGAGCCGGGGGACGATGCGTTTGACGGTGTTCACGGGCACGGCAAAACCGACACCCATGTTCCCCCCGGTGGTGGTACGGATGGCAGTGTTCACCCCCACCACCCGTCCCGCCGAATCCAGCAGGGGGCCGCCGGAGTTGCCGGGGTTGATAGCCGCGTCGGTCTGGATGATTTCGGGGTTGGAGAAGGAGCCGCCGGTCGCCGTGGTGACGGTGGGCAGTACCCGGCCCAGCGCGCTGACGACGCCCACCGTCATCGTCCCCTGGAGGCCGAAGGGGTTGCCGATGGCGATCACCCGCTGTCCGACCTGGAGGGTATCCGAATCCCCCAGTTCCAGCGGCACCGCGCCGGGCGGGAGGTCCTCCACCCGCAGGACCGCCAGGTCGGAGAAGGGGTCGGTCCCCAGGACCTCCGCCTCCCGCAGGCTCCCGTCGCTGAAGGTGACCCAGATGGTGTCGGCCCCCTCCACGACGTGGTTGTTGGTGACGATGTGGCCCTCGGTGTCAATGAGGAAGCCGGAACCGCTGCCGAAGATATTGGCCTCATCTCCCGTTCCGGCCGCGACGTCAATGTTGACGACGCCGGGATTGACCCGCGCGTAGAGGTTGGCCAGCAGGAGGTCTTCGGCGGTCGCTTCGGCGACCAGGGATTCCGGCAGTGGGGTGGGTGTGGCGACGACGACCTGTACCGCCGGGCGGACCGGCGCGGCCGTCTCCGACATCGGCGTCCCAGGGGGGAGCGTCGGCAGGGGCAGCGCGCAGGCCACCGTCGCCAGGAGCAGGAGGCCTACTCCCAGCCAGAGGCGCAGGGCACGCGTCGCACGTCGCACGTCGCAGGTTGCAGGTCGCATATTTTCACCTATTGGCCTGTATTTGTGGAAGAAGACGGCTTCCACAGCGATGTCGCCAGTAACATTACCACAGGATTTTGAAGATGGGGCGAAGACAATGTGAAAGTTTGGTGAACAGGCTCGGAAATCGGACGCGGATGAATGCAGATGAGCGCGGATTTCTAATGTGGGTGCCTGCTCTTCTCACCGCTATTCCCGATAAAGTCTTATCTCTGCGTACTCTCCGGCGAATCACGACCGTCCCGCCCGGTGCAGGCGGGCCAGTTCCTCAAAGAGTTCCCGCTCCCGGGGGCTCAGCCGCTGGGGGACCTGCACCTGGACGACGACGTAGAGGTCGCCCCGACGCTCGGCGTTCCCCGGCCTCGGCATCCCCTTCCCGCGCAGGCGGAACCTGGTCCCGCTGCTGGTGCCGGGCGGGATTTTCAGCGCCACCGTCCCGTCCAGCGTCTCTACGGGCACCTCGCCGCCCAGGACGGCGGTGTAGAGGTCCACGGGGAGGTCCCGCCAGAGGTCACTCCCCTCCACCCGGAAGACGGGATGGGGTTGGACGGTCACCCTCAGGTACAGGTCGCCCGGGAGGCCGCCGAAGAGGCCCGGCTGGCCCAGCCCGGCGAAGCGGATGCGGGAGCCGGTGTGGGCCCCGGGCGGGATTTTGATCGTGACAAGGCGGCCGTCGGCCCGCTCCACCTGACGGGTGGTGCCGTGGAAGGCCTCCTCCAGCGTAATCTCCACCGGCATCTCCACATCCTGGCCCTTCGTGGTGGCGGTCCGGCGGGTACCGGCGCGCGGTCGGGCGCGCGGGGCGCCGAAGAGAAACTCAAAGAGGTCCCCCAGGCCGCCCGCCTGCCCGAAGAGTTCGTCCAGGTCCACGTACTGGACGTGGGGGCCGGCCTGCCCGAACCACTGACGGGCGAAGTCCTCAAAGCCGCCGGGCCCGCCGCGCGCCTGCCAGCGGCTCCAGTCGGCGCCGAACTGGTCGTAGCGACGGCGCTTCTCGGGATCGGAGAGGACCTCGTAGGCCTCGTTGATCTCCTTGAACCGCTCCTCGGCGGCCTTATCGCCCGGATTCATGTCCGGGTGGTACTGACGGGCCAGTTTGCGGTAGGCCTTCTTGATTTCGTCCTGGCTGGCGTTGCGGTCAACGCCCAAGATTTTGTAGTAGTCTTTGTATTCCATATTCCGTATTGCGTGTTCCGTTTCGTGTTTTACGCCCTCAGCCGGAAGCCCAGCCGTCTCTCCAGAGTGCCGATGGCCCGAAGGACCGGGCCCGGGGGGACGAAGCGGACGCCGAAAATCCGCCAGCGGATGAATTCCACAATGACCCCGGCATCCCCGACGGTATCCATATAGACGAAGTCGGTCCGCAGGGGGCCCAGGCCCAGCCGCCCCCGCACCCAGACGGGGTATCCGGCCCGGGCCAGCCGGTCTGCCCAGCCGTCCACGTCCTCCACGAAGAAGCCGATGTGATGGAGGACGGGGCGCCCTTCGGGGTCCACGCTTCCGGTGTAGAAGTCGGAGCCGTCCAGTGGCTCCAGCAGTTCCAGTTCCACGCTCCGATAACGGGCCAGGGCCATTTTCCCGCGTACCTGTCGCTCCTGGCCGCGCTCCCGCCAGAGCCGTGGGGCACCCAGGGCAATGAAAAACGGGCCGATGTTCCGCTTTGTCAGCGCATCGGCCGCGTTTTCCACATCCGGAACCACCAGTCCCAACTGATGGACCTCCGGCAATCCCCATCGTTCCCGGAAGGGGCGGGCCAGATTCCCGACGGCAGTGCCGAAATCCGGCGAACGAAGCAACTCTTCCAGGAACATCTGTCACCCCCCAGTCTCAATTGTATGCCCAGATAGAGGGTTTGTCAAGGTTGGGATCGCGGGACAACTGCTCGCAGTCGTCTCGCGCTCTTGCCAACTTACCCGATAATGGTATGATGTTCATACATCTCGTCTTTGCATTTTCGCGTCCTTTCGTGCCCTTTCGCGTCCTTTCGTGCCCTTTCGCGTCCTTTTCGTGTCCCTTCGTGGTTTGCCAGAATGGAGGAAAAACTATGCCCCCATATCTTCTCGGTCTGGACGCTGGTAGCGGTTCCGTCCGCGCGCTGCTGGTGGACGTGGAGAGCGGACGGAGGACCG
>JBBIKR010000156.1:3551-7995 GCA_037445395.1 Thermoflexales bacterium
GGTAGCGGTTCCGTCCGCGCGCTGCTGGTGGACGTGGAGAGCGGACGGAGGACCGTCGCCGTCCGGCGGTGGGAGCATCTCCCCACGCCCGACGGCTGGGGATACGACTTTGACGCCGACCGCAACTGGGGCCTGGTCGCAGAGGCCGTCCGGGAGGCCCTGGGGCGGTCCGGCGCCGCGCCGACCGACGTGGCCGGCATCGCCGCCGCGTCTATGCGCCACAGCCTGGTGCTGGTGCGGGAGGGGCGGGTCCTTTTCGCCGTCCCCAACAAGGACGCCCGCGCCGCGGCCGAAGGGATGGAAATGGCCGCCCGGGAGGGCGACGCGCTTGCCGCCCGCACCGGCCGCTGGCCCGCGCCCATTTTCACCGCCCCCCGCCTGGCCTGGCTGGCCGCATGCCACCCGGAATGGCTGGGGGGTGCCGTCGCGCTGGCTCTCAGCGACTGGGTCGCCTTCCGCCTCTGCGGAGTGCTGGCCACCGACCCCTCCCAGGCCGGGGAGAGCATGCTCCTGGACGTGGCCCGGCGGGGGTGGATGACGGAACGGCTGGCCGAACAGGGCCTCTCCCCGGCGCTTCTCCCGCCCCTGCGGCCGTCCGGCCAGTACCTGGGGACGCTGACGGAGGCGGCCGCCGCCGACCTGGGGCTCCCGCCGGGGATTCCCGTCGCCGTGGGCGGGGCGGATACCCAGTGCGCGTTGCTGGCCCTGGGCGCGCTGGCCCCCGGCGACATCGGCATCGTCGCCGGAACGACGGGGCCCGTCCAGGGCGTCGCCGACCGGCCCGTGATGGACCCGGAGGCCCGCCTCTGGACCGGCCTGCACGTCCTGCCGGACCGGTGGGTCGTGGAGAGCAACGGGGGGCCACTGGGAGACGCGCTGGACTGGCTGGCGGGAACTCTCTTCCCGGAGTCGCCCCGGCCGGCGGCCCGCCTGGTCGCGGAGGCGGCCCAGGCCCGGCCCGGCGCCGGAGGCATCCTCTCCACCTTCGGCGGGCAGGTCTTCAACGCCCGCGCGCTGAGCCTGCCCGTGGGTAGCATTACCCTCTCCCCTTTCCTGGGAGGCGACGGCTCGGCCCGGCGAGCGGACCTCTGCCGGGCCGTCCTGGAAGGGCTGGCCTTCGTCCTGCGGGCCAATCTGGAGCAGGTTGCGGCCGTCATCGGCGGCGCCGCATCGGTGGGGATGACGGGCGGGCTGACCCGCAGCCCCTTCTGGGCCCAACTGGTCGCCGACGTCCTGGGCCGACCCGTGCGGGTCTCCGAAATCCCGGAGGGGACGGCCCTGGGCGCGGCGGTCTGCGCCGGGGTCGGCGCGGGGCTCTTCGCCGACCTGACGGAGGGCGCGGCGCGGCTGGGGCGCGTCCGCACCGTGGAGCCGAACGGGGAGGCCGCCCGGACCTACGAGGCTCTCTACGCCGAATGGCAGGAAGTGCGCACGGCCCAGGCGGAGGCCCACGACCGGGTCTCTGGACGGGTGCTGGAATCTATGGCCGCGCAGGCCACCCGGCCCACCGTCCCCTCCTTCCGCCCCCGAATTCTGGTCACCGCGCAGATGGACAAGGCGGCGCTGGCCGAACTGCGCCGTCTGGGAGACGTCTCCTACGCCAACTACCGGGAGACGCTCCAGGTGCTCACCGGGGACGACCTGGTGGAGGCCCTGCAGGGCGTCCACGTCTTCGTCACCGAGGTGGACATGGTGGACCTGGAGGCACTGCGGCGGTTGCCCGACCTGCGGGTCGTCGTCTCCTGCCGGGGGCTGGCGGTGAACGTGGACGTGGAGGCGTGCACCGCGCTGGGGATTCCCGTCCTCAACGCGCCGGGCCGCAACGCCGACGCGGTGGCCGACCTGACGGTGGCCTTCATGCTGGCACTGGCGCGGAAACTGATCCCTGCGGACGGGTTTCTCCGTCAGCCCGGCGGGGAGGCGGGGGACATGGCCCGGATGGGCCAGGCGTACGAGGCCTTCCTGGGGCGGGAACTCTGGGGGAAGACGGTGGGCCTGGTCGGACTGGGCGCCGTCGGGCGGGAGGTCGCCCGGCGACTGGCCCCCTTCGGCGTCCGCCTGCTGGTCTACGACCCGTACATCCGGCCGGAGGACGCCGCGCGGTACGACGCGGAACCGGTCTCGCTGGACGAGTTGCTGGCCCGAAGCGACTTCGTCAGCCTCCACGCGCCGGTCACCGACGAGACGCGCGGGCTCATCGGCCGGGAAGCGCTGGCCCGGATGAAGCGGGGGGCGTTTCTGATCAACACGGCCCGTGCGGCGCTCCTGGACGAGGAAGCGCTGGTGGAGGCGCTGCGGAGCGGGCACCTGGCCGGGGCCGCGCTGGACGTCTTCTCCGTGGAGCCGCCCGTGTCGGACCACCCGCTGCTGGGGTTGCCCAACGTCATCGCCACGCCCCACATCGGGGGGAACACCGCAGAGGTGGCCGCGCACCAGGGCCGCATCGTCGTGGAGGACCTGCGGCGGATGCTGGCCGGGGAGCGGCCGCGCCACATTCTGAACCCCCAGACCCTGGACGGGTTCTCATGGACGGGCCCGCGCCGGACCGCCGATGAACGCGTCCTGGAGGGCCTGGAGGGACGCCCCGGCCCCGCGGTGAGCGATTTACAGGTCGCAGGGAGCGGGGAGCAGGGGACCACGGAGAAGGTCGCAGGTCGCACGGAGCAGGGAGCAGAGGAGCGGAGGATGAGCACGGAACAGGCAGTCCGCAATACCCTTGAGGAAATTCTGCGTCGGTTCTGCGAGAAGGCGGTCGCCGACCCGGCGTTGCGGGAGTTCGCCGCCCGACGGCGGGTGATGACCCACTACACGATGACCGACGTGGGGCTGGAGTTCTACGTCGGCTTCCAGAACGGGCAGGTGGTCGCGGGGCTGGGCGCGCCGCCGACTCCCGCCGAGGTCCGCATGAAGGCCACGGCGGAGGTGCTGGATGGAATCCTCACCGGCCGCATCAGCGGGCAGAAGGCGGCGATGAGCGGGAAACTCTCCTTCAGCGGGGACGTCCGGACCGCGATGGGGGTTCAGCGCGTCCAGGGAGACCTGATCCGTCTCTACACCGCGGCGCGGGAGGAGGCGGGCGGGGTGGATTTTGCCACCATGGCGGCCGCGCCGGCCCCGACCGTCGTCCGCCCCGCGCCCGTGCCGACGGGGGAAGACCCGCGCGCGGAGATGGTCCGGGCGATCAACGAACTCTACCAGTTGGGGCTCATCACCGCCACCGGCGGGAACGTGAGCGTGCGGGTGGAGGACCGGGAGGAGTGCTGGATCACCCCCAGTCAACTCTACAAGGGCGACCTGCGGCCCGAATTGATGGTGCGGATAGACCTGGCGGGGAACGTGCTGGACGAGGGTGTGCCGGTCCCCTCGTCGGAGTGGCCGATGCACACGGCCATTTACCGGGCGCGGCCGGAGGTTCGGGCCGTTGTGCACGCCCACGCGCCCTACGCGACGATTCTGGCCCTGAGCGGGCTCCCGTTCCTGCCGATCACCACCGAGGCCGCCTTCCTGCGGGAGGTACCGGTGGTCCCGTTCATCATGCCGGGGACGAAGGAACTGGCAGAGGCGGTGGTGAAGGCGCTGGGCCGCAACCCCGTCTGTCTGCTCCAGAACCACGGGGTGGTGGTGGCGGCGACGAGCCTGCGGCGGGCCTGCAACATCCTGGAGGTGGTGGAGCGGACGGCGCAACTCATCTGGGGGTGCTACGCGGTGGGCCGCAAGCCGCCCGTCTTGCCGAAGGAGGTGCTGAAGACGCTGCGAGAACTGGGGGAGATGATGGCGTGAGAAATGAAACGTGAAGAGTGAAGAGTGAAGAGTGAAACGTGAAAAAAGGGTGGGTCAGGGGCGGGTGGCCTGGAGGAGCAGGACGGCGTCGGGGCCCACCTGTTGCCATTCCGTGCGGAGGGAGAAACCCGCATCCTGCCAGGCCGGGAGGGCCTCTTCGGGGGCGAAGCGGTCCTGCCCGGTGATGCGGTAGAGGAGGCGCAGGGCGCAGGCGATGGGGTCCTGTCCGCCCGGGACGGCAACGGGCACGACGAGGACGGTCCCGCCTGGAGATAGCACCCGCGCGGCTTCCCGGGCCGTGGCGGACTCCAGGATGAACTCCGTGGGGAAGGTAGCGACGACGGCCCGAAAGGCGCCGTCCCGGAAGGGGAGGTGCTGGGCCCGGGCGCGCACCAGTCGGGGAGGGAGACCGGCCCGGCGGAGGCGACGGCGGGCCAGCGCGCCCATTTGCGGGGAGAGGTCCAGGCCGACGGGCCGGAGGTCCTGCCGGGCCATTCGTACCAGCAGATGCCCGGGCCCGTGGGCCAGTTCCAGCACCGGCCCGCCGGGGATGAGGGGGAGGACGGCCGCGCCCCACGCCGTCCACTTCCCCCGGGAGACGACCCCGGCAATGATGTCGTACGTCCAGGCCATAGGGCCGTAGAGGAGGCGGAAGAAGAGCCTC
>JBBIKR010000157.1:0-7949 GCA_037445395.1 Thermoflexales bacterium
GTTCATCTAAACCTCTGAATCATTCGTGCCCCTCTCCCGCTCGCCTGACGGCGGCGGGCGAGGGGAGGGGGTACCCCCCTCTCCCCCGGCCGAAGGCCAGGGGGAGAGGGGGGATAAAGGGGGGTGAGGGGCGGCAAAAGCCTTCGGTACGAAAAGGGTCAACCAATGTTAAGCCACCCCATCCGGCGTTATGGTAATTCACACCAAGCGTTGAAGCGTCGGGCTGATTCTGCAAAGCCCCTTCGGGGCTCAAAAATAGCCCGAAGGGCTCCGCTAAATCAGCCCGATGGTTACCCATCGGGCGATCCGGAGGCCCCCGACAAAATTAGGACAAACCCCTCTCCACTCCCCGCAGAGGATTTGCCGCGCAAGCCCGGTGGAAAGCAGTTGCCTTCCTCACCGAAGATGCTATACTTATACATACTCACCTGCGATGCGGGGAAAAGGGGCGAGAGGCCACCAATGAGACCGGTCCGGGTCTCCCTGTCCCATTTCAATCTCCTATAACGGACTTCACTTTGCTGGGAAAACGTGCCATGGACATTACCTTAACCATCAACGGCATCCCCCGAAGAATCACCATTGCCCCCGGCGATACCCTGCTGCGGGTCCTGCGCCGGGAAGGGTACTTCAGCGTCCGCCACGGGTGTGAGGACGGCACCTGCGGCGTCTGCACCGTACTGGTCAACGGGGAGCCCCGCTCCAGTTGCATCACCCTGGCCGCGCAGGTGGACGGCGCGGAGATTCTCACCCTGGAGGGACTGAGCGGCCCCCAGATGCGCGGCTGGAAGGGGAGCGCTCCCCTTCACCCCATCCAGCGGGCCTTCATAGAGACCGGGGCCATGCAGAGCGGCTACGAGGCCCCTGCCCTGATCCTGGCCGCCAAAGCGCTCCTGGACCGGAACCCCAATCCCACCGAGGAGGAAGTGCGCGACGCTCTCAGCGGCGTCCTCTCCCGCGAGACGGGCTACGTCAAACCGGTGCAGGCGGTGCTCCGTGCGGCCGCCGTCCTGCGGGGCGAGGAGCCCCCGCCCCTGGAGGCGCCGGAGGAGGCCATCCCGATGCCTCCCCAACTCCTGACTCCGCCCCCGGAATTCCCGCCGGAATTCCCCGGCGGCGGGCGGACGGCCCCCCAGACCGTCGTCCTGCCCCGCCTGGTCGTCGCGCCCACCGAGGAGGAACTGCGGGTGGTGGGCAGGCCGGAGCCGAAAGTGGACGCCCTGAAACTGGTCCAGGGGAAGCCCGCCTTCGCCGCCGACGTCCAGATGCCCGGGATGCTCTACGCCAGAATCCTCCGCAGTCCCCACGCCCACGCCCGCATCCGGCGAATAGACGTCAGCAAAGCCCGCGCCCTCCCCGGCGTCCACGCCGTCCTCACCTACCAGGACATCCCCCGCGTCGTCTTTTCCACCGCCGGGCAATCGGACCCCATCCCCGGGCCCCTGGACTTCGTCAGCCTGGACAGCAAGGTCCGCTACGTGGGCGACCGGGTGGCGGCGGTGGCGGCGGAGACCCCCGAAATCGCCGAGGAGGCCCTCCGGCTGATAGAGGTGGAGTACGAGGTTCTCCCCGCCATCCTGGACCCGCGCGATGCGATGAAACCCGGCGCCCCGGTCATCCACGATGAACCGGACTATGTCCCCTTCGGCGAGTGCGACCCGTCCCGCAACCTGGCCGCCCGCATCCGGATTGAACTGGGGGACGTGGACCGCGCGATGGCCGAGGCCGACTTCGTCTTTGAGGGCGAGTACGAGGTCCAGCGGGTCCAGCAGGCGCCGCTGGAGACCTGGACCTGCCTGACCTACTGGGACGAGAACGACCGGCTGGTCATCCGCTCCTCCACCCAGGTCCCCTTCCACGTCCGGCGCATCCTGGCTCCCGTCCTGGGGCTCCCGGAGAAGCGGATTCGGGTCATCAAGCCCCGCATCGGCGGCGGGTTCGGCAACAAGCAGGAAATCTATGAGGACATCTGCGCCCATCTGACCATCGCCACGGGCCAACCGGTCCTCCTGGAGTACACCCGACAGGAGCAGTTCACCGCCAGCACCACCCGCCACTCCATGATTTTCCGGATGCGGACCGGGGTGAAGCGGGACGGGACGATCGTTGCCAACGAGATGGTCGTCCTCTCCGACACCGGCGCCTACGGCAACCACGCCCTGACCGTCACCGGCAACACAGGCCACAAGGCGATGTCCCTCTACGACGTCCCCAACATTCGCTTCTGGGCCGACATCGTCTACACCAACCGGGTCCCCTCCGGCGCGTACCGGGGCTACGGCGTGCCCCAGGGATTTGTGGCGGTGGAAGCCCATATGGAGCGTATCTGCCGGGCGATGGGCTGGGACCCGCTGGAGTTCCGGCTGAAGAACGCGGTCAAACCCGGCGCGGAGCACCCGATGAGCAAGGTCTGGAGCGAGGGGCGGGAGGCGCACGGCGAGGTCATCCACACCTGCGCGCTGGCGGAGGCAGCGGCGATGGGCGCGGCGGCCTTCGGCTGGCGTCAGGGCGATTACCGCACCGTCCCCGGCAAACCGCATCTCCGCCGGGGCCACGGTGTCGCCTTCGTGATGCAGGGGACGGCCATCCCGTATCTGGACATGGGCTCCGCCGTCATCAAGATGAACGACGACGGCTCCTTCAACCTGATGGTCGGCGCGACCGACCTGGGGACGGGGTCGGACACGGTGCTGGCCCAGATGGCGGCGGAGGTGCTGGGCTGCGCGGTGGATGACATCATCATCTACTCGTCCGATACCGACTTCACCCCCTTTGACAAGGGCGCCTACGCCTCCAGCACCACCTACATCAGCGGCGGCTCGGTGGTTCGGGCCGCCCAGCAGGCGGCGGAGCAGATTCGCCAGGTGGCGGGACGGATGCTGGGAGTCCCGCCGGAGCAGATTTCCCTTCGCGACCGGGCTGCCTGGGCCCCGGATGGTCGCTCCGTCTCCCTGCGGGAGGTGGCGCTGGAATCGCTCCACCATCAAGACCAGTTCCAGATTATAGGGACGGCCTCTTTCAGGAGCCCGTACAGTCCTCCGCCCTTCGCCGCCCAGTTCGCCGAGGTGGTGGTGGATACGGAGACCGGTCAGGTGACGGTGGAGCGGCTGCTGATGGCGCTGGACTGTGGGAAAATCGTCAACCCCATCACTGCCAGTGGGCAGGTGGAGGGTGGGATGACGCAGGCCCTGGGCTACGCCGTCTCTGAGGAACTGGTCTTTGACGAGCGAGGCCGCATCGTCAACCCCCGCTTTGACGACTACCGCATCTTCCGCGCCGACGAGATGCCCGAACTGCGGGTGCTCTTCGTGGAGACGTGGGAGCCGACCCACCCCTTCGGGGTCAAGGCGGTGGCGGAGATTCCGCTGGACGGGGTGGCTCCGGCGGTGATCAACGCCGTTTACGACGCGGTGGGCGTATCTATCCCGCGCATCCCGCTAACCCCGGAACGGGTCTGGCGAGCGCTACCGGAGAAATAACGGACCAGGCACCCGGGAAGTGCCCGGCAATCCACCCCAATTCTGGAGGTAACCGTTGCGACGATACCGACGCCGGGACTGGTCTCTTCTCATCGTTGTCCTGATCGGTGTGTTGCTGGCCTTGCTGGGCTGGCAGTGGCGCCGTTTCCGGGCCGACCTGCGGATGTTGCCGCCCAATGTGTCTATTGCCGGGATGGACGCCTCCGGAATGGCGGTGGAGCAGGTCCTGGCGGCCCTGGATGGGGCCTACACCCAGCCGGTCCAACTCTCCTACCAGGGCCAGCCCGTCATCCTGGCGCCGGAGGCGGTGGCCTTCCAGTTTGACCGGGAGGAGACGCGGGCTGCGCTGGAGGCCGTTCGGGAGAGCCGGAACAACCTCTCCGGCTTCCTGGCGTACCTGTTGCGCCGTCCATCGCCCCCTGTGGAGGTCGTGCCAGCGGTCCGGTACTCGTCGGAGCGGCTGGATGCCTTTCTGGCGCGTGTTGCTCAGCAGTACGACCGCCCGCCCCAGGAGCCGGTCCCACTGCCGGAGGCCCTGACCTTCCGCGCCGGCCGCGCCGGCTACGAACTGGACCGGGAAGCATCCCGCCAGTTGGTGGAGGCGGCGCTGAAGTCGGCGGTGAACCGTCAGGTGGAACTGGTGGTCCGCACGGGCGAGGCCCCGCCCCTCCAGATGCGCCACCTGGAGGAGATGTTGAAGGCGCTCCTGGCCGGTTTTGACGGCATTCCCAGCGTCTTCGTCAAGGACCTGCAGACGGGCGAGGAACTGGAGATCAACCCGGATGTCGCCTACGCCGGGATGAGCGTGCTGAAAATCGCGGTGATGATGGAGACGTATCGGGCGCTGGACGAGCCCCCGGACCCCGAGCAGACCCGGTTGCTCACGGAGACGATGACCCTGAGCGGCAATTTCACCGCCAACCTGCTCCTGCGGGACGTTATCGGCGGCGGCGACGCCTACCAGGGCGTGGAGAATCTGACGGCGTCCATGCGCCACCTGGGCCTCATCAACACTTTTATGGCGGCTCCGTACGACGAGACGGCGCCTCCGCCGGCCATTGTCACCCCGGCCAACTCCCGCACCGACCTGTACACCAATCCCGACCCGTACATGCAGACGACGGCGCGGGAGGTCGGGCTGATGCTGGAGATGATTTACCAGTGCAGTCGGGGCGGAGGGGCGCTGATGGTCGCCTATCCGGGCGCGTTCACCCCTGAGGAATGCCAGCAGATGCTGGACATCATGGCCGAGGACCGGACGGAGAGCATGATTGAGGCGGGATTGCCGCCGGGGACGAAGTTCGCCCGCAAGCACGGCTGGATCGGCGATACCCACGCCGATGCGGCCATCGTCTTCAGTCCCGGCGGCGACTTCATCCTGGTGGTCTACCTGTACCGCCTCCAGTGGTTGGAGTGGGATGTTTCCAATCCCCTGGTTCAGCGCATCGCCACGGCGACGTACAACTACTTCAATCCCAGGTAGAAGAAATGATTTTCATTGCGGCGGCTTCGCCGCCGCAATGAAAAATAACTTTTATATCCCCCGCGGGGCAAAGCAGTTACCACCCCGAATAGAAAAGCGCCGGACACATCCGGAAGTGCCTGGCACGTTCGGACTGACAGGGAGGCCTTGATGACCGAAGGTCTGTACCTGGGGCGGGAGTACGATCCGGCCACCGACACGGTGACCGACCGATCTGTCCTCTATCCCCTGCGCAACCTCACCACCCACGCGGTCATCCTGGGGATGACCGGGTCGGGCAAGACCGGCCTGGGCACCGTCCTGCTGGAGGAAGCCCTCCTGCAGGGCATCCCGGCTCTGATTCTGGACCCCAAGGGCGACATGACCAACCTCCTCCTGACCTTCCCGAACCTCTCGCCGGAGGAGTTCGCGCCCTGGATAGACACCGAGGCGGCCGAGCGGGAAGGTCGTCCCGTGCAGGAGGTCGCGGCCGGGGAGGCCCGTCGCTGGCGGGAAGGGCTGGCGAAATGGGACATCGGTCCGGAGCGGATGGCTCAACTGCGGGAGCGGGCCGAGTTCGTCATTTTCACCCCCGGCTCCACCGCGGGCACCCCTGTCAACGTCCTTCACCGCTTCCGGGCCCCCCACCCGGATGAGATGGTGGATGATGAGGAATTGCAGGAACGGATCGGAGGGCTGGTGTCGGCTCTTCTGGGCCTGATGGGCCGCGAGGCCGACCCCCTCCAGAGCCCGGAACACATCTTCCTCTCCCGACTGGTGGAGCATGCCTGGCGCAACGGTCAGGACCTGGACCTGCCCATGCTGATTCGCCAGATTCAGGACCCCCCGATCCGACAGATTGGGGTCTTTGAACTGGAGAGTTTCTTCCCCCAGAAGGAACGGCTGGCCCTGGCGCGGGCGCTCAACGGCATTCTGGCCGCGCCCGGCTTTGAGGCCTGGCGGGCAGGGGTCCCGCTGGACGTCAAAGATTTGTTGCACACGTCGGACGGCCGCCCCCGCGCCTCCATCTTCTACCTTTCGCACCTGGCGGATACCGAACGGGCCTTCTTCGTCACGCTCCTTCTGGAAGCCGTCCGGGACTGGATGTTTGCCCAGTCCGGCACATCCAGCCTGCGGGCCATTCTCTACTTTGACGAAGTGTTCGGCTTCTTCCCGCCGTATCCCGCCAACCCACCGACGAAACGACCGCTGATGGCGTTGATCAAACAGGGCCGGGCGGTTGGGCTGGGGGTGGTGCTGGCGACGCAGAACCCGGCCGATATAGACTACAAGGGGCTGACAAACGCCGGGATGTGGGCGGTGGGCCTGTTGCGCACAGACCGGGATAAGGAGCGGGTGCTGGAAGGAATGGAGGGCGCGGCGGCGACGGCCGGGTCCGGCCTGAACCGCGCCGCGCTGGACCAGGCCATCAGCGGCCTTCGGCAGCGCGTCTTCATCCTCCACGACGTCAGGGCGGAGAAGATGATTTTCCTGCACACCCGCTGGGCGATGTCCTACCTGCGGGGCCCGCTGACCCGCGCCCAGATTCGGCAACTGACCCAACTGGAGGTCGCCGTTGCTCCAACAGTTCCCCCTCCCGCGCCCTCCCGACCGAAGGCCGAGGTGGTCCCCCCTCCATCTCCGCCGATACCTGCGGCGGCTCCCGCCCCCGCTCCCGTCCAGCCGGTATCCGCAGGGCTGAGTTCCGTCCCGCCGACACTGCCCGCCGACATCCCCCAGGTCTTCCTTCCGGCGGCGGTCACGCTGGATTGGGCCCTCCACGAGCACGAGCAGAAGACCGGGCGGACCGTCCTGGTTGCGGGACGGCGGCTGGTCTATCAGCCGCGACTTCTGGCGATGGGCACCGTCCACCTGACCGACGAGAAAATCGGCCTGCGGGAGACGGAACGGGTGGTCCGGTTGGTGGAACCGCCCCCGCCGCCGGCCCAGCCGGACTGGGAAAAGGGCGCGGCCGACATCGCGCCGGAGCGTCTCTCGCACCGCCCTCCGGAGGAGGGGATGTATGGCCCGCTACCGTCCCAACTGGCCCAGGCCGCCCAGTATGCCCGCTGGAGCCGTCTCTTTGCCGATTTCCTCTACCGCAACGTCCGGATGACGCTCTGGTATAACCCCGTGCTGAAAGTGTACGGCCGACCGGGCGAGAGTGAGCGGGATTTTCGCCGCCGTTGTGAGGACGTGGCCCGTGCCCGGCGGGATGAGGAGGTCGCCCGGATCAGGGACCGGTATGCGAAGCAGACCGCGCGTCTTCAGGAGCGATTGCGGCGGGAACAGCAGGAACTGGCGCAGGACCAGGTAGAACTGGAAGGGCGGAAGCGGGAGGAACAACTTGCTTACGGCGAGTCGGTTCTCAACCTGCTGACCCGACGGCGGCCTTCGTATATGATTTCCTCCATCAGCCGGAAGCGCCGCCTGACCCAGCAGGCGGAGGCGGATGTGGAGGAATCGGAGGAGACGATTCGCGTCCTCCAGAAGCAACTGGATGACCTGACGGCGCAGATGGAGCAGGAAGTGGATGCGCTGAACGACCGCTGGGCCGCGACGCTGGACGACATCCGCCAGGTAGAGATTGCCCCGCGCCGCACCGACGTGGTGGTGGACTACTGCGGTCTGGCCTGGGTGCCGTTCTGGGAGGTGGAAGGCCGGGACGGTGAGCATCTGCTCCTGCCCGCATTCGGCGGTGCGTAGGGAAATCGTAGGGAAATCGTAGGGTTTCCGTCAAGCAAAAAGGAGGAGAATGTGGTAAATTACAATCGGAGTCAGGGGCGGTGTCTCTTCTTCTCCTCCTTTGGTGAGGGCCGGGGAGCCGACGGTGGCCGGGCGGCGGTGTCCCCGGCCCTCAAAATTTTCGGTTCATTCATTTTGCCAAACCATTCGCTGGAGTAGCTGAATTCAGGAGGGGGTTGTGGGGGGGGGGGGGGGGGGGGCCCCCCCCCCCCCCCCGCGGGAGGGGGGGGGGGGGGGGGGGAAAAAAACAAAAAAACGCACAA
>JBBIKR010000158.1:0-3771 GCA_037445395.1 Thermoflexales bacterium
GCACTGCCCATAAGGGTTCGTTTTGCGGAACTGCGAAAAGTTAGTGCCATTGGGACAAATCCTGTGCTACGCCAGCACTGGTGAATCAAAACGGCCCGTAGTGGATGACCACCGCCAGGGCCATAAAGGCGACCGTCACCAGAACCACCCACAGCCAGAGCGGCAACGACCACCGGAGCCATTTGGGGTAACTGACGGAGGTCAGCCCCAGCGAGATCAGCAGGACGGCGTTGGTGGGGTACATCATATTGGAGAAACCGTCGCCGAAGCAGTAGGCCAGGACGGTCGTCTGGCGGGTGACGCCCAGGAGTTCGCCCAGCGGCAGGAGAATGGGCATCATCAGGAAGGCCTTGGCCGACCCGGAGGGGACGAAAAACTCCAGGATCAGGGTCAGGCCGTACATGGCGAGGACGGCGACGAAGGGGCTGGCCTGGCTGAAGGGCCGGGACGCCCAGTGGAGAATCGTGTCCATAATGCCGCCCTGGACGACGATGTGCCGGACGCTGGCGGCCATCAGGATGAGCGGGATGCTGGCCGCGATGCCCTTCCAGCCCTCCAGCAGCGCCCGTCCGACGGTTTTGCCGCCCGCGCCCGAGAGCAACCCCGCCCCGAGCCCCGCGAGGAGGAAGAGCAGACCCACCACCGGTAGCGTGTAATCCGAGAGAGCGGGGATGAATGGGCCAGCAAACAGCACGGCCAGGATGAGCAGCGTGAAGAGGCCGAACCAGGCCAGCGCGCGGCCCACGCGCGGGGGTTCTTCCCCCAGCCCGGCCTGTACGACCCGGTACTTCTCCCGCTCCACCCGGTCTTCCTGATGGACGGGGGAACGGGTCGGGTCGCGCTCCACCTGGCGGGCGTAGTTGGTCAGGAAGACCGCGAACAGGGCATAGACAACGAGGAAGACCGGAACGCGCAGCCACCAGCCCGAAAAGAGGGGCAGTTGGGCCAGTTTCTGGGCGACCCCGATGGTGAAGGGATTGGTGATCGCCGCCGAGAAACCCAGATTGGTCGCCAGCACGGACATCCCCAGGCCCACCAGGGCGTCCCAGCCCAGGGAGTAGGAGAGGGCAACCATCACCGGTACCAGCGGGACGACCTCCTCAAAGATGCCGAAGAAGGCCCCCAGTGCCATAAAGAAGTAAGAGATGGCCAGCAGGAGGGCATATTTTTCCTGCCCGAAGCGCCGCACGATCCGCCCGATGGCGGCCCGCACGATACCGCTCCGGTCCAGCACGGCGAAAGAGCCGCCGATGAAGAGGATGAAGATAATGATGACGATGACCGTCAGATTTCCGGGCGCGCCCAGCACTTCTATCGGGGCCGTGAACCATCGCCAGAGGGGGTAATCGGGCCGTTCGGTCATCCGGTACGAGGTGGGGTCAATCACTTCCCGGCCGTCCACGGAGAGGCGGTCATACGTTCCGGCGGGGACGACGCGGGTCAGCAGGCCGGCCACCATCATCAGGACAAAAAGGATGACGAGGGATTGGATAAAAGCCCGCGTGCTGATCTGGAGGCCCGTCCGGGATTCCATGCGCACCTCCTGTAGGGGATGGCCTCAAGTATAGCAGAGATTGGCCGGGGATGCAATCGGCAATCTCGCTTGCCTCCAACCCAGGGCGTGTTATAATACCACAAGCCGGGTTGGACAGGCCGGTAGTGGGGTTCTGTGACGGCGGTCGGAGGCCGTCGCCGCAGAACCCCATTCCAATCCCCTCTCTCTGGCCTGCTGCCTGGGTTGAAAAGCACTGGAATCTGAACGGAGGAAACCCGAAGAATGAGCACATACCTGTACATCGTCCAGATTATCCTGGGCATCGCGCTGACCGTCGTGATCCTGCTGGAGGTGCGCGCCAGCGGACTGGGCGCCATCTTCGGCAGCGGCGAAACATCCATCTACCGGACCCGGCGCGGCGTGGAGAAAACCCTCTTTATCGTCACCATCGTCCTGGCCGTCCTCTTCTTCCTGATCGCCATCCTGAACGCCGTGGTCATCGGTCCGGCATAAGCGCTTATGGGACGAACCGTCCGCTGGCCGGCCCTGCTCATCGGCGCCGGGGCCACCCTTCTGGCCATTGCGCTGGTCTACCTGGCGTTCACCTACACCACCGTCACCGTCCCCGCGGCCGGAGGGACGTATGTGGAGGGGGTGGCGGGATTCCCCCATGCTATCAACCCGCTCCTGGCGGCCTACAACGACGTGGACCGGGACCTCTGCGCGCTGGTCTACAGCGGCCTCACCCGGATGAACGGTCGGGGGGAAGTGGAACCTGACCTGGCCCTGAAGTGGGAAATCTCGCTGGACGGCCTGACCTACATCTTCCACCTGCGCAGTGGGCTCCACTGGCCCGACGGCGCCCCTCTGACGGCCGACGATGTCCTCTTCACCATCGGCCTGATGCAGGACCCTGACTTCCCCGGCCCGTCCGACCTGGGCGCGCTCTGGCGCACCGTCCAGGTCTTCAAGGACGATGACCGGACGGTCCGCTTCGTCCTCTCCGAACCCTTCGCGCCCTTCCTGGACTACACCACCATCGGGCTTCTGCCGGCCCATTTGCTGGAAGGCGTCCGGGCCGCCGACCTGCCGTCCCTGGACTTCAATCTCCAGCCGGTGGGCAGTGGCCCGTTCCAGGTGGCAGAGGTGGAAACCCGGGAGGGCGATATGGTCTCCGTCCTCCTGAAACCCAACCCGGAATATTACGGGCCCAGGCCCTATCTGGAAGGCGTACGGTTTCGCTTCTACCCGTCCTACCAGAGCGCGTTCCGCGCCTTTCAGGCCGGAGAGGTGGAGGGAGTGGGGCGGATTCTTCTCTCGGAACTTCCCCAGGCCCGGCAGGAGGCGGACCTGAATCTCTACTCCGCCCCCCTGGCCGACCAGGTGCTGATTTTCCTGAATCTGGCGAAGAAAGACGAATTGCCCTTCTTCCAGGAGAAGGAGGTTCGGCAGGCGCTCCTCTACGGTCTGGACCGGCAGGCGCTGGTGGACGGGGTCCTGGAGGGACAGGCCATCGTGGCCCACAGTCCCATCCTGGCCGGGACGTGGGCCTACTACGAGGGCATCCACCGCTACGAGTACGACCCGCAGAAGGCCCGCGCGCTGCTGGACGGCGCGGGTTGGACGTTGCCTCCGGGCGGCAGAGTCCGGACAAAAGGAGAACTGGGTCTCTCCTTCACCCTGCTCTCATCCACCGACCCCGTTCAGGTGGCCGTCGCGCAGGAGGTGGCCCGCCAGTGGGAGGCCATCGGTGTGGATGTCAACGCCGTCGCCGTCCCTCCTCTGGAACTGCGGGACGCGCTGGAGCGGCGGGACTACCAGGCCGCGCTGGTGGAACTGGCCCTCCCCGGCAACCCTGACCCCTACCCCCTCTGGCATCAGACCCAGATCACGACCGGGCAGAACTACGCCGGGCTGGACCACCGGCGGATCAGCGAGGTCATAGAGACGGCCCGCATCACGGCCGACCCGACCCGTCAGGCCGCCCTGTACCGGGAGTTCCAGGAACTCTTCGCCGACGAAGTTCCCGCCGTCCTGCTCTACCAGCCCATCTACACCTACGGCGTGGACCGAAAAGTCCAGGGCGTTCAAATCGGCCCGCTGATGCATCCATCTGACCGTCTGGCAACGATCTCCTCCTGGTACATCGCCACCCGGCGGGTCATCGTCAGCCAGGCGGAACTGGGACAGCGATAGCGCTCCATCACCATCCCGTTTCACTATCCCGTTTCACTCGTCACGTTTCACGTGCCCTATGAAGCGAGTCCTGGTTGTAG
>JBBIKR010000158.1:3871-7828 GCA_037445395.1 Thermoflexales bacterium
ATCCCGTTTCACTCGTCACGTTTCACGTGCCCTATGAAGCGAGTCCTGGTTGTAGACGCCAATGAGGCCTTCGCCACGCTCCTCCAGCAGGAACTGGAGAGCATGGAGATGCGCGCAGACGTGGCGGCCAGCGGGCATGAAGCCCTCCGGGCCACCGCTGCCGCCGACTACGCGATGGCGATTGTGGATATGGGTCTGCCCGACCTGCCCCCGGCTCAACTGGTCCGCGCCCTTCGCCAGGAACATCCGGACCTGCGGCTCATGGTCATCCCGCTGGAGGGGGATGAGGTCCCATCGGAACTGGCGGACGTGTCCATCCAGGGCACGCTCCCCAAGCCGTTCTTCCTTCCTGAACTGCCGGAGCGCATCCGCCAGGCCCTTGCCCGCCCGCTGACGACACCGGCCGTCACCGAGGAGGCCCCCGCCCCCACGCCAGCAGGCGAAGTGGTCCCAGGCGCCATCCCGCTGATGTCCCGGCTGGCGCAGGAGGTGGGCGCCGAGGCCGTCCTCCTGATCCGGGGCGGCGAACTGGTCGCCCATACGGGCCGGATGAGCGAAAACGGCGTTTCGGCGCTCACCTCTCTGGTCGCCGACGCCTGGCGGGCATCCACGCGCGTCGCCCAGATTCTGGGCAAGGAACAACTCCGTTTTGAGCAGAGTATTGAGGGCGCCGAGTATCTGCTCTACTCCCTGGCGATCACCGAAGACCTCATCCTTTCCGTCGTGGTGGCGGGCAAAGTCCCCCTGGGGATGATCCGCCATCGGGCCAAAGAGACGGCCGAGGCCATCCGCCGGATGATCTCATAACCCTGCGGCCCTGCGACTCTGCGACTTGCGACTCTGCGACTTGCGGCCCTGCGCCTTGCGACCTGCGACCCTGCGACCTGTACCATGCGCCTGATTCTCATAGACGGTCACGCCCTGGCCTACCGGGCCTTCCACGCCCTGCCGCTGGAGGGCTTCTCCACGCGCGACGGCGAGCCCACCAACGCCACCTACGGCTTCACCTCCACCCTCCTCCACATCCTCCAGGAACTGAAGCCGGATTACATCGCCGTCTGCTTTGACGCGGGCCACTCCGGGCGGGACGAGATTTACCCCGACTACAAGGCCCACCGGGACCGCATGCCCGACGAGATGCGCGTCCAGATGGACCGCATCCGTCAGATTGTCCAGGCCTTCGGCATCCCCATTGTGGAGGTTCCCGGCGTGGAGGCCGATGACCTGATGGGCGCCCTGGCCCAGCAGGCCGCTGCCCAGGGCCTGGAGACGGTCATCGTCACCGGCGACAGGGACCTCCTTCAACTGGTCGCGCCGGGCGTGAAAGTCTTCCTGGCTGGCCGTCGCCTCTCCGACGGCACCGTCTACGACGAAGAAGCCGTTCGCGCCCGCTACGGCGGTCTCTCCCCGGCCCAACTCCGGGACTATAAGGCCCTGGTCGGTGATAAATCGGATAACATCCCCGGCGTCAACGGCGTCGGCGAGAAAACCGCCACCGAACTCCTCCGCAAATACGGCTCCCTGGAGGAAATCTACAGTCACCTGGATGAAGTGACGCCGCCCCGCTACCGCGAGGCGCTGGAGAAGAACCGGGACGCTGCCTTTCTGAGCCGGCAACTGGCGACCATCCGCACCGACCTGCCGGTCCGACTGAGCCTGGAGGAGTGCACCGTCCGCAACTACGACCGGGCACGGGTGACCGAACTCTTCCGCCAACTGGAATTCCGCTCCCTCCTGGACCGCCTGCCGGAGTCCCTGGGCCCCGTTCGTAGCGAACCCCGGAGCGAAGCGGAGGGACGGCCCAAACCCCCCCCCCCAAATTGCCGTTTTTTTATTTCCCGCACCCCCAAAACCCCCCCCCCCGCCGTCCCGACCGTCCCCCACGTCGTCCGCGAACCGGAGGAACTGGCCGCGCTGGTGGCCCGGCTGACCCGTGCCCCCGCCGTCACCTTTGACACCGAGACCACCTCCGAGGACCCCATGCGGGCGGCCCTGGTGGGCCTGGCCCTCACTGACCGGGAGGGAGAGGGCTGGTACATCCCCGTCGGCCACCGCCGGGGCCGTCAACTTCCGATGGGGCAGGTCCTGGATGCCCTCCGCCCTCTCCTGGAGGACCCCCGTGTTCCCAAGCAGGCCCACCATGCCAAGTACGATATGACTGTCCTGGCCCGCCACGGCGTCCGCGTCCGGGGTCTGGCCTTTGACACGATGATTGCCGAGTGGCTCTGCGACCCCGCCAGCCACAACCTGGGCCTGAAAAGCCTGGCCTTCATCCGGCTGGGCGTGGAAATGACCAGTATCCAGGACCTCATCGGCTCCGGGCGCAAGCAGGTCACGATGGCCGAGGTGGAGATAGAAGACGCCGCCGCCTACGCCGCTGCCGACGTGGATATGACCCACCGGCTGGCCCGCGTCCTTGCCCCGGAACTGCGCCAGAAGGGCCACTGGGACCTCTTCGTGGAGATGGAACTCCCGCTGGTGGAGGTCCTGATGGAGATGGAAATGACGGGGGTGGCACTGGACGTGGACTTCCTGGGGCGGATGTCTGCCGAACTGGGGACGCGGCTGGCGGAACTGGAGGACCGGATTCAGGGGATGGTGGGGATGCCCTTCAACATCAACTCCGGCCCCCAACTGGCGGAAATCCTCTTCGGCGTCCTGCGGTTGCCGACGAAGGGCGTCCCCCGGACCTCCACAGGCCGCTACTCACTGACGGCGGAGGTGCTGGAATCGCTGCGGGGCGCGCATCCCATCGTGGACCTCATCCTGGAGCACCGGGAACTGACCAAACTGAAGTCCACCTACGTGGACGCGCTGCCCGCACTGGTGAACCCCACCACCGGGCGGCTGCACACGTCGTACCACCAGACGGGGACGGTCACGGGGCGAATCTCCTCCAGCGACCCGAACCTGCAAAATATCCCCATCCGCTCCCCGCTGGGGCGGCAGGTGCGGCGGGCCTTCGTCGCCCGGCCCGGCTGGGTGCTCCTGGGCGCCGACTACTCCCAGATTGAACTGCGCGTCCTGGCCCACATCTCCGGCGACCCCGGTCTGACCGCCGCCTTCCAGCGCGGGGAGGACATCCACGCCTCCACTGCGGCGGCGATTTTTGATATTCCCATAGACCGGGTTACCCCTGAACAGCGCCGTTTTGCCAAGCAGGTCAACTTCGGCCTGGTTTACGGGATGAGCGTCGGACGGCTGGCGCGGGACGCGGGAATCCCCCAGATGGAGGCCGAGAACTTCGTCGCCCAGTACTTCGGGCGCTTCCCGAAGGTGCGGGAATACCTGGAGCGGACCCTGGCCCAGGCCAAGAACCAGGGGTACGTGGAGACCATTCTGGGCCGGCGGCGGTATTTCCTGGTCCTGCAGAGTGCCTCCCCGGCCCAGGAGCAGGCCCGGCGGCGGGCGGAGCGGGAGGCCGTCAACGCCCCTATCCAGGGCTCCGCCGCCGACATCATCAAACGGGCCATGCTCCATCTCCATCGCGCGCTCGTTGAGCGGGGCCTCTCCGCCCGGATGATCCTCCAGGTCCACGACGAACTGGTCCTGGAGGTCCCGCAAGAGGAACTCCCAGTGGTGACCCCGCTGGTGCAGGAAATGATGGAATCCGCCTACCCGCTGCGCGTTCCCCTCAAAGTGGACCTCAGTGTGGGGACGAACTGGGGGGAGATGGAGGAAGAGGCAGGATAGCAAGATGGCAAGAGGCAACTACCTGCCTATAGTTATTGCGAGGCGGCGTCAGCCGCCGAAGCAATCTCCCCGACACCCGGGAAATTGCGCCTCGGGCGAGCCCCACGGGGCGAGGCTCCTCGGGCCGTGGTCATCGGCTTGGCCCTTCGCCGCTTTCAGCGGCTCGCGATGACCCCCATTGGGAGTTTTCTTGTAGGGGTAGGTAATTAAGGCAAGAGGCAGGATTACAGGAGGACACGGGCAATGGGCGGTGGGCAATACTCA
>JBBIKR010000159.1:0-3587 GCA_037445395.1 Thermoflexales bacterium
GGCGGTGGGGCTCGCCCCCGGGGGGGCGCGCCGCGGGTGTTGGGTGGGGGGCCCCCCCCCCCCCCGCCCCCGGTGGGGGGGGGGGGGGGGCGGGGGCCCCCCCCCCCGCCCCAAAACCCCTGTCCTCCGCTCCCCTGGCCGGCGGCCAGGGGCCACTCCCTGTCACGCTTCGGCGCATGGCGCGGCGAGGCTTCTGCCGAGCCCTCATCCCCGAGACCCGGCGCGAACAGCCCTCAAATTGCCATCCGTCCGGAGAGTGCTATAATGACGATGAACCGGCATCGCTCCGGTGCCTTCCATATGCCGTCTCACGGGGGCTTACCATGTTTCAACCTCAGGTGTTGACCCAGGAAGAAATCCGTTCCCTCCTGAACGATCTGACCGAGGAGGAAGTAGAACAGGCCCGCGCCCTCTCCCTGACCCCCCTGAAGCGGGAAATCCTCTACGAGGGCGTCCCCGGCGGGGCCCTGGTGCGGGACGTCACCGGCAAAGAATACATTGACTGCACGGCCCAGGCCTGGACCCTCAACGTGGGGTACTGCCACCCGGACGTGCTGGCCGCCGTCGCCGAGCAGATGCGCCATCTCACCCACGTCCGCTACGGCTTCCCCACCATCCCCCGCCTCAAACTGATCAACCGCCTGGCCGGCCTCTTCCCCGGCAACCTGAAGCGGGTGGCGCTGAACAACCAGGGCGGCGGTACCGCCATAGAGGCGGCGATGAAACTGGCCATGATCAACCGCCCCGGCGCGACGACGTTCCTGGTGGCCTACCGGGGCTACCACGGGGCCACCCTGGCGACCATCTCCGCCAGCCACTACATGCCGGGCCTGATGCGCTTCAGCGGCTGGGGGCTGGAGCACATCGTCCGTTTCCCCTACCCCTATTGCTACCGATGCCCCATCCACCGGGACCCCGGCACCTGCGGCCTGGCCTGCCTGGAACTGGTGGAACAGGCCATCCTCTACGGCGCCAATACCCCCATCGCCGGCCTGATCATTGAGCCGATGCAGGGGGCTGGCGGGCAGATTCCCACGCCTCCCGGTTACCTGGCGGGCCTGAAGGAACTCTGTCATCGCTACGACATCTTGCTGATTTACGACGAGAGCCAGACCGCCTTTGGCCGCGTTGGAGCGATGAGCGCCGCCGAGTACTACGGCGTCCCCCCGGACATTCTGGTGCTCACCAAAGGGCTGGGCGGCGGCTTCCCCGTCGGCGCCATCGTGGCGCGGGAGGACCTGAAGGGGTTCACCTACCTGGAGGAGCACACTACCTTCGGCGCCAACCCCGTGGCGTTTGCCGCCGCGCTGGCCGCCATTGAGGTCACCCTGCGGCTGGACCTCCCCGGCCGTGCCCGCATCCTGGGCCAGCGGGCCACTGCCCGCCTGCGCCAGATGCAGGAGGACCACTCCCTCATCGGCGACGTGCGCGGGCCGGGCCTCTTCATCGGCGTGGAACTGGTGGAGGACCCCGATACGAAGGTCCCGGCGACCGAGCGGGCCACCGCCCTGGTGGAACTGGCCATGGAGCACGGCGTCATCTTTGACCTGGACATGCCCGATGTGGTGCACGGTCTTCCCACCCGCCGCAACGTGGTCAAAATCAAGCCGCCGTTGACCATCACCGAGGAGCAACTGGACCGGGCCCTGGATGTCTTTGAGGAGGTTCTGGAGGGGGTTTCCCGATTCCCGGCGCCGGTCCTGGAGCAAATCCGTCGCAAGATCATAGAGAGCGCGATGCCCAGATAAGAGGTGCCGATGACCCAGTACATCATTGCCCACGATGTTGGCACGGGCGGCAACAAGGCCGTCCTGGTGGATACGGAGGGAAACGTCCGCGCCACCGCCTTTATGCCCTACCCGGTCCACTATCCCCGTCCCGACTGGGCCGAACAGGAACCGGAGGACTGGTGGGGAGCCGTCACCACGACTACCCGACAGGTGCTGGAGCAGGCCGGCGTCTCGCCGAAAGACGTCCTGGCGGTCGTCCACGCCACCCAGATGCTGGGCATCGTCCCTATGGGGCGGGACGGGCAGGTCCTGCGGCGGGCCATCATTTGGCTGGACGGTCGGGCGCCCCAGCATGCGGAGCGGATTATGCGCCGGTTCGGCGGCCGACGACTGTTCGCCGCCATCGCTGGCGCGGAACTCTCCGGCAAGGACGGCATGCCGAAGTTACTGTGGCTCAAGGAGAATGAACCGCACATTTACAACGGCATGTCCTGTTTCCTGGACGTGAATGGCTATCTGACCTACCGGGCCACCGGGCAAATGGTCTTTGAATGGTCGTGCGCCTCGGCCTTCGCCCTGGACCTGAAAAAGAAGGACTGGATGCGCGGGTTGCTCCGCTACATCCGTTTGGACCCGGCAAAGTTCCCGCCGCTGGTCCGTTCCACCGACCGGGTTGGTGGCCTGACGGCAGAGGCCGCGCGGGCCTGCGGCCTGCTGGAGGGCACCCCGGTCTTCGGCGGAGGCGGCGATGCGCCCGGGGCCGCCGTCGGTGCCGGCGCTGTCCGGGAAGGAGATGGCCATGTCTACCTGGGCACCTCCGGCTGGGTGGGCGTCGTCACCCGCAAGACCCCCACGGGGCGCCACGGCGTCGCCTGCATTCAATCCGCCGACCCGCAGAAGGTGATGCTCTTCGCCGAAATGGAGACGGCGGGCGCCTGCCTGAAGTGGATCGCCGACGAGTTCTACCGTCACGAGCAGGCCGACCCCAATATCCCCAACGTCTACGCGCTGATGGACGAGGATGTGGAGCGCATCCCACCGGGGTCCGACTATCTGGTCTGCACGCCCTGGATGTATGGGGAGCGGGCACCCATCTCCGACACATGGGTGCGGGGCACCTTCTTCAACCTGAGCGCCGACCATACCCGGGAGCATCTCCTGCGGGCCGTCTATGAGGGCGTGGCCTACAATCTGCGCTGGATGATAGAGATCGTGGAGCACACGTTCGGCTTTCCGTTGCCCGTCCTGCGGGTCATCGGTGGCGGAGCGCGCGGCGCGCCCTGGATGCAGATTATCGCCGATGTCACGGGTCGGCGGGTAGAGACCGTTGTCAATCCTCAGGAGGCCGGCGCGGTGGGCATGGCCCTGACGGCGGGGGTCGGGCTGGGGCTCTACCCCGATTTTGAGTCCCTGCGGGAGGTCATCCGTGTGGAGCGGGAGTTTGAACCCCGGCCCGAAAACACGGAGACCTACAATCTGCTGTATCGGGCCTACCGCCGCCTGTACTCATCGCTGCGAGGTCTGTACCGGGAGGTGAATCGGGTGCGGTTTGGCAAGCAGTGCCGGTAAGGATAACCCTCAGAAGTCAGGGATCGGGAAGGAGGCAGGGAATGGCTCAACAATACCAGGGATTAACCGCTGAGATGTACCGGGCGGTGGTCGCCCTCGTGGACGACCGGATGAAGGAAATTCGGGTCGTCCGCCAGGATTTTGACCGTCTGGTAGAGGCCCAGGCTCGCACCGAGGCGACGCTGGACCGGCTGGCCGAGGCCCAGGCGCAGACGGAGGCCCGGGTTCGGGAACTGGCCGAGGCCCAGGCGCAGACGGAGGCCCGGGTTCGGGAACTGGCCGAGGCCC
>JBBIKR010000159.1:3821-7670 GCA_037445395.1 Thermoflexales bacterium
TTCGGGAACTGGCCGAGGCCCAGGAGCGATACCGGGAGGCCTCGGAGGCCCGTTTCGCCCGTATAGAGGCGGTGCTGGAGCAAGTGGTGGTTCAACTTCAGAGACTCACCGACCGGACCGGCACTCTGGAGGGCCGCCTTCTGGAACTCACGTACCAGCAAAAAGCAGCCTCGTATTTCGGCCATCTCCTGCGACGGCCGCGAGTGTTCTCGCCGGTAGAGATAGAGGACCAGTTGGCCGGCTATCTCACGCCGCAGGACTTTCGGGATTTGCTGGCCGTAGACCTTCTGGTCAGCGGGCGGCCCCGACACCCGGCCGAGGCGCCGCAGGTCTGGCTGGTGGTGGAAATATCGGCAACGGTGGACCGGCATGATGTGGAACGGGCGCGGCGGCGGGCAGACCTGCTCCGACAGGCCGGTTTGCGGGCCATCCCCACGGTGGCCGGAGAGGACGCTACGGTCGGGGCTCTGGAGGAGGCGGAGGCCCACAACGTGCTGATGCTTCAGGATGGGCGCTCTTTGTTCTGGGAAGAGGCCCTGGCGGAGGCCCTGCAGCAACCGCCTGCCCCGGCAACCGGACCCTCCGATCCTGCATAACGCTGACCGCCGGTCGGTGCAAACGCTCCTTCGCTTTATACCCGACCACAAATGGCACGCCCTGCTCGGCCCAGGCTGACCGGAGGCCGAAAGCCCGGGAGGGGCGAGTTCGGTCGGCACACAGACTTGAACCGGAGGTAACCTATGAAACGGGAAGACGTAGAATCCCTGCCTTTTGCCCTGCCCGAAGGTATAGACGAGAACGAGTACGTCATCGGGACTTACCTGGTTTCCTACCCCAAAGCCCTGCCGGTCCCCAAACTGGCTCCTGCGCTGGCGATTGAGCAGTCCACCGGCACATGGGTCCCGGTGCCCGGAGAAACGCCCGAGGTCCGCCGGAAACATGTCGCCAAAGTCATCGGCGTCTACGAAATCCCCGACTACGAGTGGATGGTGCCGCCGGAGGTGGAGTACCGCCACTACGTCCTCCAGATTGCCTTCCCCGTCGTCAACTTCGGCTCCCAGATTCCCATGCTCCTGACCACCGTTGTCGGGAACATCTCCATGGCCGGGCGGCTGAAACTGCTGGACCTGCGCTTCCCGCGCGCCTATGTGGAGGGCTTCCAGGGACCGAAGTTCGGCATTCCGGGAGTTCGGGAGGTTCTGGGAGTGTACGACCGCCCGTTGCTCAACAACATGATCAAACCCTGCACCGGCTATCCGCCGGAAGTGGGGGTGGAACTCTTCCGCGCGGCGGCCCTGGGTGGCTGTGATATTATCAAAGACGACGAATTGCTGGCCAACCCGTCCTTCAACGAAGTGCAGGCGCGGGTCAAACTCTATATGGAGGCCGAGCGCCAGGTCTACGAGGAGACCGGGGAGCACACCCTCTATACCGTCAACGTCACCGACGAGGTGCCGAAAGTGTTTGAGAACGCCCGGCGGGCGGTGGAACTGGGCTGTAACGCCATTATGGTCAATTACCTGGCGACCGGCTTCCCGGTCCTGCGGGCACTGGCGGAGGACCCGGCCATCAACGTCCCCATCCTGGCCCACATGGATGTGGCGGGCGCCCTCTACGCTTCCGAGTGGCATGGCATCAGTTCGCACCTGGTGCTGGGCAAACTCCCCCGCCTGGCCGGGGCCGACATCGTCGTCTTCCCGGCGCCCTACGGGAAGGCCCCGGTCCTCCCGGAGAAGTTCCAGCGGGTGGCGCAGAACCTCTCCTTCCCGTTCTACCATATCCGCCCCACCTTCCCGATGCCCTCCGGCGGCATCACGCCCAAAATGGTGCCGCAGGTCATCAAAGACCTGGGGCCGGACATCGTCATCGGCTCCGGCGGAGGCATCCACGCCCATCCGCAGGGGCCGGTGGCCGGGGCCCGAGCGTTCCGTCAGGCCATCCAGGCCGCCATGGAGGGCCGCCCGCTGGAGGATGCGGCAAAGGAGTACCCCGAACTCCGTGTCGCCCTGGAAACCTGGGTGGACCCGTTCGGAAAAGGGTTGGGGGTGTAGCACAGATGAAGCGCCGCGTCCTGTTTCTCTGCACCGGCAACTCTGCCCGCAGCCAGATGGCGGAGGGGCTGGTCAACCACTTCCTGAGCGACCGCTGGGAGGCGTTCTCGGCGGGCACTCACCCCACTGGCTACGTCCACCCCCTCGCCGTCCAGGCTATGGCCGAACTGGGCATAGACATCTCCGGGCAACGCTCCAGGTCGGTGGATGAATTCCGCGGTCAGAATTTTGATGTGGTCATCACCCTCTGCGACAGCGCGGCCCAGGAGTGCCCCGGCTGGCTGGGGCCGGGGCGGGCGGTCCATGTGGGCTTCCCCGACCCCGCCCAGGCCGACGACGTGATGACCGACCGGATAGACGCCTTTCGCCGGGTACGGGATGGCATTCGGGAGAACGTACTGCGCTATCTGGAGACGGAAGCGTCCGGGGAGAGACCGCTGGAGTTTTCCCTGAAACGATAACAACCCACGATAATTTCGTGTCTTTCGCGTCTTTCGCGCCTTTCGCGTCTTTCGCGTCTTTCGCGCCTTTCGTGAATTTCAAGGGGGGAGCGATGTTCGTCTCTCGGGAGGACTACGAAGAGCGGGAGGCCCGCTTCCTGGCCCCCTACGGCTTCAAGAGCCGGGAGTCGCGCGGTCGGGCCGTACCGGAGGACGAGCACCCTTACCGCACCGCCTTCCAGCGGGACCGGGACCGCATCCTCCACACCACCGCTTTCCGTCGGCTGGAATACAAGACCCAGGTCTTCGTCATCTACGAGGGGGACTACTACCGTACCCGCCTGACGCACACGCTGGAGGTGGCCCAGATTGGCCGGACGCTGGCCCGCACGCTGGGCGCCAACGAGGACCTGGTGGAGGCCATCTGCCTGGCCCACGACCTGGGCCATCCTCCCTTCGGGCACGCGGGGGAGGCCACGCTGAACACGCTGATGGCCGGCCACAGCGGCTTTGACCACAACCGTCACAGTCTGCGCATCGTGGACTTTCTGGAGTGCCGCTTCCCCGATTTCCGCGGCCTCAACCTGACCTGGGAGGTGCGGGAAGGCATCGTCAAGCATGAGACGGAGTACGACATCGCCGACGCGGCCGGGTTTGAGCCGGAGAAGCGGGGGACGCTGGAGGCGCAACTGGCCAATCCCGCCGACGAAATCGCCTACAACGCGCACGACCTGGATGACGGCCTGCGCTCCGGGCTGATCACCCCGCGCGACCTGGAGGGCATCGCCTGGTGGGAACGGCTCAAGGAGAGCATCGGCTGGCCTGGCGACGCTTTCACCGAACTGATCCGCCACCGGCTCATCCGCCGGTTCATTGGCCTGCTGGTCACCGACCTGGTCAACGAAACCCACCGTCGGCTGGAGATGTGGAGGCCGGATTCCCCCGAAGCGGTCCGCAACCTGCCGGAGAACGTTGTTGCCTTCTCCCCCGAGGTCCAGCGGATGAATCGGGAACTGAAGATGTTTCTCCTGGAACGGTTCTACCGCCACCCGCGGGTCATCCGGATGCAGAAAAAGGCGGAGCGAGTGGTCACCGAACTTTTCCAGGCATACGTGGCGGAACCGGCCCAACTCCCCCTGGAAGTCCAGGCCCGGCTGGAGGAGGGGGAAGACCTGTATCGGGTCGTCTGCGACTACATTGCCGGGATGACGGACCGCTTCGCCCTGCAGGAATACGCCAAGATGTTTGACCCCTACGAGCGGGTGTGATTCAGCGGGGGTTTGAGGCGGGGGGCGGGGACCCCCCCCCCCCCACCCCCCCCCCCCACCCGCCGGGCAACACCGCCGGTTTATTTAAAA
>JBBIKR010000160.1:0-7549 GCA_037445395.1 Thermoflexales bacterium
GCGAGGGGAGGGGGTGCCGCCGCAGGCGGCGGGGGAGGAGTGAGGAAAGAAGGGGCCACCCCCCCTTTGCACCCGATCTCAACATGAGCCAAGGAAGAATTGCGGTCCCGAACACCGGCGCTATGTCCCGGTCAGACGGCGGTAGGTATCCGGGAAGGTCGCGGGGTCAATACCAGCGGCAGGAGCATCATAGACCACCCGTCCCCGGGAGAGGACAATCACCCGGTTGCCCATAGAAAGCCCGCGCTCCAGGTCGTGGGTGGTCAGGAGGATGGTACATCCTTCACCGGCCAGTTCGCCCAGGAGAGCGCTCAAAGCATCCGTCGCCTGGGGGTCCAGGCCGGTATACGGTTCGTCCAGCAGCAGAATGGATGGACGGTGGAGAACGGCGCGCGCCACGGCCAGCCGCTGCTGCATCCCCCGGGAGAAGGTCCGCACCAGGTCGTGGCGGCGGTCGGCAAGGCCTACCTGCTCCAGGAGTTCGTCAATGCGGGCCGACGCGTCGGGGAGGCCGTACATGCGGGCATAAAAGCGCAGGTTCTGCTCGGCGGTGAGGTCGTCGTAGAGGAGCGTCCGGTGGGAAAGGAAACCGATGCGGCGGCGAACCTCTGCCCCGTCCCGCGCGGGGTCCAGTCCGGCAATGCGGAGGGTGCCCGAGGTGGGACGGAGCAGCGTCGCCAGAATCCGCAGCAGGGTCGTTTTACCGGCTCCGTTGGGCCCCACCAGGGTGACGAATTCCCCCGCGCCGATAGAAAGGGTCACCCCTGCCAGGGCCGTGTGGGGTCCGAAGGATTTGAAGAGGGCACGGATTTCAACACTGCTCATAACCCGGAGTTCATCTCCTTACAATCTTCTCCCGCGCCTCCCGTTTCAGCGCTTCCCGCCGCCGACGGTATTCCTTCTCTCCAATCCGCCCGGCCTGGTAGTCGGCGTCCAGGGCGGCGATGGCCTCTATCTGCGGGCGGACAGCCGCCGGGACGGGGCCCGGGGCAGGCGGCCGCCAGAGGACCCAGGCCGTCACCGCGGCCACCGCCAGCACCACCAGCCCCACGACGATCTCCACAGTGGAGTTCCGGACCGGCGCCGGTGGGGCAATCGCCGCTGGCGATAGGAGTTCGGTCCGCACGCGGAACTGGATGGGACGGCCCGCGTCCAGAGGACCCGCCGTGTAGACCCGAACGGGCCCTCTCGCCGTATCCATCACTCCACCCGATGTGAGCACGTCGCCGTCCACGGCAACATCCCCACCCGTCGCCATCACCGCCAGCGAGGCGACCTGCACCGGGAACGTCCTCTCCACCGTCATCCCCTCCGCGAAGGGGAGCACGTACTGGAAGACAATTTCCAGCGGGGCCGCGCCGGGCGGGATGGGCTCCGTGTCGGCAAATCCCCCCGCCACCTCCACCCAGCGCTCCCCTTGAGGCTCCACAACGGTCAGGTCGGCCGCGTTGGACGGGAAAGTGAAGGTCAGCGTGAGCCGTCGGCCTGTCCGGGGGTCCTCCCGGCCGATGTAGGTCTGGTCGCCGGTGTTACTGACCAGATAGAACTCCCGGACGACCAGGCGGTCTTCCTCCCGCTGCAGGAAAATGTGCAGTTGGGTGACGACAATCTGCGACGGGTCCTCCGTCGTTCCCCCTTCCTGAGGAGCAGGAACCCAGGCCATCAGAAAGGGAAGGGACAGCAATGACACCAATAAAGCGATAAATCTCTTCATACTCTGTGCTCTCCGAAGGCAGCAGGAAGCAGGAAGCCGGTAGCCGGTAGCAAGAAATCCTGCATCCTGCATCCTGCATCATGGTCGCGGGAGGGGCGCGCCGCAATGGGCACAGAAAAGGTCCTCCAGCCCCACGCGCCGACCACAACGGGGGCAAAAGTTCACCTCTTCCGTCGGTTCAGGACGCCACTCCGCTGCGCTCCGTGGCTCACTACCAGCGGGACGCCACTCCGCTGCGCCCCGTGGCTCACTACTAGCGGGACGCCACTCCCCTGCGCTCCGTGGCTCACTACCAGCGGGACGCCACTCCGGTTCGCCGTGGGGCTTAATGCCCACCGCGCGGGCCTGAGCCACCCAGTACTCTATCGCCCGATCGGGGTCGGCGGAGCGGCGGAAGGGCCGGGCCAGCCAGGCCCCGACGATCAGCGCAAGAGATAATGCAACCAGAAGGGAACCCACGCTCATCGGATACCCCCTTACGGCCCTAACAGGCCATCCAGGTCGGCCCGCAACGGGTCCGCCGTCACCGGGCCGATGTAAAAGCGGACCACGTTGCCGTCGGGGTCCAGCACAAAGGTCTCCGGGACGCCAGTGATGCCGTAGAGGTCGGCAACCCGACCCGCGGCATCCAGACCGACGGGATAGGTGATGCCGTAGCGGGTCAGGAAATCCCGCACCGCCGCCTCTTCGTCCTTGTAGGCAATACCCAGGAAGGCCACCCCTTTCGCCCCGTACTCTTCCCAGACGGCCTGAAGGTCGGGCGCTTCCTCTTCGCACGGCGGGCACCAGGAAGCCCAGAAGTTGAGGACGACGACCTTCCCGCGCTGGCCAGAGAGGGAGAAGGTGGGGCCGTCCAGCAGGGTCAGGGTGAAATCGGGAGCCGCCTGACCCGGGAGGGGACGGCCGGAGGGTTGAGAGGTCGCTCCGTGCCCTGGCCCCCACATCGCCACGCCCGCCGCGACCAGCACGGCCAGCCCGGCCACCAGCGCCACACCGTTCCCGATGGCCCGACGGCGGGCCTGAGGGACCGGAAGTCGCACTCCGGCGGCGGACGGCCAGAAAGCAACCGCGCCGCCCGCCAGGAACACCAGTCCTCCCAGCCAGAGGAAAGAGGCCAGAGGATTGACGAAGGCCTTGAACGTCGCCGTTGCCCCGTCGGCCGACCAGCCCGTCAGGACGAGGTAGAGGTCTTCCCGCAGGCCGGCCCGCAGCGCGGGGGTCGTCACCGTCTGGTCAAAGTTGGCATACCGCTCCAGCCGGGGGGTGAGCGTCACCCAGTACGCGCCGTCCCGGTAGACCGAGACGACGGCCCAGGTCGTCAGCCGATCGGTGAGGAGGTCCTGTCGGAGTTCCTCAAAGATCAGCGTGTAGCGGCCCACCTGAGCGGGCTCACCGGCGGCCAGGCTCAGGTTCCGCTCCAGCGGATACATCCGGGTGCCGATGATGCCCACCAGGATGAGGGCGATGCCCAAATGGACGATGTAGCCGCCGTAGCGGCGCCGGTTCCGGTCCACCAGGGCCGCCAGAGCGACCAGGGGATTCTCCCCCTCCCGTCGGCTGCGGGCAAGGCCGTCCCGGACGACCTCCGTCAGCGCGGTGCCCAGGGCCATCCCCACCAGGGCGAAGCCCAGGAGGGAGAGGGGACGGGTGAAGCCGGAGAGGGCCGCCAGCCCGGCGATCACCGCGCCGCCGACCAGCGCCGGGACGGCCCGGCGGGCCTCCAACTTCTGCCTTCCGGCGACCGGGCAGAGGGCCAGGACAAGGGTCAGAGCGGCAAACTGGGGGGCCGTCACCCGGTCAAACCACTCCGGAGTGGCCTCAAAGCGGTGGCCCGTCAGCGCCTCCGTCAGGGTGGGCAGAAGGCTCCCCACCAGCACCGAACCGGTGAGGACCAGGAAGAGGATCAAACTCAGGGTAAAGAGCCCCTCGCGGGAGAGAAGGCTTTCCGATGGACGGCGCTCCTCCAGCAGGCGCCGTCGGCGGAGGATGAGGGCCAGGGAACCGACCAGCGTCAGGCCGATGGCGGTCAGGAAATAGGGCCCCAGGTTGGAGCGGGCGAAGGCGTGAACCGACTGGATCATCCCGCTGCGGGTGGTGAAGGTGCCGAAGAGGACCAGGGCAAAAGAGAGGGAGACCAGCAGGAGATTCCAGATGCGGAAGCCCCGCCGCTCTTCCTGCATCGCGGCGCCGTGGAGGAGGGCAGTGGCGGTGAGCCAGGGCATCAGGCCAGCGTTCTCCACGGGGTCCCAGCCCCAGTAGCCGCCCCACCCCAGGACGTCGTAGGCCCAGCGCGCGCCCAGCAAGAGCCCCAGTCCCAGGAAGAACCAGGCCGCCAGGGTCCAGCGGCGGACGGCGCGGGTCCAGGTCTCCAGTTCCCCCGCGATCAGGGCGGCCATCGCGAAGGCGAAGGGAACGGCCAGGCCCACGTATCCCAGGTAGAGGGCCGGGGGATGGAAAATCATCCCCGGATGGCGCAGGAGCGGGTTCAGGCCCAGCCCGTCGGCGGGGACGGAGGCCAGCCGGGCGAAGGGGTTGCTCAGGAAAAGGGTGACACCGGTGAAGAAGGCGGTGATGAGGTTGAGGAGAAGGGAGGACCATAGCCTCACCCTTCCCCCGGCGGCTGCGGCGGCCCCTCTTCCGGCAGGGGGTGGGGTGAGGACACGTTTCCTCACCCCTCCCCCGGCGGCTGCGCCGCCACCCCCTCCCCTCTCCTGAACTTCGTTCAGGCGAGGGGAGGGGGCAGGGGGTGGGGTGAGGAACAGTGCAGCAAACAACGCCTGGAGGAACGACCAGAGAAGGAGCGAGCCCTCCTGCCCGGCCCAGAGAGCGGAGATTTTCAGATAGAGGGGCAGGGCACGGCTGGAATGGTCGGCCACGTAGCGAATCTCAAAGTGGTCGGTCAGAAAGGCCGCCAGGAGCAGAAGAAGGGCCAGACCCAGGAGCGCTGCGGCAGAAAGGACGCCGTTGTGGCTGCTCTCGGCCCAGCGGGGGTCATTCCGGCGGAGAGAGAGAAAAGCCGCGATGGCCGCGTAGAGGGCCGTCGCCAGCGCCAGCCCCACGGTCAGTGTGCCGACCTCGGCCAGCATCACTGCCCTCCCGCCTGCTCCGGCACCGCTTCCTGGTAGCGGGTAGGGCACTTCAGGAGCACCTCGTCGGCGTAGAAGCGCCCGTCCTCCCCCAGGTGGCCCCGGATAATGGCCTGGCTCTCGTGCTTCAGCAGGTCCGGCTTCACGTTGTTGTAGACGACCTCCAGCCGGGGGGCATCCGGGTCGTTGACGGCGGCGTGGAGGACGGCCGCCAGCCCGCCCGCGCGCTCCACTTCCTTCGGGTCGGCGGGCACCTGGACAATGGTAAACGTCACCCGGGGGATGGTCGGGTCGTAGACGATGGATTCTCCCAGCACCGCTCCGGAGACGGTCAGGTTGCGGCCGACGGCCCGGTCGCCCATGGCCCGCAGTTCCTCAATGGTCAGGAAGTAGTGGGCCGTGCTCCCGGTATTGCTGATGATCAGATAGACGACGGCCGCCAGAATCAGCAGTCCGGCGAAGATGAATTTTCCTTTGCCTGCCATAGGTTGCTCCATTTGAGTTGGAATGCTGGAGGTAATTGTAACAGAAAGGGGGAGGGGAGTCAAATCGTGAAGCGTGAAGCGTGAAACGTGGAGGCGGCATCGCCTGGCCGCCAATGGCGCCGACTGAAGTCGTCCTCTTTGGGCTTTCAGCCTTCGGTCGGCCTTCGCCGACCGGGACATGCGTCGGCGCAGGCCGACGCCGGGCGCGAAAGCGCCCAGGCAGGCCGATTTCCAATCGGCGCCGCCAGCCGCCGGACAGGGACAGCCCGGCACTCCGTTAAGTTACGCTAACGGGGAGACGGGAATGGGGGCGGCGATGCGGATTTCGGTGGGGGAGACCTGGCAGCGGAACGCGTGGACCTTAACGCCCGCGCGGGCCGCCTCCGCCAGCGCGGCCGCAAAGGCGGGGTCGGCCCGGACGTGGGGCCGGAAGACCTCCGCATCGGGCCGCTGGACGACAAAGACGACGGCGCCTCTCTCCCCCCGCGCCGCCTGCGCCATCAACTGGCGCAAATGCCGCTGCCCCCGCAGGGTCGGCGCATCCGGGAAGAGCGCCACCCCATCTTCCACCAGGGTGACCGATTTGGTCTCCACCCACAGAGGGCCATTCGGGCCGTCCAGCCGGAAATCCAGGCGGCTCTCTCCACAGCGCACCTCCCGCTCCAGATGGACGAACCCGGAGAATTCGGGCAGTCGCCCCTCGGTCACCGCCTCGGCGAACAGCGGTCCGGGCAGACGGGCATCCACGGAGACCAGCACCCCGGCGTACTCCACCAGCAGAAGGTCCAGCGGGGTGCGACGATGGGGTTCGGGATGAGGAACCAGGCGGCAGGGCCGCCCTGGGGTCAACAATTCCGTCAGGCGGCCCGAATTGGGCAGGTGAGCCGGGACGGGGTGCCCGCCCACCTCCACCCGGACGCGGAAGCGATTCTCCCGCTCCAGAAACCAGCCATCAACCGTCGGGGGCAGTCTCATCGCCAGCAATCACCATATGGGGAGGGAGAGAGAGCATAGGCAGTAACTTAAGGGCAATGGCAGCACCGCCTGGCCGCCAGTGGCGCCGCCGACCGCCTGGCCGTAAACGGCCAGGCTCAGGGTGGAAGGGGCGCTGAAGCGCCCCACCGGGCGGGAGGGGGGCGCTTCAGCGCCCCTGGTTGGTGAGCCGGACGGTTTACCGTCCGGCGAAAGGGTCGTCAGCGCGGGCCGATACCCGGCACTTAAGTCAGCGCCTATGGGAAGAGGGTGCGGCAGCCTTCGGCCGCCGCACCCTCTTCCCACTCCCTTCTACCCCGCCGCTGAGAAGCGGACGGGAGTAGGGACAGTCATTTACAATACGGTACCAATGGTCAGGCAGACGAAGGCGCCCAGCATGTAGAGGCTGGCGAACTTGAAGAGCACCCAGTTCAGTCGCTCCGTCGGGCGGATCAGGACAGCGATGCTGAGGCCGGTCAGGCCGGCGCCCAGGGCCGCCAGGATGCCCAGGGTCGCCGGATGGATGCGCAGCAGCCACCCGGCCGTCCCCAGGACCGCCACATCCAGAAGGGTCGCGATGGCGATAACCCGCCGGGTCGCCGCCGGTCCGTACACGTTGGGCCAGACGGGGACGCCCGCCAGGTGGTACTCCCGGGCGTAGTGGGTGGCCAGGGTCAGAATATGGGCCGGAATCCAGAGGAGGACACCCGCTGCCAGGAGAACCCCCACCAGGTCCACCCGCCCCAGGGCCAGGGCCCGCCCGGCCAGCGCGGGCATGCCGCCGGAGATGCCACCGAAGAGAATGGAGAGGGGCGTCCGGCGCTTGAGCCAGAGAGTGTACACCCCCAGGTCTATGGCGAAGCCCAGGGTGACAATAAGGCCGAAGAGGGGCGAAAGGGCCCAGGATAGCGCCAGTCCGGGGAGGGAGAGGGCCAGGCCGAAAAGAACGGCCGCGCGCACGCTCATACGGCCGGCGGGCAGCGGGCGGCGGGTGGTGCGGCCCATCCGGGCATCAATGTCCCGGTCCAGCACCATGTTCAGCGCGGTGCATCCGGCGATGGCGCCCGTCAGGGCCAGCGCGGCGGCCAGCAACTCCCCCCAGGCAACGGTGCCGGGCCGGCTCAGCGCGTAGGCGCAGACGCCGGTCACCAGAAGGAGTGCCGTCTGCAGGGGTTTGGTCAGGGCCAGATAGGCACGGGCGGTCTGCGCCCGCCCGTGGGCCCGCGAGGCGGGCCGGGCCCGGGGTTCAACGATCAGATTTCCGTCAGGTTGGGTCATTCGCTCCTCCGAAC
>JBBIKR010000161.1:0-7537 GCA_037445395.1 Thermoflexales bacterium
TTTCGCGCTTGACATCTCCGCCCGTTCCACTATAATATGGGGCAGGTTCCGTACCCATCAGGAAAGGAGAAAAAACCATGCCCTCACCCGGTCCCATCTTTGACGCCGTTGTGCGTTTCTTCCGGGAAGACGACTGGCACTTTGAGCAGTTGCCCGGGAAACCCATCCTTCGGTTGGGCTTTCGGGGAAACAACGGCTCCTGGAACTGCTACGCGCAGGCGCGCGAGGCTCAGCATCAGTTCGTCTTCTACTCCATTCTGGACATCAACGTTCCCCCGAACCGCCGCCAGGCAATGGCCGAATTCCTCACCCGCGCCAACTACGGTCTGGTCATCGGCAATTTTGAGATGGACTTCAACGACGGCGAAGTCCGCTACAAGACCAGCATTGATGTGGAAGGGGACCGCCTGACCTCGGCACTGATCAAACAGATGGTCTACATCAACGTGCTGATGATGGACCGCTACCTGCCGGGGATTATGAGCGTTGCCTTCGGCAATGCGGACCCCGCCCAGGCCATCGCCGCGATTGAGGGGTGACTCCGGCATCTTGAATGATCACCAGTCTGAAAAACGACCGGGTCCGCCTGGTCCGGGCGCTCCAGGAACGGCGGCGCGTCCGTCAACGGGAGCGACGGTTCGTCGTGGAGGGAGTCCGCCTCTGCCAGGAAGCGGCCAACGCCGGCGCGCGTCCGCATTTTGTCTTCTACACTGCCCGAATTCAGGAAGACCCGCAGGCCCGCGCCCTCCTGACCGCCTGGCAGGAGGCCGGCGTCCCCTGCGAAGAGGTCAGCGAAGAAGTGATGGCCGCCTGCTCCGATACGGAAACCCCGCAGGGACTCCTGGCGGTCGTCCCCATCCCCGACCTGCTCCTGCCCCCCCACCCCACCCTGATCCTGATTCTGGACCGACTGCGCGATCCGGGCAACCTGGGCACCGTTCTGCGCACCGCGCTGGCGGCGGGCGTGGAGGGCGTCCTGCTGGCCCCGGGCACGGTGGACGCCACCAACCCCAAGGCGGTCCGGGCGGGGATGGGCGCCCACTTCCGGATGCCGATGGCGGCAATGGACTGGGACGAAATCGCCCGCGCGGTCGCCGGATGCCGGGTCTATCTGGCGGACGCCCGGGGAGGCGTCCCCTACACCGACGCGGACTGGACGGGCCGGGTGGCGCTCATCGTGGGCGGGGAGGCCGCCGGAGCGGGAAGTCGGGCCCAAGCGCTGGCGGAGGCAACCGTCGCCATCCCGATGGCAGCGGGGGTGGAATCCCTCAACGCGGCCGTCGCGGCGGCGGTCCTGCTCTTTGAGGCCGCGCGCCAGCGACGTGACTCCTCCCACGGAACACGGAATACGAAGTATGAGTGACCTGCGCATCATCCCTCTGGGCGGACTCGGAGAGGTCGGCAAGAACATGATGGCCGTGGAGTACGGTGAGGACATCCTGGTCATAGATGCCGGCCTGATGTTCCCCGAGTCGGACATGTACGGGGTGGACTTCATCATCCCCGACTACGGCTACCTGCGGGACAAGAGAGAGCGCGTCCGGGCTATTTTTGTCACCCACGGCCACGAGGACCACATCGGGGCACTGCCGTTCTTCCTGCGGGAGTTCCCCGTCCCCATATATGCCACCCGGCTGACCTGCGGCCTCATAGAGGTCAAACTCCGCCAGGCCCACCTGCGGGAGACGGAACTGCACATATGCGCGCCGGGCGACGTCATCTCCATCGGCCCGTTCCGGATAGAACCGTTCCACGTCTGCCATTCCATCCCGGATACGGTGGGGCTGGGGATCACCACTCCGACGGGCCTCATCGTCCACTCCGGCGACTTCAAGTTTGACCACACCCCCGTGGACGGCCAGCCGACGGACTTCGCCAAACTGGCCGAGTTCGCCGGACGGGGGGTTCTGGTCCTGATGGCCGACAGCACCAACGCCACCGAGCCGGGCACCACCCCCTCCGAGCAGGTGGTCACCGAGGCGCTGGATGATGTGATGCGGAAGGCGCCCGGGCGGGTCATCATCGCCACCTTCGCGTCCCTGATTTCCCGCATCCAGCAGGCCATAGACGTGGCCGCCCGCTACGGGCGCCGGGTCGCCATCGCCGGCGCGACGATGGCGGAAAACGTCAAAATGGCCATGCGCCTGGGCTACCTGCGCATCCCGGAGGGGATGATGGTCAGCCTGGGGGAGATGGAATCGCTCCCGCCATCCCGATGCCTGATCCTGGCCACCGGCGCCCAGGGCGAACCCACCGCCGTCCTGAGCCGCCTGGCCCTGGGGCAACACCCTTCGCTGAGCGTGCGGCCCGGAGATACCGTCGTCCTCTCCTCCCACACCATCCCCGGCAACGAGGAGATGATCCACCGGGTCATCAACCGCCTGTTCCAGAAAGGGGCCGACGTCGTCTACCACCCCCTGGCTCCCGTCCACGTCTCCGGGCACGCCAGCCAGGAGGAGCAGAAATTGCTCCTGAACATCCTCCGCCCGCGCAACTTCGTCCCCATCCACGGCGAACTGCGCCACCTGAAACAGCATGCCAAACTGGCAGCCGAACTGGGCATCCCCCGGGAGCGAATCGCCGTGGTGGAGAACGGTTACGTCCTGTATTTTGAGGACGATTGCATCCGGGTCGGTGAGCGGGTGCCCGGCGGCTACGTCTTCGTGGACGGTTCGTGGGTGGGAGACGCGGTGGGGCCGGCGGTCATCCGGGACCGGGAGACACTGGCCATGGCCGGGGTGTGTGTCGTCGTCTTCCGCTACAACCCCCGGCGCGGCGCGCTGCTGGACACCCCCCGCCTGACGGTGCGGGGGTTCGCCGCCCGCGACGCGGCGGAGGAGGTGATGGCGGGAGCGATGGAGGTCGTCCGCCGCACCGTCCAGGGCACCCGGCCAGGGACCCCGCCCGCCACCGTGGAGCGACAGGTCCAGTCCGCCCTCTCCGAATTCTTCTACCAGCAGACGAAAAACCGGCCCGAAGTGATCGTGGTGGCCGTGGAGGAATCATAGAATCGTAGTGACCTCCCCCCTCCCCCCGCCCCCCCCCCTCTCCTGGCCTTCGGCCAGGAGAGGGGAGGGGGTTGAGGGAGAGGTGAGGGAGTCAAAATGGGTCTACCCACCGAAGGGATAGGCAGTTACGAATCGCAGGGGCGAGGACCGCTCCTGCCCTGCGCCTTACGACGTGAAATGGACGAAGAACACTCTACCCAGGGAGAAGACCCGCAAAAAACCCGCATCCTGATTGCCTACAAAGAGTTCCCCGCCCCATCGGTCGGACATGCCGGTGGGCAGGGGGTCTTCCGCCTCATCCAGGCCCTGCACCGGCGCGGCCACTCCGTCATCCTGGTCGCCCGCCTGCGGCGGGAAGAGGCCGCCCTGGTGGAGGAAACCCGTCCCTTCTGCGAGCGCATCGTCACCGTCCCCCACCACCAGGCCCTCCGCGGGCCGCTCCCCCTCCGAATCGCGCGCAGTTATCTGGCCCTGCGGCGGGCCGTCGCGCGCACCCTCCGGGAGACCCGCCCGGACCTGATGCTGGTAGAGTTCACCCAGACCGCCCTGGTCCTTCTGGGACTGCGGCGCCCCTTCACCGCGATCCGTCCCCATGACGTCAACTGGTTCCTGCTGGAACAGCGGGCCCGGTACCAGAAGGGTCTCCGCCGACTGAGGACGCTGGCCCTGGCCTGGCTCTTCGAGCGCCTGGAGCCGTGGCTTCTGCGGCGCTACGACCAGATTCTGGCCATCTCCGAGGGCGACCGGCGACTGTTGACGTTGCGCTGTCGCCCCGTCCCCACCCTGTTGCTCCCCCTGGCCCCCGCCCTCTCCACCGAGGCCCCGTCCCGGCCTGCCGTCCCGCCCGGCCCGAACGTCCTCTTCGTCGGGGCGATGTACCGGGGACCGAACATAGAGGCGGTGGACTGGTTCCTGAGCCAGGTCTGGCCGAAGGTAGCGGCGGAGGTCCCGGACGCCCGCTTCTACGCGGTGGGGTACGGGCCGCCGCCGCAGATACTGGCGCGCGCCGACGGCGAGCGGGTCTTTGTCACCGGCTACGCCGACGACCTGACCCCCTGGTATCAGGCCGCGACGGTCTTCGTCTCCCCGGTGCGGGTGGCAGGAGGACTGCTACAAAAGGTGCTGGACGCGCTGGCGATGAGGGTGCCCGTGGTGGCGACGTCGGTGAGCAATCACGGCATCGGGGCCAGCCCGGGCCGTCATCTGATCATCGCCGACGAGCCGGAGGAGTTCGCCGCCGCCGTGGTTCAGTTGCTGCGAGACCCGGCGCGGCGGGAGCAACTGGGGCGGGCCGGGCAGGAGTTCGTCCGGGCTCGCTACAACCTGGATGAGGCGCTGGACCGCTGGGAGGCCGTAACGTTCAACCGCAGAGAACGACCAACGGCAAAACGCCCCATGCCCTCGGTGGCTTGCAACGACACAGGTGGGCAGGTCGTTACCCCTTAACTCTGCGACCTCTGCGGCTCTGCGGTGAGGTTCGTAAAACCTCCCGGTAGACCTCTTCCACCCGGGCGATCATCCGCTCCTGGGTGAACTCCGCTTCCACGCGCGCCCGCCCCGCCCGGCCCATATCGGCCCGCCGGTCGGGGTCGTCCAGCAACCGGCGGATCGCCTCGGCCAGGGCCTGGGGGTCGCGGGGCGGCACCACCCGCCCGGTCACCCCGTCCTGGACGACCCAGGAAGTCCCCGTCCCCACCTCGGTGGTGACGCACGGCAGGCCCGAGGCCATCGCCTCCAGGAGGACGGTGCCGAAGGCCTCCGCGCGGGCGCTGGCCGGCAGGACGAAGATGTGGGCCCGGTGATACCAGCGAGGCAGTTCGGCGTCGGGGACCTCGCCCCGGAAACGGACCCGGTCGGTCAGCCCCAGGCGGGCGGCCAGCGCGGCCCATTGGTCTCCCATCAGCCCTTCCCCCACAATCTCCAGGTAAACCCCGGGCAGTTCGGTCAGCGCTTCCAGGAGCGTGTCCACCCCCTTGTAATACCGCAGTTTGCCCACGAAGAGCAGGGTCGGCGGGCCGTCGTAGGGGGCCGGGGGCGGGACGAACCGGCGGTGGTCCACCCCCAGCGGGACGACGACGCACCTCTCCCGCACCGGCCACAGCCAGGGGGAGGTCTCTATGTAGCGGGGACTGGTGGCGATGATGCGGTCGGCCCGGGCCAGGACCCGCCGCAACAGGGGCCCGTAGAGGCGCAACCACCCCTGCTGACGGACCACGTCGGAGTGGTGAGTGATGACCGTGGCCCGGGCCCGGCCCAGCAGGAGGTTCGCCAGTTCGCCCAGCGGGTAGGGGGAGTGGACGTGGACGATGTCGGGGCACAGGCGGGCCAGGTGGAGGGGCTGGCTCAGGCTCAGCGGCATAGACGCGGCCGTGGTCAGCCGTCCGGCGCGGATGACGGTCACCCCGTTCTCCTCCCGAACCGTGGTGCGCGGGCCGGGGTCGCAGACCAGGACAGTCACCCGGTGGCCCGCCCGAACCTGGGCCTCGGCCAGGACCTGGATGTGGTTCTCAATCCCGCCCAGGACGAGGGGGTAGTCTTTGTAGAGGTGGAGGATGAACATACGCGTATCACAAATCGCGTATCGCTCCTGTTTTGAACCACCCCGAAGGATGTACCCAAATATAATTGTGTCCTTCGTGTCCTTCGTGGCTTGATTCTTCCCTAACGGGCCAGGTACCAGCGGAGGAGGGCCAGGGCGGCGGAGGCGGAGGCGGCCTTGTTGGCCGAACGGTCGCCGGTCCAGCGGTGCTCCTCCACCCACTCCCCGTCCGGCGCGGCCAGCGCGATGTACGTCAGCCCGACCGGTTTCTGAGGCGTTCCGCCGCCCGGCCCGGCAATGCCGGTGACGGAGAGGGCCAGGTCGGCCCCCAGCAGGCGGCGGGCCCCCCGGGCCATCGCCAGCGCCGTCTCCCGGCTCACCGCGCCGAAGGTCTCCAGAACGTCCCGGGGGACCCCCAGCAACCGCTCTTTCACCGCATTGGCGTAGGCGGTAACGGAACCCAGATAATAGTCCGAACTGCCCGGCACATTGGTGATGCGGTGGCTGAGAAGACCCCCCGTACAGGATTCCGCCGCCGCCAGGGTGAGCCCCCGCTCCCGCAAGAAGTGACCCACCACCCCTTCCGGAGGCGGGTCCTCCCAGCAGGCCAGGGGCGCCCGCAGGAGTTCCTCCAGCGCCTGTCGGGCCGCCGTCCGTTCCTCCGGCGGTAGCGGAAGGCGGGCAAATTCCTCCTCATCCAGCACCCGCGTCCCGCCGTCCGGGTCCACCCAGAGGTCCAGCGCCAGGTCCTCCGCGCAGACCTCGCCGGGGGCAATCCGGGCGGGGCGGGTGATGTTGCAATAGCGGCCCTTCAGCCGTCCGTCCGGCGCGCGAATCTCAAAGACGTTGTACCACCGGTCGGTGTAGAAAGTCTCCAGCCAGAGGTCGCCCGGTTCCAGGCGCACGTACTCCAGTTCCATCGGCGGTCGGCCCCAGACCGCACGCATCAGGACGGCGTCGGACGTCTGAAAGAGGAGCCGGGCAGGGTACGAGATGAGTTCCCGCCCCAGATGATCCAGTTTGCGGATGGTCCACGGATCGGTGGTGGTCATTTTCAACAGGACGCGTGAGACGGTTTGCCTGCCCTATTCTATCCCAGGCCCGGTCGGTGTCAAATCTCCCCGGCCCGAAACCTTAAAATTTCCTTCTCCCTATTGACAACCGGCCGATTCTGGTGTATAATGACTACCGGTCAGTATATGACCAATAGTTAGTTGGGGGGATTGCCGCGTTGACCACCCGAGCCCGGCGCGAGCGGGAGAAAGAGGAACGCCGTCAGTCCATCCTCCAGGCCGCCCGAGAGGTCTTCCTGGAAAAAGGCTTCTCCCGTGCCACGATGGACGATGTCGCCGAGCGCGCCGAGGTCAGCAAAGGCACCCTGTACCTGTATTTTGAGAGCAAGGAGACCCTCCTCGCTCATTTGCTTTTAGAAGGGCTGGATTCCCTCTACTCCTACCTGGAAGAAGCCTTCGCCCCCGACCGTCCCCTGACCGCCGACGAACGTCTCCGTCGGCTGGGATGGGCCTACCTCCGGTTCTTCCAGGAAGAACCCCACTACTTCCGCTTCCTCATGGCCGTCAACGGTGAGCGATTCCGGGAGACCGTCACCCCCGAAATGTACCAGGAAGTCCTGGCTGCCAGCACGGAAGGGCTGAGCCTGGTGGCCCAGGCGGTGGAACAGGGCATCCAGGAGGGTTTATTCATCTGCTGTGACCCCCGCCAGGCAGCAGCGACCCTCTGGGCCACCTTCAACGGCGTGCTGGAACTGATGAGCCACCCCCTGCGGCGGGATATGGTGGGCGTCAGCACCGATACGTTTTACCGGACCGCGCTGGAGACCGTCGTCCGGGGACTGCGGGTCTCCTCGTAGCACCCCGTGAACGGTCTGCACTCTGCAATTTGCAATCCGCAATCCCAGTGAGAGGAGGTATTCCATGAAAGATGTGGTCATCGTCAGTCCTGTGCGCACGCCGGTGGGTGCCCACGGCGG
>JBBIKR010000162.1:0-7514 GCA_037445395.1 Thermoflexales bacterium
CGGGGGGGCGGGGGGGGGGGGCGCGGGCGGGGGCGGCGGCGGGGCGGGCGGCGGCGGGGGCGGCGGGGGCGCGGGGGGCGGCGGCGGCGGGGGCGGCGGCGGCGGGGGGGCGGGCGTCTCCGGGGTGGGAGATGGTGTCGCAGTTCTCATCACGCGCGGCCGGGTCGGCGTGGGGGAGGGGGATGGGGGCAGGGGGGATGGGGACGGTGAGGCGACCACGGTCGGCGTCGGGCCGGGGCGGGTGACAGTGGGGGATGGAGCGGGGGGACGCGTGGCGCAGAACACCCCGACCTGGGCCGCTTCTCCTGCGGGTTTGAGCACTTCCCAGCACGTCGGGAGTGTGATGGCTTCGTCGTCCGTCCTGCAACTCGCCGCCCCTTCCTCAATGCGGACGTAGACCGTCCCGCCGTTGATGCGGACCCGAACACGGGAGGGTACTTCCAGCAGGGTCATGGAGATGGCCGATGTGCCGACGCGGTAGGAGGCCTTCTGCGCGTTCAGGATGACCTCTCCGTCCTGGACCGCTATGTCCAGCAGGGGGAACGATCCGGGCTCCTGGACGGTGACGCGAGCGCCGGGGGAAAGTTCCATGGTGCTACCGTCTCCCAGGCAGAGGCGGGCCCCGTCTGCCAGTGCCATGATTTCCCCCGGCTCCCGGAGGAGGATGGGAGTACCGGTCTGCAGGTCGCTCCAGTCGGCGGCGTCCGTCCAGCGCGCGCGGGCGGCCCCCCCGCACAGGAAGGCCTGGAGGTAGGGAGGAGCCCAGGTTCCGGTGGGTGCAGGGGTGCTCTGGCAGGCCAGGGCGGCCAGAAACATCAGCCCGGCGGCGATGAGGAGCACCGCGCGCGCTCGCAGTACGCCCCGGAGCAAAGCGGAGGGGCATCCGGCGGCGCTCCTACCAGACCGCGACGGCCTCGGCCCTGGCAAATACGGGTTCCCGGAGTTTCGCTTCCACATAGCGGGTCAGTCGTTCCACCGAATCAAAGTTCTCCGGCAGGATTTCCTCGTCGGCGACCTCAATTCCGAAGGTCTCTTCCACGAACATCACCAGTTCCAGCACCCCGGTGGAGTCCACGATGCCCTCTTCCAGGAACGAAACGTCGTCCCGCAACCGGGCCTCGTCGTCGGTAAACAGGAAGTTTTCCAGAATGTACCGTCGGATTTGAGATTTGATGGACATCATTTTCCCTCTGAATGGGCTGGATTCGTCATCGCGATGACTGCAACCCTATTGTAGGGAGCAGGGGTCTGTTTGTGGTGAAAAAATCCATAAAAACATGTTGGGCAGGGAGACCGGATCACCAACACCGTGGAGATTGCGGGGAGCGTCCTGGGGCCTTTCACCCGCCAGGTCGTGACATCCAGGCCCTGGCGCTGTTATCTTCCGCTGGTGCTGCAAGGAACGGAGAGGGAAGGATGATATAGAAATAAAAATTTGCGTGGAGCGGCTTCGCCGCTCCACGCAAATGTATTCTCACCCATTGCCGATAAATTATGGGGGGTGCGGGGAAGCTACGCCTGTCCGCAAAACCCTGTTCCCCCTTCGCCTCCGGGGGAGCAGGCGGGCGCGCAAACCCGACCTGTCTCCGCCGATCTGCTTCTGACTACCGCCAGAGACTCACGCCCTGAGCCTGAGACGGGAGGCAGACTCCGGAGCCCACTCCGTAGCCGGGCTGGATGGCTCCCTCGCCGATGATGGCGCTCTCAAACTTCCCCACCAGGGTATGCCCTGCCACATCTCCCACCCGTACGGCGGTGAAACCGACAATGTGGTACAGGAACGCGTGTCCCCCACCGCCTGAGCGCGGCCAGCCTATTCCCTCCGGGGCTGGGAAGTTTGCCGCCATGTAATCGCTCATGTAGATGTAATCAAAGATAGGAACATAGGCAGTCTGTCCGGCGTAGTTCTCAATCTCCATCAGCGAACTCTGGCGAGCCCCCGGGTCTCCGTGGATGAAGTCCCCGTTGACCATCCCGACATCACCGGCAAAGATGGGGAAGGGATACGGACATCCCCCGCTGGCCCAGCCCTGCAGGCCGTCGTCAACGGAAGTGTTGGGATCGCCCCCACAGGGCCGGTTGGGGACCTCCTGCTCAAAAGTCCGGTAATAAGGGTCGGAGCGCCGGAGGTGCTCGGTGTTGTAAACGTAGTTGAGGTTCAGCCATCCCCGATGGGCATTGTGGGAGGCCGGGTCGCCGATACAGATGTCTATACCATCATCCAGCCGCCCGTTGCCGTTCCGGTCGGTACAGAACATTCCCCCATTCTGCTGGTTGGTTTCTATGACGACGAATTGCTGTCCCGGGGACAATTGCTGGACCACCTGGAGGGGTACCGCGATGGGTAAGATTCCTCCGGGGAACTGTCGGACCGGCCCAGTCATCGCCATAGAGCGGCCGCCGACCTGAACCTGGGAAGAATTCACCAGTTGCAGGAAGTACGTTTGCTGCGTCCTTGTCAGGATGACCGTGACACCCGTTGCCCCGGTCGGGATGGAGCCGATACCGACCTGTCCCAGGCGATTTTCATTTCGGTCCACGTACCACGCTTCCAGGGAATCCCCCGCCTGGGGATTCAGCCCGTTCTGGACGGCGAACTCGGCCACCGCGTTCCAGACCCGCAGGTCGTTGGCGGAAGTCCCTGCCTGGCATCTGGAGACAATCTGAGCCAGTTCCCGCGCGCCGGCCAGGGCGGCCGCATCGGCCGCATTCTGCGCCGCACGCCGCGTGGCAAACAACTGGCCCCCGTCAATGGCCAGCCCCGTTATCGCCAGCAGCGCGACCAGGGCAATGGCCACCAGTACAACAGCCTGTCCTCGCTCGTTCTTCACCATATCTGACCTCTGGAATATGGTTTCATCCTGCAGCATCGCCCCTATCCCGGGGAAAAGTCTCCGGGAGTCCTCCTTCTTCCCCAATAGCGGCGATCACCGCAGAGAGATGATGGCATTACTGGCGCTGCCATGCAGCCGAAGCACACCGCCGGGCAGCATCGGCTCCATAATCGGGGTGAGGAAACGGAACGAATACCAGACGGTCACCGTGATGGGAGCCCCGACATAGAGCACAGGGGGATATTCCACCTCCACGTCGGACGGAGAGATGGTGATCATCCCACCGCTGGCCTCAGCCGCCCGCTGCCAGATGCCCTGGGCATCGTAGGGGTGGATGGACGCGTAAGTCGCACCTTCGGCCGCCATATCTCTTAAAGTCACCTGCACATAGAAAACCCGTCCCACGTCCAGCAGCCCCATCAGGAGAAACAGCAGGACCGGTAAAAGGAGCGCAAACTCCACAATGCTCTGTCCCTGGGTATTGGTTCGTTCCCTCATAAGCACCTCCTACGGCAAAACAATTCCCGTCTCCGCACTGATCCGCACCGCCAGGCTGGCCTCCCCGTCCACAGCGCTTACCTCCCAGACGGGCTCCCTTTCCCCCATCCGGAGACAAATGGAGACCATCGCGCCGGGATGCTGGCGCAGGAACTCCTCCCCGCCCGCTCCCCGAAAGGTCATCCACATCCGGCCGACACTGTAGGAGGGCGGGAAGGGAGCAAGAGGCCGGGGCGGCTGCGGCGCCTCTGTCGGCGGAATCCAGAGCATCTTCTCTGCGTTCACAGCCACCGTGGCCAGGGCACTGGCCGAGGGAGAATAATAGGTGTAGGACCAGGTCACCGGCAACTGGAGCACGTCCTGATACCGGGTACCGGGCCGGAACGAGGCTTCCACCCGCACCAGCACGGCGTCGGGCTGCCAGGCAACGGCCCGCTCCCCGGCCTTCTGGGCTCCCGTCTCCAGCGGCACCGGCGCCGCAACCCCGGTCCAGCGCACCGCCGCGGGCCTGGAGGCGGAGGAAAATGCCCCGCTCAGCACGACCATCCCCGTGGCGATCAGCAAAGCCACGACCATGAGCCCGAGCCAGATATGCCGTCCGTTCATTTCACCCTACCGATAACTCCGCAGAACCAGGGGCAGAAAGACCTGCCGGACTTCCGATGGCCCCTGAGCGTACATGGCATCGTAGCCAGTAAAGTAGTTTGAACCACCCTGAAACTCTTCCCAGGCCAGATGGACTGCCCCGTCCGCGCCGACGGCGACGACCGGGAAGAGAGAGAGTTTATCCGGTGATTGAGAGACATTCATCACGGGTCCCCACGTCGTCCCCCCATCTGCGGAACACCGCAGGTAAATTTCCTCCATTGCCTCCACCGCTTCCGGATAGAACCCATGCCAGGCCACGCAGACCCGGTTTCCCCGGGCGGCGACGGTCGGCCAGACGACGGTGGGACGAATGATATTCACCTTTAAAGGTTCGTCTCCGCTCAAACGCTGCGCCGCGGTCCAGGCTCCCCCCTCCCACCTCCGGTACTGGACGTATTGCTCCGTGTCCGTCATATAGTCCGTCCAGACCACATGCACCCGCCCGTTTCCGTCCGCAGCCACGGCGGGACGCTGCCCGTTCTGGTCGGGAGGAGAAAGGGGCATCGGTGTTCCCCATTGTGGGTTGCCATCTCCCACGGTTCCAGAGATATACCAGATGGTGTACGTGATCGGCGACTGGGTGGAGTTCCGCTGCTCCCAGACGGCGTGGATGGTATTCCCCTGGACCGCGATGTCCGGGTAGAAAATCCCCCCGGTTCGCCCGGTGGCCACCTGATCGTGGGTGACGACGACCGTCACCGACCAGTTCTCGGAGTTCCAGGGACGGCGGGCGTAGTACAGGTCTTCGTTGCCCAACTGGGTGGAGATGGGAGTGGCGGCGAAGACCATATGCATCCCATCGGCCCCTTTTTGCAACCGAGGGCGGAACCAATCGGCTCCGTAGACCGACTGGATGACCGGGCGGACCCGGCCGGAAGGGTCCTGTTCCCAGACCGTGGCTTCCATACAGGTGGGCTGGTCATACCACCGTCCCTGGACCCAGGCGACGCTCAACTGGGTGCCGGAGTACACCAGAGAAGGCCAGCGGGTCTCCAGCGTCGTCGTTACCGTTTCTGTAACCCATCCGTTTCCACCATACCGGGCCAGGATCAGGTCTCCCCGGCGATCCCCTGATGCTCCTCTCACCCACCAGGCCACCGCCTTCGCGCCCTCCCCGACGGCCAGTGCGACGTTGGCCACCTCCCCCGTCTGGGAGACGTTCTGCAGTTGCTGGCGAATCCACAGGATCGCCGCGCCGTGGACGACGCCCACCGTCATCCCGGTGGCGATCAGAGCGAGAAAGATGGCAAGCCCTACTCTTCGTTTCACGGTGCCTTGCCCCTGCGCTCAGAACGGGCGGAGGTAGATACTGACTCCCGTTGTCACGGTGCCCGGGTAGACCGATGCGATGGTCGTTCCACGATAGAGAACATCGCCCAGCCGCATCTGGGCGACCAGCGCGTAGTCGCCGGGAGAGAGGTTGGGGAACGAGTAGGCACCGCCGCTTCCCGAACGAACGGAAGCGATCAGGCGCCCTTCGGAATTGTAAAGGTAGACGTCCACACCGCTTTGCGGCACCCCTTCCACGTAGGTGATTCCCGATATCCCCCCCGGCGCGATGGGGGTGGTCGTCGGCGTCGGGGTGGGGGTAGGGGTAGGCACCGGATTCTGAACCAGCACCGTGACCGTCAGGACGTCGCTGGCGTTATCGGTCTCATCGCTTTCGGCGATCTGATTCCAGGTGTCCACTACGGCCAGCAGGGTATGCTCCCCCACCGTGTCAAAGCCCTCCGGCACCTGCATAGTGAAGGTGATGGCGGACCCGGCGGCCAGGCCGTTGACCGCGACCCAGTCCACACTCGCCTGCTGGTCCAGTGGGGTATCCAGTTTGGGATCGGCGTACAGGTCCACCCAGAACAGCGAGGCAATGTCGGCCGTACCGGTGTTCTGAACGGTCACCTCAATGTGAACGGTCTGATACGTGCCCAGCGGCTCCGGGTCTATCAGGGTGAGGGAAGGGATCAACAAGTTCGGGAACAGGCCCTGGCAGGGCACAGTGACATTCTGCGATAGGGAGACATCCCCCGTGGGAGTGCCGTTACTTTTCTCCGTCCGGGCCAGAACGGAATGGGTTCCGCGCGTGGCGTTGACGGTGAAAATGACGATGAACGTATTGGCGGGTGGAATGGTCAGGATACGGGTACCGTCCCAGAAGATGCCGATCTGCTTGATGCTCCCACCGGTGGGCCATTGCTCCCCCCGAACGGTGACACTGCGATTGCCTTCCGGCATACAGGCCGGGCTGGCCGTCATCACCGGCCCGGTTGGGGTGGGAGTGGGGGTGGGGGTTCCGATGGGTTGGACCACCGCGACATCCTGGGTACCGTACCCCTGCACCACGATGGTGTGGCCTGCGACCAGCGGCGTCGGCAGGGAGAAAGTGAAGCGACCGTCCGGACCCACCACCGTCTCCATCTGGAAGCCGGTCTGGATATCCCGCAGGAGGAGCAGGCGTCCCGGCTCGGCGGTGCCGGTCACGACCGTCTGCCCGGCCAGCAGGGGTTTGGAAATCACGATGGGCCGGGGAGTGGGCGTGGGCGACGCCGTGGGCGACGGGACGGGAGTCTGGGTCGGTGTCGCCGTGGGTGGCGGCGTGGGCGTCGGCCGGGGCGGCGTGGGAGTGGGCGATGGGCCGGGAGTGGGCGTCTGGGTGGGAGTGGGCGTGAACGTCGGCGGCCCCGGCGTGGGCGTCTGGATGATGTGAACCCGCTGGATGGTGCGCCGTGCAACCACGTGAATCGGGAAGCGGGACGCAAAGCCCTGCATCAGCGGCGTGATGAACTCCGCATCGTAGCGCAGGTCTATAATCACCCGGTTTCCGGCAACGACGAGGGTAGGGTCGGTAATCCCCTGGTATCTCGGCGGCCCGGTGTCGTACCAGATGTTAATGGTCACTTCCTCCGGGGGCACCAGGAAAATGCGGTCCCGGGCTGCCTGCTGGATGGCCGCCTGGTTCCCCGGGTCCACAATACCGACGCGGGAGGCTTCGCGGGCGGCGTTAAAGAGATTCGCGTAAATAAAGAATATCCGCCCGAACTCCACGATACCCATCATCATCAACAGGAGTAAGGGCAGGATGAGGGCAAACTCCACCAGCCCCTGGCCCCGCTGGCGACGGATTTTCAGAAAAGAACAGGTGCCTTTCATAAACCTTCTCCCCAAAAGCCAATCTCAGGTGGAAAGGGATTAAAGTGGGCACGGCGGCCTTCGGCCACCGCAAAACTCTCTATCCTCCGATTGGAAAGAACTCAACAGGGTCCAACCTCGGGCTTCGGTCTTATCATACCAGAAAATAGAAGGTATAACGTTGCAATTGGCTTTTAAGGCGATTGCTGGCTTATGTTCGGAAATGGTCATCCTTGTCGCGGCGAACCCCCTTCTCCGACGGTAAAACGCTGGGTGTGAATGACCATAACATCGGATGGGGTGGCTCAAAAATTCGTTGACACTTTTTGTACCGCAGGTTTTCATTGTCCCTCACCCCCCTTTGTCCCCCCTCTCCCCTTGGCCTACCGGCCAGGGGAGAGGGGGGAT
>JBBIKR010000163.1:0-7463 GCA_037445395.1 Thermoflexales bacterium
ATGGCCAGCGATTCCCGGTAGAGGCGCATCGCCTCATTCAGGTCGCCGCGCGTGACGTAGATGTTGGCCATTTGGTGGAGGGTTCTGGCCACTCCGGCCTGGTCGCCCAGTTGCTCGGCGATGCGCAGGCTCTCTTCATAGAGCCGCCGGGCCTGGCCGTAGTCCCCCAGGCTTTCGTAAAGGCGGGCCATTTTGAGGGCCACCTGCAGCCGGGCCTGCCGCTCGGCCGGGCTCTCCCCGCGGTATTCCTCCCAGAGCCCCTCCAGCAACTGCAGACGGGCCTTTTTCTCCTCCAGCGGCAGGGATGCCTCCGCATCGTCCGGCACCGAGAGGGCATCGGCCAGGAGGGCCTCCCGCTGGGGTCGGGGAACCTCTATCTCAAAGACGCCGCTGTTCCAGTCGTAGAAGTCCGGGGCCTCCCGGGCCACCATCGCCAGCGCGTACTCGGGCAGCCAGAAGACCAGAGGCCGCCCCAGCCGCTGGTAGGCCGCCCGCCGCCAGTTCAGTGCGCGCAATGTCCGTTGCGCCCCCTCAGGGTCCGCTGAGGGCAAGTGGCGCTCCAGGCCGTAGATGAAAAGGGCGGCACCGTCGGGAGAGGATTCGGCGGCACGGGCCACGGCGGGAAAGACCTCCTGCTCATCCTCCAGGTCCACTTCCACTACGGGACGCGAAAGTTGGGCTCTCAGGCGCGCGGTCAGTTCAGCCCGATAGGCAGGGACATTGCAGCGGACGAAAAAGAGGGCAAATCCCCGGGCCAGCCGAAGGGCATGGGCCAGGCGCTCCCGGTCGTCCACAACGATCAGCGTCTCTATCGGCTGAAGGGCGACTTCCATTCTACACTCCAGCCCGGTCCTTCAGACGGGGCGAGAGGCGGAGGGCGGGATGGATGTTGGCCCAGCGTCCGCTATCATCCTGATACTCCAGCACCAACCGAAGATGGAGCAGGCGGGCCGATCGCTCGTTCCCGGGAACCCGCCGCTCCTGCGCGATGAACCTCAGCAGGTCCAGGTCTTCGTCCTGCATCAACCGGTCGTACTCCCGGCCCAACTCCCGGATGGCCGTTTCCACGTGGGCCGCCCGGATGCAGTCGGTGGCACCATAGCAGGCCAGCCGCATCAACCGCATCAGGTCCCGCACGGACCCTCCGCTGACCTCTACCAGCCGCCAGACCAGGTCCTCCGATTCCATCACCTTCGCCACATCCACCCGCCGGGCGACAACCTGAAAAAGCGCTCCCCGACCCGGCCGGTAGGGAGTCCGGCCGTCCGGCTCTGTGATTTTGACCATCGGGATGATCAGCGTCGGGTCAGGGAAAGCATCGCCCAGGTTGGCGTTGAATACAAGGGAGATGGGGACAGTGTAGATAACGTGGCTGTGGATGCTCTTGAGTTGTTCGGCGTGGGCGACGAAGAGGGCGGAATGGGTGCTCTGTCCATCGGGGAGCGGGGCATAGTGCATCTTTTCCAGCCCGTCCACGATGAACACCAGGTCATTCCATCCCTTGCGGGTCAGCCGGACCCGGGCATCGTCCACCAGTTCGTTGAGCCGCTGGACAAAAACGCGCAGGTTCTGCTCCAGTTGACGGCGAATCTCCACCCGCCGGGAACTGCCGCTGCGAATCTGGCCGGTGATCGCGGCCAGCATGCGGGCCAGGGCGGGGATTTGCGGCCCGACGCCGAAATCGGCCTCCAGTGTCCGCTCTACGTTCCGCCGTTGCTCCTCGGTCAGGATCACGTCGGCAAACCATTCGTCCAGGTTGTTCCGCAGGGCGGGAGGAACCCGAATTTTCTCGCTTCTCAGCGCCTGCTCCAGTTCCTGCGTGAGGGCCACCAGCACATCCAGATAAGTCACGTCGCCCAGGTCCAGAAGGGCTTCGGTATCCACGTAGACCGCGAAGTATTTCGCCTCCCGCAGGTGGGCCTGGAGCCGCTTCAGTTCGGTGGATTTTCCGCACCCCCGATGGCCAGTGACCAGTTGTTGATGGAAATAGCCGGAAGGCGTACGACGGATGTTGTTGGCGATGGTGACCGGCAGGTCAAATCCACCCCGCACAGGGGTCAGCGGCACGTAGCGCGGGTCCCCGGCCTCCAGCGCCAGGTCCGGGTGGCAGGCATGGTAGGCCTCGTCTACCGTTTGGACCGGGTAGGTTTGAGCCATCATCGTTCCAGCGTCATCGGCATGACCACGTAGGTGAAGTCGTCCCCGCCGACCGGTCGGATGACCCCCGGGCTGGAGGGGGAGATAATGTCCATCATCACCTGCGGCGAGTTGACCACCCCCAGCGCGTCCAGGATAAATTTCACGTTGAAGGCAATCTCCACGGCCGCCCCTTCTATGGCCGCGTCCAGTTCGGTCACGTCGCTGCCGGTCTCGGCAGAGGTGGCGGAGACGACCAGCCGTCCCGGCTCCAGGTCGGAGCCCGGATGGATATGGAAGAGCAGGGTGTTGGTGTTCTCGCGGGCGAAGATGTGCGCCGTCTGGCAGGCCTTCAGCAGTTCGGCGGTCCCCGTGATCAGCCGGGTGTTCCGGTCGCGCGGGATCAGTTGCTGGTAATCGGGGAAGGTGCCGGGGATCAGTTGGGAGACCAGCACGACTTCCATCGGGACCGGGGCATCGGGCGGGGTCTGGGCCTGGAACATGATGCGGCTGCCGTCCGGGGTGAAGGTGATGCGGACCGGCGGGCGTTCCTCGCGGCCTTTCGCCAGTTCACCGCAGATGCGGGCCCACTCCACCATCGTCCGGGCCGGTACAATCACGCTGATGGGGCGCTCAACCTCACCCTCCGGTAGCGGGGTCCGCCGGACTGCCAGGCGGTAGCCATCGGCGGCGGCCAGGGTCAGGGTGGGGCCTGCGGCCGTCGCCTCCCACCGCAGGAGCACGCCCGTCAGAGTGGGGCGGGCCTCATCGGTGGCGGCCGCAAAGGCGACCTGGCTGATGGCGGTCCGCAACGTCTCCGGGTCTATGGAGATGCCGTCTGCCGCACCCTCTTCAGGGGTCGGGATAGGCGGAAAATCTACTGCGTCCAGCCCTTTGATGTTGGCCTCACTCCGCCCGCAGCGGACGTTGAGGGTCATCGTGCGCACTTCCTGGCGCAGGTCCACCCGGTCCGGCGGGAAGGCGTTGACCAGGTCAATGACGGTACGGGCCGGCACGGCGATGGCCCCCTCTTCTTCTACCCGTCCGCCGATCCAGCAGTGGATGCCCATCTCCAGGTTGGTGGAGGAAAGACGAAGCCGCCCCTCATCGGTGGTGAAAAGGATATGGCTGAGGATGGGGAGAGCAGAACGGGCAGAGACTGCCCGTCCGGCCACGCTCAGTCCGCGAGCCAGATTCTCCTGCAGGCAAGAAACCTTCATCGGCGCTCCTCCTGAGTTTAGCCGTTAGTGGGTAGCCGTTAGTCGTTAGCCCATTAGTTGCTGGTCGCTAACGGCTACCGGCTACCGACTATGAGTATACCGTATTGTCCGGCAACCGTCAACCTTCTCTCCGCCGGATCAGCCAGACCCCCAGACCGGCCAGCCAGAGGGCAGTCACTTCCAACTGGAAGGGTAGTGCTCCCAGTGTCCCGCGAGTCCCCAAACTGTAACCCGTCATGCCAGCGACCAGTACGGTGAATGCGGAGAGGAGAAGGCCCGGAATTCGTCCTTTCCGTCCTCCCAGGCTCAGTGTGCCAACCAGCCCCATCGTTCCCAGAACCAGCCCCACCCACTTCAGCCAGAGCCCCGGGTCATCGGCGAGAGCCAGGAGAGGATAGGGTTGACGGGAAATCTCCAGATGGACCCTGTCTACCGTCAGAGAGAATCGGTCCCCCTCCATCGTCGCTTCCTGAACCCGCTCGCCCCCGGGGGCCCGGAAGATTTCCACCAGAATCGGGCTCTGCGCAGAGAGGTCACCCCGGACCCCCAATCGCACCACCAGACCGCTCTCCGGTATGGCGAACGAGCGCTCCGGAGCCGAGGGGGTCAGATACAGGACCAGTTCCGTTTGCGCCGACTCCCGGGCAGTCTGCTGGAGTTTCAGGGGACGGTCGGCGTCATCGGTGGCCCGAACGGTCAGCGAGGGCCCGAAACCAACGAGGTATGACCTCGGTGCTCCTTTATCGTGGCCCGGAAATGAAGCGGTCTCCGGGCCAACCAGGCCCTCCTCCCGCCATCCCCAACGGTGACCGATCAGCAGTCCCCCCAGCAGAACCAGCGTGCCCAGACAGGCCAGAAGGGGGAACACTCCATCCCACCACCGACGATTGTCCCGGTCACGGAAGCGGGAACGGAGCGCATCCGTCAGGTCTGCAGTCCGCAGAAACAGCAGGAACGCCAGCAGGGAAAGGAGGACCGATATGGCAGGAGAACCGGCGAGGGAGAAGAGGCCCAGCCGATACATGGTGCCGGTCCAGGGGCCAAAGCGGGTCTGGACCAGCCATCGGTCTGTCGTCGCCGGACCGGGAGAGAACTGGGGGATCCATGCCAGGAGCAGGAGGTAGAGCGCCAGTACGAAGAGACACACCGCCAGCGGGATATTCCCCGTGGCCGTGCGCCAGGCCAGGCGCCAGGGGTCTGGTCGGTGCGGAGGCGATACCGTCATCCGTCATACAGAAAAAGCCCCGGATTCCGGGGCCTGTTGGAGTGTGGGAACGTCGGGGGCCGGGGGCACAGCCCCAAATTCGGGCCCCCAGGGGGTTCAGGAGCCACCCGTCGGAGTTGAACCGACAACCGGCCGCTTACGAAGCGGCTGCTCTGCCGATTGAGCTAGGGTGGCGCTGGAAAAATTATACCACATCTATGAGGAGTGACAAGTCATCATAAGGTGGCGGTCACCTCACCTCACACCACACCTCCCATCAGCAGATCCGGGGGAGCAACTCCCCCAGCGGCATGTCCACCACCCGCCGCCCACCGATGCCGGTGCGGGCCAGGACCAGGCCGGGGTGCTCCGCCGTCGCCCGGCCGATGCGGGCGGCATCCCGACCCAGCGGGTGGGCCCGCAGCGCGTCCAGGGCGGCCTCCGCCTCCTCCGGCGGGACGAACGCGATGAGTTTTCCTTCGTTGGCGACCGTCAGAGGGTCAAATCCCAGCATCTCGCAGGCCGCCATAACGGCCGGACGGATGGGCACGGCGGCCTCATCCAGTTCCACCCCCACTCCGGCCGCGACGGCCAGTTCGTTCAGCGCGGCCGCCACCCCGCCCCGCGTCGGGTCCCGGAGGCAGTGGGTATGGGGGGCCGCCGTCAGCAGTGCCTCCACCAGTCCGTTCAACGGCGCGCTGTCGGAGACCAGTTCCGTCTCAAAGCCCAGCCCTTCTCGCTCGCTGAGCACGGCGATGCCGTGATCGCCAATCGTGCCGTTGATCAGTATGACGTCGCCGGGACGGATGCGATGGGGGGCCACATCCACCCCGTCGGGCACCACCCCGACGCCGGTGGTGTTAATGTAGACTCCATCCCCGTGGCCCCGCTCTACCACCTTTGTATCCCCCGCAACGATGAGGACTCCTGCCTCCTGGGCGGCCGTCGCCATAGACCGGGTAATCCGTTGAAGGACCTCCAGCGACAATCCTTCTTCCAGGATAAAGGCGGCGGTGAGCCAGAGGGGACGGGCGCCGCGCATGGCCAGGTCGTTGACGGTACCGTGGACGGCCAGTGAGCCGATGTCTCCGCCCGGAAAGAAGAGCGGTCGCACGACAAAGGAATCGGTGGAAATGGCAATTCGGCCATTCCCGGCAAGGGCCAGGACGGTGGAATCGGCCAGTTGGCGCAGGAGAGGATTATCCAGATGGTGGAGAAAGACCTCCTGGATAAGGTCCGCCATCATACGTCCTCCCGCACCGTGGCCCATGCGAATGGTCGTTTCCATACAACACTCTCCTATGCAAAACGGAGCGGATTTTTAGAGATGGTAACCCAGCCTGTACATTTTGTCAACCACGCACCCGCCCTCTGTTATTTTTCGCTGCGGCCCACTTGCAATCTGGACAAATTGGGTTATCATAATTACACACCCATCGGGTCAGACACAGGACATGAACCGCTGGAGAGCGCTCACCTACATCTACGTTAGCGGATTGTAGCGCGGCATGCCGGGCCTGTGGCCCCTCCGCGCTACAATCCGCCCTCATCTGCCCCCACCGAACATCTGACCATCTTTCTTTGAGGCCTCGCCTCTCCTTCTCGCACCTTGTACCCTTGCATCCTTGTATCCTTGTATCCTTGCATCCTTGTATCCTTTCCATCAGGAGCCGGCCATGAAACCGTTATCCATAGACGACCAGGTTGCCCTGCTGATGCACGGGGCCGAATTTGGTGATGATCAGATTAAAGAACGGATGACCCAGGAACTGCGGGAGCGTCTGAAGGAGGGCCGTCCCCTGCGAGTCTACTGCGGATACGACCCCACCGCCCCCGACCTCCACCTGGGCCACACCGTCACCATGCGCAAACTGCGGCTCTTTCAGGAACTGGGGCATCAGGCCATCTTCGTCATCGGGGACTACACCGCGCTCATCGGCGACCCGTCCGGCCGCGACAAGGCCCGTCCCCGCCCCACGCGCGAACAGGTCCAGGCCAACGCCCGCACCTACGTCCAGCAGGCCTTCAAGATTCTGGACCCGGAACGGACGGAAGTCCGGTACAACGGGGAATGGCTTTCCAGACTCTCCTACGAGGATTTTATTTTCCTGGCCGCGCAGGTGACCGTCCAGCAGTTTCTGGCGCGGGAGAACTTCGCCCGGCGGTACGCGGACGGGGACGCCATCTGGCTGCACGAGTTCCTCTACCCTCTGGCCCAGGGGTACGACGCGGTGATGTTGCGGGCCGACGTCCAGATCGGCGGTACGGACCAGCTCTTCAACCTGCTGGTAGGGCGAAAAATCCAGGAGGCTTACGGCCTGCCCCCGCAGGTCTGCATCACCTACCCCATCCTGGTCGGCACCGACGGCAAAATGCGGATGTCCAAGAGCATGGGCAACTACATCGGCGTGGACGAGCCGCCGGAGGAGATGTACGGCAAGGTGATGTCCATCCCGGACGAGGCGATGCCCAACTACTTTGACCTGGTGACCCGCTGGACACCGGAGGAGATTGCCCGGATCAAAGCGGCCATCGCCGACGGCTCTCTCCACCCGATGGAGGCCAAGAAGCGGCTGGCATGGGAGATTGTGGACATCTTCCACGGCCGCGAGGCCGCCGACGCCGCCGCAGAGCACTTCCGCCGGGTCTTCCAGGAACGGCAACTCCCGCCGGAGATGCCCGTCTGGGAACTGCGGGGACCGGTCAACATCGTGGACCTGATCCACGCCGCCGGGATGACCCGCTCCAAGAGCGACGCCCGCCGTCTGATCCAGCAGGGGAGTGTCCTCCTGGATGGGGTGAAGGTGACCAGCGTAGAGACCGTCGTTGATCCGGAGAAAGAGGCCGTCCTGCGGGTCGGCAACCGGGGCTTCCTGCGCCTGGTGCCGGCCCGGGAATCATAA
>JBBIKR010000164.1:0-7091 GCA_037445395.1 Thermoflexales bacterium
CAACCCCCCCGGGGGGGGTGGTGGGCCCCAGGGCGGGCGGGGGCGGGTTGTTCCAAAAGGGGGTTTTGCGGCGAGCCCGCGGGCCATCGCCGCAAAACCCCTTTTCTCTACTCCTGAACCTTGCCCTCTCGGTCCCGGGCTTGCGGGAGTGACCGGTAGCCGGGAAACAGACCAGTGGCTGCGACGTTCGTTGTCGCAGCAAACACCATCTGCGCCCCGGGTGATTACCACTCCTCTTCCTCTTCTTCCAGGTCCTCGTCAAAGAGGTCCTCTTCTTCCCACTCCTCCTCTTCTTCCCACTCCAGTTCTTCTTCTTCCAGGTCCTCGTAGTCAAAGACGTATTCCAGTTCCAGAGGATTCAGGCTGACGACTTCCAGGAGGGCCCCGCACTCCTCGCAGTACAGACGATCGTACAGGGCAACGTCCGGCGGGATGGGAAGAATGGTGTTGCATTCTGGACAGCGTGCCATTTTTCCTCCTTAAAGGTGGCCCGGATATGAACCTGCCCCCAGGGCAGGCCGTAGCCCTTAACTCTGGCCTGCTTTATTATGCCATTTTCTTGTCCCTTCGTCAAGTGGGAGCCGGTACACCCAACGCGCCCGCTTGCCGCATCCGGGCTTTTGTGGTACAATCACCCCCGGCCTGCAGGCCGAAATCGCACGCTTCCGGACCGTTCGGGCTGTGCCGGAGTGGCCAACCGGTCCCCGGGCGGGAAGAAGGAAGCGGAGGAACCAACAGATAAGGAGGTGAACACTATGGCCGTCACAACGATGCGCACGCTGCTGGAGACCGGCGTGCACTTCGGACACCGCACCCGGCGCTGGAACCCGAAGATGCGACCCTACATCTTCACCGAGCGCAACGGGGTGCACATCATTGACCTTCAGAAAACGCTCACTGCCCTGGAACAGGCCGTCCAGGTGACCCGGGAAACGGTCGCCAACGGGGGGACCATCCTCTTCGTCGGCACCAAACAGCAGGCCCAGGAGGTCATCGCCCACGAAGCCCAGCGGTGCGGGATGCCCTACGTGAACCAGCGCTGGCTGGGCGGCACCCTCACGAACTGGCGGACCATTCGCCGACGGATTGACTATCTGCTGGAACTGGAAGAACGCCAGGCCCGGGGGGATTTTGAGCGGTTGACCAAACTGGAGGCCCTGAAACTTCAGCGGGAAATCGCCCGGCTGAACGCCCGCCTGGGCGGCATCAAGCAGATGCGTCAACTCCCCAACCTCCTCTACGTCGTGGACGTGCACCGGGAAGCGACGGCGGTGAAGGAAGCAAACATCCTGGATATTCCCGTCATCGCCATCGTGGACACCAACTGCGACCCCGACCCCATAGACTACGTCATCCCGGGCAACGACGACGCCATCCGCGCCATCCGGCTGATCACCGGCCTCATCGCCGACGCCGCTCTGGAGGGGCTGGCCCTGCGCAAGGAAATGGCTCCGGAAGAGGAAATCCCCGAGGAGACCGAACAGTACCTCAGCGCCGCCACCCTCGCCCGCATCCGTGAAGGGCGCTTTGAGGAAGAATTTGCGGGAGAAGAGGAGTGGTTGCCGGAGGAGGGCGAAGAGTACGAGGCCTTTGAACCGGAGGAAGCGTATCCGGCGGAGGAGGAAGAAGAGTACCTGGCCGAGTACGAAGAAGAATTTGAGGACGAAGACGAAGAAGACGAGAGATAACGCAGGAACCATCTGCGCTACGCCCATTCCAGGAGGTTGACGTTGGAAATCACAACTGCAATGGTGAAGGAACTGCGCGAAGCCACTGGCGCAGGAGTGCTGGACTGTCGCAAGGCGCTGGAGACCACCGGCGGCGATTTTGATGCCGCCGTCGCCTATCTGCGGGAGAAGGGACTGGCCGAAGCCGCCAAAAAAGTGGACCGCGCTGCCCGGGAGGGCGTCATTGAGGCCTATGTCCACCACGGCAGCCGGGTGGGCGTGATCCTGGAACTGAACTGCGAGACCGATTTTGTCGCCCGCACCGAGGAGTTCCGCGCCCTGGCCCACGACCTGGCCCTCCACATTGCCTTCGCCAACCCCCGCTACCTCTCCCGCGACCGGGTACCCGCCGAGGTGGTGGAGGAAGAGCGACGCATCTATCGCACCCAGGCCCTGGAAGAAGGCAAGCCCGAAAACGTGGTGGACCGCATCGTCCAGGGGAAACTGGAGAAGTTCTACCAGTCCGTCTGCCTGCTGGAGCAGGCGTTCATCAAGGACGAAGACCGGACGGTGGAGCAGGTCCTCAAAGAGCATACCGCCCTGCTGGGCGAGAACATCGTCGTGCGCCGATTTGCCCGCTACGAACTGGGTGAGAGCATATAATCACTGAAAGCCCTCCCGCAGGTCCCCCCTGCGGGAGGGTTCTATCGGGAGGTGGATATGACCGTGGCGAAGTACCGGCGAGTCCTGCTGAAACTGGGAGGGGAGTCCCTGGCCGGTCCCTCCGGCTACGGCATCAGCCCCCGGCGGGCCGAAGAGGTGGCGGCCAAAATCGTCTCCGTGCGGAACTATGAGGTGGAGGTCGCCATCGTCCTCGGCGCTGGCAACATCTGGCGCGGGCGGGACGGCCTGGAGCACGGAATGGACCACGCCACCGCCGACCACATGGGCATGCTGGCGACCATTATGAATGCTCTGGCCCTGGCCGACGCCCTGGGGCGGATGGGGGTGGAGACCCGCGTCCAGACGGCCATTGAGATGCACACCATCGCTGAACCCTACATCCGCCTGCGGGCCATCCGTCACCTGGAAAAAGGGCGGGTCGTCATCATCGGCGGCGGTACGGGCAACCCCTTCTTCACCACCGACACCGCCGCGGCCCTGCGGGCGATGGAAATTGACGCCGACCTGCTCATCAAGGCCACCAAAGTAGACGGCGTCTATTCTGAGGACCCCCGCCAGAATCCTGACGCCCAGCGGTTTGACCACCTGACCTACATGGAAGCCCTCAATATGCGGGTCGGCGTGATGGACGCCACGGCGATCTCCCTCTGCATGGATAACGACCTGCCCATCATCGTCCTGGACCTGTGGCAGCCGGGGAGCCTGGAGCGGGCCGTTCTGGGCGAAAAGGTGGGAACCCTGATCTCCCGTTGAGAAGACCAGGCGTCAAAAGACTCAGCGAATCGCTGAATCTTGTGACTCCCTTTTTCCCAGGAGGAGGGCATGATCCGGGATTTGCTTCGTGAGACCGAAGACCGTATGAAGAAGACCCTGGAGGTTCTGGAGGCGGATTTCCGGGCCATCCGCACCGGTCGGGCCAGCCCGGCCCTGGTGGAGCGGGTGATGGTGGACTACTATGGTGTCCCCACCCCGCTGAACCAACTGGCCGTCATCAGCGCGCCGGAGCCCCAACTGCTCACCATCCGTCCATACGACCCTTCCTCGCTGGGGGACATAGAGCGGGCCATCCTGAAATCCGACCTGGGCCTCACTCCCTCCAACGACGGCCGCATCATCCGCCTGGTCATCCCTCCGCTGACGGAACAGCGTCGGACAGAACTGGCGCGCATGGTCAGCCGACGGGTGGAGGAGGCCAAAGTGGCCCTGCGGAACATCCGCCGGGAAGCCCTGGATGACCTCCGGGAGTTTGAGAAGGAGAAATTGATTTCTGAGGACGAGTTCTATCAGGCCCGCGACGAACTCCAGGAACTGACCGACCGGTATACGGAGCGGGCAGAGGAGATCGGCGAGCGGAAGACCCGGGAAGTTATGGAAATCTGACCAGAAAACCTTTTTGCCGAAAAGACAGAACAGTGGTATAATACTCCTGCACCTGGCACCCGTTGACTCACCGCCTTACCCGCATCGTTCCAGAGGAACCGTCTCCGATTTTGCCCCAATGACTCAACCGAAAGAGGAAAAAGTATACCCTCCGCTGGAGAAAATCCCCGTCCATGTTGGCATCATCATGGATGGGAACGGCCGATGGGCCCAGGCCAGAGGGCTTCCGCGCCTGGCTGGTCATCGCGCTGGGACGGAGAACCTCCGCCGCATCCTGCGCGCGGCGGTGGAATTTGGCGTTCGCATCCTCACCATCTACGCCTTCTCCACCGAAAACTGGGAACGCCCCCGGGATGAGGTGGAAGGCCTGCTGGACATCATGGAGCGGATGATTGACCGGGAACTTCCCGAACTCCACCGGGAAGGCGTCCAGATTCGCCATGTCGGGCGGCTAGAACGGGTGCCCGACCGGCTGGCGGCCAAAATCCGCCAGGCGCTGGACCTGACCCGGGATAACCAGCGGCTCATCCTGAACGTCGCCTTCAACTACGGTGGACGGGCGGAGATTGTGGACGCGGTCCGCCGCATCATCCAGGACGGTGTCCCTCCCGAAGCGGTGGATGAGGCCCTCATCTCCCGCTACCTCTACACGGCCGGCCTCCCCGACCCCGACCTTATCATCCGCACAAGCGGAGAGATGCGGGTGAGCAATTTTCTGATCTGGCAGGGCGCCTACGCCGAATACTACGTCACCCCGGTCTACTGGCCGGATTTTGATAAGGACGAGTTCTACAAAGCCCTGGCCGAGTACGCCCGGCGCGAGCGCCGCTTTGGCCGCATTCTCACCGATGGAGAACCCCGGAGTGGTTGACCCGGCGACCGCCTGATTCGCCGATTTCCAATTCCCTGCGGAGTTGCTCTTCCACGTGTTGCGCGCCCGCCTGCTCACGGCCCTGATTGCCCTTCCTGTTGTCATCGCCCTGATCAAGGTAGGGGGTATCGGGTTCTTCGCCCTTGTCCTCGTCGTGCTGACGGTGGCGGTGGTGGAATTCTGCCGCCTGATGGAAAAGGACCACTTCCGCCCTGCTCTGTCCTGGGCACTGCTCCTCCTGTGGGTACTCCTGCTGGATGCCCAGTTCCCCGGATGGGGGCTCTTCGGCCCCGGCCTCTCTCTGGCCCTGCTGGGCTCTCTGGCCTGGCAACTGGCTCATCGGCAGGGCAAACCGGTGGCCGACTGGTCGCTGACGGTGGTCGGGGCTCTCTATGTGGGGTGGTGTGGCTGGCACCTCATCCGCATGCGGAGCATGCCCGATGGCCTCTGGTGGGTGATGACCGTCCTGCCCGCCGTCTGGTTCGCCGATAGCGGTGCCTACATGGTCGGCCGCACCTGGGGCCGCCATAAAATGGCCCCGACGCTGAGCCCGGGCAAGACCTGGGAGGGATATATTGGGGGAATCGTCATCGGTTCGCTCCTGACGGCAGGCCTGGCGGCCCTCTGGAGTCTGGTGGCCGGTCCTACCGGCCCCCGGGCCATAGACGGCGCAGGGATCGGCCTGCTCGTGGCGGTTCTTTCCCCGCTGGGCGACCTGGCCATCTCTATGGTGAAACGTCAGGTGGGTGCCAAAGATAGCGGCACCCTCTTCCCCGGCCACGGCGGCGCGCTGGACCGGATAGACAGTATTCTCTGGGCGGTGATCCTGGGCTACTATTTCATCCTCTGGCGGTAGCCCCCGACTTCCTGGCTTCAAGAAGCCGGAGGCCTGAACCCTGTACAACGCTCAAGGAGGTTTCCCAATGGCTCAACACCTGGTCCGAGACATCTATCACAAAGGCGTCATCTTCTGCAAACCCGATACTCCCCTCCAGGAGGTGGTGCGGGTGATGGCCGATGCCGACATTCACGCGATCATCGTTGCCGAAGGGGAGGGAACCCAGCCTCTGGGGGTCGTCTCTCACACCGACGCCATCGCCCACTACGGGGAGGACCTGAGCCAGATTCGCGCCGCCGACGTCATGACCCCCGGCGTCGTCACCATCTCCAAAGAGGCACCGGTGGCCGAAGCGGCGAAGAAGATGCTGGAAAACCAGATTCACCGCCTCCTGGTCGTGGATGAGGACGGCACCCCTCTGGGTATCCTCTCCACCACCGACATCATCCGCGATATGCGCGGCTCCAAATGGGTCTGGTACACGGGGTGAGCCATGCCTGAGGAGATCATCACCATAGAACGGCACATCCTGGAGCAGGAGCGGGCCTACCCGGAGGCCACCGGCGTCTTCACCAGTCTCCTGTACGACATCGCGCTGGCGGCCAAAATCATCGCCCGCGAGACCTCCCGCGCCGGTCTGGTCCAGATTCTCGGCCTGGTAGGCAAGACCAATGTCCAGGGCGAAGCACAAATGAAACTGGACGTCTTCGCCAACCAGACGATTATCCGCATGAACTCCTATACGGGTCGGCTGGCGGTGATGGCCTCCGAGGAGGAGCCGGACATCATCCCCATCCCCGAGGGTTACCCAACGGGCCGCTACGTTCTGGTCTTTGACCCCCTGGACGGGTCGTCCAACATTGACGTGAATGCCAGTATCGGCACGATTTTCGGCATTTACCGCCGCCGCACTCCCGCCGGTCCGGGAACGGTGGAAGATTGCCTTCAGCCGGGACGGGACCTGGCGGCGGCCGGGTACATCATCTACGGTTCCAGCACCATGATGGTCTACACCACCGGCAACGGGGTGCACGGTTTCACCCTGGACCCGGGCGTGGGAGAATTCCTGCTTTCCCACCCGAATATCCGTATCCCGGCGGAGCCCAAGTACTACAGCGTCAACCAGGGCAATGAGAAGTACTGGAGCGAAGGGGTGCGGCGGTACACCCGCTGGCTCCAGGGGATGGATGAGGAAAACCCCCGGAAGCCGCTCTCCGGCCGCTATATCGGCTCGCTGGTTGCCGACTTTCACCGCAACCTGCTGGAAGGCGGGGTATTCTATTACCCTGAGGACTACAAGGACCCCAGCAAGCCGAAGGGGAAACTGCGGCTCCTCTATGAGGCGGCCCCGCTGGCCTTCATCGCCGAACATGCCGGAGGGTACGCTTCCGACGGGCGGCGCCCCATCCTGGACATCGTCCCCGAGGCGCTTCACCAGAGGACAGCGCTCTTTATCGGCAATCGGGACCTGGTGGAGATGGCGGAAGCGTTCATCGCCCGCTACGGATGAGCGAGGGGGTTTTGCGGCGGGGGGCCGCGGGCCCCCCCCCCCCCCCCGCGCGCCCCCCCGCCCCCCCCCGGGCGGGGGGGGGGCCGGCGGGCGCCCCGAAAGCGCGGGCGGCTATGGTGCAGCCCAGGGGGGCCGAATAAA
>JBBIKR010000165.1:0-5271 GCA_037445395.1 Thermoflexales bacterium
CCAGCGAGTGCCCCTGCGCCTGCTCCTCCCGCGACACCCGCACGTAGATCACCGCATTCCGCGGCGTCTCCGTATCCTGATACGGCGTCACCCGCTGCGGCTTCGCCCGCCGCGCCCGCCCCACCGGCCGTCCAAACGCAACCTCCCCTTCTTTCCGCTCCTCCATCGCTCACCTCCGGCAAAAAAATGGGGAACCGGACCTCCCGGCCCGGCCCCCATTATACCGACTCGGGGCCGACGGGGCAAGCCCGCCCCCGCCCCTCACGCAGCGCGCCCGCGCCGCAGAATCTCCACGATGAGCCGCTTCAACTCCCGCTGGCGGGGCGTGCCGCTGAAGCGCACCCCCCGACGGGCGCGACCCCGGGAGATGGACCGCTTTTTCTTCATTTCGCCCTCCTTTGAGGGCACGGCAGAACCGGTTCCCCGAGCCCCTGCTGGATTGGAATCGTGCCGGGCCCGGCCATCGGGATATCCACGCCCATCATACCCGGAAACCACTTGCCCGGTCAATCCGGCCAACTTGCTCCAGACGGTTCAAAACTTGCCCATTGGCCTCAATCGGGATAAAATGGGCAAAAACCGTGCCGGAACGCGCCGATGAGCCCTTCCCGAAAACCCCCAACCCAACCGGCCCTCTTTGCGGAAGCGCTCCGGGAATGGATGCACCGCCTGGGCCTGAAGCAGCGGGACCTCGCCGCCGAGGCCCACATCGCCGAGAGCACCCTCTCCCACTGGCTCCGGGGAGACCGACCCTCTGTGGATATGGAGAGCCTGGTCTGGCTGCTGGTCACCCTGTACTGCCGGTTCCGGGAGGCCGGGCTGGACTGGACCGTGGCCGACGCCCTGGACACCATCGCCCCCATCGGCCGGACCTGGGAGGATGTCCGCCAGACGCTGGGGAACCTCCACGGGCCGAACATCCGCACCTTCCGGGAATGGTGGGAGAAGGGAAAACCCCAACCCCTCTCCCCACCCCCCGCCGCCGCCCTCCACCTCTACGTGGAACGAAAAGAACTGGCCCACCTGCGCCAACGGATCACCGCCTGGGACGGATTCCGTCAGCCCCGCTGGCGCGCCGTCGTCATCCACGGCGTCGCCGGCGCCGGAAAGACCACCCTGGTGGAAGCCCTGGCCCGGGACGAGACCGTCCGCCGCGCCTTCCGCGACGGCGTCCTCCTGCTGAAGGACTGGGCACCGGAGGGTCTGCTGGCCCACGCCTGCTGGCAGGCCAGCCTGGACCCTCCCCCCGGCCGGGAAGCGGCCGCCTGGGCCCGCTGGGCCGCCCTTCCCACCCGTCGCCTCCTCATCATCGTGGACGACATCACCCCCGGCGCCACCGCCCGGGGAAAAGAGCACCTGGAAGCGCTGAGGGAACTCCTGCTCCCCCTCGGCCCCCAGGTCGTCGTGGTGGTCACCACCCAGTTCGGAACGGACGTGCAGCGGGAGATGGCCGGCCGCTTCGGACCGGAGCGGGTGGCCGAAATCCCCCTGCGCGGCCTGGCCGAAGACGAGACCGTCCGCCTGGTGGAACGGGTCCTGGAGCGCCCCCTCACCCCGCCGGAACGGGAGCGGATGACCCGGACGGCGGAGGCCCTGGGCTGGCACCCGGAGGGCCTGCGCCTGGCCGCCTTCATCGCCCGCGACGCCGGCTGGGACGCCGCCGATCAGAGCCTGGAACCGGAGCGGATGGCCGACAACTGGAAGCAACTCCGGCGTCTGGTGAATCGCCAGTGGTGGCGGATGGGCGACAACCGGCGGAAACAGATGGGGCGCCTGATCTGGCGGACGGCGCGGGGCGGGCCCTTCGGCCCGGCGCTGGCCGCCGCTGTCTGGAAGACGGACCCGGCCACGACCGCCGACTCCCTCCAGGACCTGGAGCGGATGGGGATGGTGGAGCGGGTGACCGTCTATCCCACCGAATGGTGGCGGGAAGGGGAGACGGAGTTGTGGCGGGTGGCGCCGGTGGTGTGGCGGGTGATCCGGGGAAAAGCAGACAGGTTGGAAAGAACGTACCGCCGATGGGAGCGAACCGGCTGGCGGATCGGGGTGCTGGCCCGCTCCCTCGCCGCCAACCCGCCGGAGTGGTCCCCGGCGCCGCCGGCCCCCGCCTCGCTGGCGCTGGTCAGCACGGCCCTCACCCTCCTGCTGATCGTGCCCAAATACCTGGTCCTCGTACTGCTGGCCCTGGCCGAACGGATGGTCGGCCGGAGGGGATGGGCGCGGCGGTGGGAACTGTGGACGGTGACGGGGACCTGGCTGACCGTGCTGCGGGCGGTGCGGGAACGCCGGAGGGTATTCCCCTCGGAGGAGATGGAACTGCTGGAGGTGCAGGCGAGGTGGCAGGTCAACTCCCTGCTGGCCCTGGAGTATCTCATCGGCGCAGGGACCATCGTGGCCGATGCCGTCCTGAGGCTTCGCTCGCTCCCTCAGCAGGCGGATGCGGTCTGGTGGTGGGGATTTCTGGCGGCGATGGGGCTCCTCGTGCTGGCGATGGTGACGGGGGTCTCGCGGCTGTACTGGATGGACGTCCTCTATGGGGTGCGGACCTGGGACCTGGCACTGATGGTGCGCCTGGCGCTGGCCCTCTCCCGACCCCTGGCGGGGCTGGGGCCGGTGCGGCGGGAACGGGAGCGGTTGCGGGAGGCCTGGGAGCGGGGAGGCCGGAATCCCTGAGGGTTGCGGCTTTCTTCCCCCCGGCGATGAATTCCTGCCAGGCCGGAGGGCTTGCGCAGTAATTCGCCCCCTGTGGGTACGAAGGGGGTATGGGGGTTTTGCGGGCGGGCGTAGCCCGCCCGCAAAACCCCCATATTCCCCATTTCTATGGGTACGGTGCTCCCTGCAGAGGATTTGCTGCACAAGCCCCCGGAAGGCTGCCCTTGCACAGAGCAGGCCAATGTGCTAAAGCATTAATGAAGAATCCGCCGGAGTTCCGGCCCTCCCTTCCGACCAGTCTCTGCCCGACGCCGGGAAATGGGAGCAGAAACCACACGACCGAAAGGAGGTGCGTGAATGGACATCCAGACGCTGGCCCAGCAACTGACCGCCTTCCTCGCCCCCTTCCTGCCCTACCTGCTGAAAGTGGGCGAAAAAGCCGCCGAGGAGGTCGGCAAGAAACTGGGCGAGGCCGCCTGGGAGCGGGCCAGAGCCCTGTGGGAGAAACTGCGCCGCAAGAAGAACGTGGAGCAGGTGGCCCAGACTGCCGCCGCCCTGCCCGATAACGCGGCCCTGCGCGAGGCCCTCCGCGCCGAGATCGCCCGCGCCCTGCAGGAGGACCCTGACCTGCACGCCGAAGTTGCCCGCCTGTGGGAGCAGGCCCAGGCCGCCGGAGTGACGGTTATCGCCGCCGGGGCTCGCTCGGTCGCCATCGGTGGGAACGCGAGCGGGAATGTTATCATCACAGGTGATCACAATAAGGTGGAGAAGTAATGGCCGAAGAGCAACCCGGCTTCAAGGAAGAACGCTCTGTCCATATCAGCGGGGACGTCAGCGGCAGCCTCATCATCACCGGCGACCACAACACCGTTTACCAGACCATCCTCCAGCGCTATCCCTCGCTGAAGGACTATGTCTACGACGTCGACAGCATCATTGAGACTGTCACACAGTGGTTCGTGGGGCGCGAGTTCCTCTTTGACTGGCTGGAGAAAGCCTTCCGCCAGTACCCCTGCGCCTACCTTCGGGTCGTCGCCGACGCCGGGCTGGGCAAGACGGCCATCGCCGCCGAGGTCGCCAAACGGTACCATGCCCCCATCCACTTTGTGGACGCCTCTATGGGCATCACCCGGCCCGACCAGTGCCTCAACCACCTCTGCGCCCAACTGATCGCCCGCTACAACCTCCCCCACGACCATCTGCCCGCCCGGGCCGGGGAAGATTCCGGCTTCTTTCTCCAACTCCTGCAGGAAGCCGTGGAGCGGGCAGATGGAAAGCCGGTCCTGGTGGTCATAGACGGCCTGGACGAGGCGGACCGGGTCCCGCCGGGGGCCAACTGGCTCCTCCTCCCCTCCCGTTTGCCCCGGGGGGCTTACGTCCTCCTCACCCACCGCCCCGGCGACTACCCCGTCGCTGCCGACCCCAACACGCCGACGCCGGAGCCGCTGGTCATCGCCTGGGACGACCCCCGCCAGCAAGCGGACATTGAGGCGCACCTGCGGCGGCAGGCGGAGCGGGACGAGATCCGCCGGGCGCTGGAAGGGGCCAGACCGCCCATCCCGACGGACCGCTTCGTTGCCGCGCTCAAGGAGGCCAGCGAGGGGAACTTCAAGTACCTGGACTATGTCCTGGCCGACATCGCCTGCAAGGAGCCGGGCTTTGATCCGCTGGACCTGAGCCGACTGCCGCGGGGCCTGATGGGGTACTATGAGACCTTCTGGGCGCGGATGGCCCCGTCCCCCGACGCGCCGTACAAGGAGTGGAAGCAGTGGAGGGTGCAGGAGCAACCGGTTCTGGCCGGGCTGGGGGCGGCGGGCGAGCCGGTGACGACGGCGTGGCTGGCGGCCCACGCCGCTCAGCCGGAAGAAGAGCAAGTGTGGTGGACCCTGAAGCGCTGGCAGCGGTTCCTGCGCTGCGAGAAGCAGGACGGAGGCGAGACCTGGCGCATCGTGCACCGCTCCTTCGCCGACTTTCTGGCAGGCAAACTGGACCTGAGGGCGTTTCACCGCCGCATCGCCGACTACTACCGGACCGACCCGGCCCGTTGGGGGGAACACGACGGGTATGCCTTCCGCCACCTCTCGGCACACCTGGCGGTAGCGGGGGCGTTTGAGGCCCTGGGGCGCCTGATTGAAGACCCAACCTGGTACGCGGCGCAGCGGGACTATGACCCGACCCGGCGGGCCTATGCGCGGGACGTGGAGCGGGGCCTGGAGCTGGCCGAGGGGCGGGGCCTGGAAGGGCTACCGGCGGTGGTGGGCTGGAGCCTGCTCTATGGCACCCTGCGCACCCTGGCGACCAAGGTCCCGGTGGAAGCGCTGGAGGCGACGGCCCATCTGGGGGAGGTGGAGCGGGCGTTGCGGTATGCGGAGTTGATCATCGGACCAGAGCAGCAGGCAGATGCGTTCCGGCGGATTGGGCTGGCGGCCTGGGAGCGAGGAGGAAGGTGCAGGGATCGGCTCGTGGGCGAGGCCCTGTCCCGCGCCCTGGCCGCCGCCGAAGGGATTGAGAGGCCTCGGCCACGTGCCGAGGCCCTGGCCGATGTCGCCCTGGCGCTAGCCCAGGTGGGGGAGGAAGGGCAGGCGCGCCAGGCGCTGGTCCGCGCCCTGGCCGCCGCCG
>JBBIKR010000165.1:5371-6886 GCA_037445395.1 Thermoflexales bacterium
AGGGGATTAGGGAGGCCCCGCTCCGTGCCGAGGCCCTGGCCGCCGTCGCCCAGGCTATGGCCCAGGTGGGGGATCGGGATGGACTGGCCCGCGCCCTGGCCGCCGCCGAGGGGATTAGGGAGGCCCCGCTCCGTGCCGAGGCCCTGGCCGCCGTCGCCCAGGCATTGGCCCAGGTAACCAGGCCAGAGGGAGTGGAAGCCACATCCTGGCTCCACACCGCCTTCCGCGCCGCGCGGGCGCGGGGGCGGGATGAGGTGTGGCGGCATATCAAAGACTTTGCCCCGCTCCTGGGCAAACTGGGGGTCCTGCCCGCCGCCTGGGAGCGGATCCGGGCGGTGGAGGAGGTACGGGCATACGGCTATGCCCCCCACCCCGGTGAGAGCCCGGATAGGCAGAACCGGCAATAGCAAGCAGATAAGCATCATTATGCGTTGACATTTCCGCCTTTCCGGGCTATAATCGGGCCAATCCGGGCCGCTATCCCTTCCAGAACCCATCGCATAATGCAGGCCCGGAACGGAGAGGTGCCCGATGAGCGAAGACCTGAACGCGTTCATCGCCCATCTGCAGGCCCAGGACGCCAGCCCCCACACCGTCGCCGCCTACCGCCGCGACCTGACCGCCTTCTTTGACTGGCTGGCCCGCCAGGTCGGCCGGGACGTGCCGCTCCCCGAGGTCACCCCCTTTGACATCCAGAAGTACCGCGACCACCTGGTCTCCTCCGGCCGCAGGCCCGCCACCGTCAACCGGGCGCTGGCCGCTCTGCGCGCCCTCTTCGCCTGGGCGGTGGAGACCGGCCGCACCGCCACCCATCCGGCATCCGGGGTGAAGGGCATCCGCCAGGCCCGGCGGGTGCCGAAAGCCCTCACCGCCCAGGAAGTGTACCGGCTCCGGCGGGAGGCCGCCGCCCGGCGGCAACTGGCCGAGGCGAAGGCCGGGCCGGGGAGGGTCACCCCTGCGGTGATCGCCGCCCGGCGGGATGAGGCGCTGCTGAACCTGCTCCTGTACACCGGCCTGCGGGTCTCGGAGGCCGCCGCGCTGCGGGTGGAGGACGTGGTGCTCAACGAGCGGAGCGGGAAGGTGCGGGTGCGCTCCGGCAAGGGGCGCAAGTACCGGGAAGTCCCCCTGCATCGGGAGGCGAGGGAAGCCCTGCAGGCCTACCTGGAGGTGCGCCCTGCGTCCTGCGACCCTGCTCCCTGCTCCCCTGCGGCTTGCGCCCCTGCTCCCTGCGCCCCTGCGACTTGCTCCCCTGCTCCCTGCGACCATCTCTTCCTGGGCCAGCGGGGGCCGCTGGGAGTGCGGGGCATCCAGATGCGGCTGGCGGCGCTGGGGAAGGCGGCGGGGGTGGAGGTAACTCCTCACCGGCTGCGCCACACCTTCGCCACGCGCCTGCTGCGGGAGGTGGGGGCGGACCTGGTGACGGTGGCGGCGCTCCTGGGGCACGAGTCGGTGGCCACAACGGCGGTCTACACCCAGCCCGGCGAGGCGGATATGGCGCGGGCGGTGGAGGGGCTG
>JBBIKR010000166.1:0-6879 GCA_037445395.1 Thermoflexales bacterium
GAACCATGAAGTGAACCCCCGAAATTTGGACACTTTTTGGGCAATTTGTAACTACTATCTCACCTCACTGATTTTTGACGTGAACGGTGTAGCCCATCGGGCTAAGTCAGACTTCCAGAAATCCCCTTGTAGTCCGGGATTTATCCTGTTTTGCGCCAATTCCTGCCCAATGCAGGAAAATCCCAATGCCACTAACATTTGGACGTGGGGCGGGCTTTTGAGCCTGTCGACAGCCCGGAAAGGCGATCACGCAAAACTCACTCTGTCATTGCGAGCCGCCAAAGGCGGCGAAGCAATCTCCACAAGCCATTCAGGAGATTGCTTCGGGCGCTCCGCGCCCTCGCAATGACACGGAACAGGGCCATATCGCACTGCCCATAGAGTGAGCCTTGCGGAACCGCGAAAAGTTAGTGCCATTGGGATAAATCCTACGCTACAACGGTCATACCGTTCACATTCTGGCCCCATAGCGGCTAAACTGTTTCGCCAAAATTCACGGTGGTCAAATACTACCGCATACCCCGGATGATGTGGTAGATGGACTTCACGCGGAACTGCCGGTCATTGGACGCTTCCAGGAACCGCTGGATGAGCCGGCGGATCTCCGGGTCGCTGGAGAGAGAGTACACGGTCATCTCCCCCAGCCGGTGCTCCACCAGCACGCCCTGCGCGGCCAGTTCGGCCAGTTCCGCCCGGGTCGTCTCCACGTTCCGACCGGCATAGCGGGCGATGTTCTCCGCCGTGTCGGTGGTATAGGGGTTCTCGCCGAAAAAACGGATCAGGTCCCATTTCACGAAGGAGTTCACCCGCGTGCGCAGAAAGGTCAGCAATTCCGGGTCCATATCCGCCATTACCCGGCCCACCAGGTCTTCACGTTCCATATGAGTCCTCCGGTCACTGACGACTGACCAGTGGCATTTCCTCTTCAAGGAAATGATTTTTCGTTGCGGCGGCGAAGCCGCCGCAACGAAAAATCATCTGCTTTGCGGTCTACCTCCGCCGGCGCGGGCCGGGGGTCTGCGGGGGGCGGGTGGCGACAACCGGCACCCGCCCGGCCTCCTCGTCCTGCCGCAGGTGGCAGTTCTTGTACTTTTTCCCGCTCCCGCACCAGCAGGGGTCGTTGCGGCCCAGTTTGCGCGCGCCGGGGGGCGGGGCCGACGGTGTCTGAACCGCCGCCGGGGCCGGGCGCGATGGCTTCCCGGACGGAGTCGCCGCCGGAGCCGGACGCTGAGGCCGCGCTCCGCCGGGCACCGGACGAGCCGGCAGGGCCGGTTGTGCCGCCGTGGGCATCGGCACGCCGGGCCGGAATGCCTGCAGCGGCCGCGGCCTCCGGGGCTGCGGCATCGCCTGAGGCACCAGGAAGACCGTCCGCGCCACCTGGGACCGGATGTGCCCCAGAAGCGCCTGGTACATCTCATGGGCCTCTCTCTTATAGGCCACCAGCGGGTTCTGCTGACCGTAGGCCCGCAGGCCGATCCCTTCCTGCAGGACCGACAGATCCGTCAGGTGGCGAACCCAGAGGTTATCTACCGCGCTCAGGATGACCTGCCGGTCCCGGAAGACCCGCACCCCCTCCAGGAAGGCGGCCTCTATCTTTCCCTTGATCTCGTCGGGCAGGTGGCGAAGCGGAAGGGACGCCGTCTCCTCGTCGGGCTCCGCGCCCAGGTTCTCCACCACCCGCCGGTAGATGAGCCGTCGCAACGGGTCGTTGCTGGCCCGCAGAAGCGCCAGCGTCACATCCTGCTGGACCATGTCCCGGTAGACCTGATAGCCCAGGTTGCGGTTCAGGTCTTCGTACGTCCGCCGGGCCAGAGCGGTCAGTTCCTCCAGAATCTCATCGCGGGAGAGGTTCGCCCAGCGCGGGTCCGGCCGCTCCGGCAGGGGCAGAAACGTGCGCAGTTCGGCATGCAGCGCCTTCAGGTCCCACTCCTCCGGGTCGGGGCCCGGACAGTGGAGCAGGAGCAGGCCTTCTATCTCCTCCCGCACCATGCGCAGGACCTGGTCCCGCAGGTCGGGTTTACTGAGCACCTCCCGCCGCTGCGCGTAGATGACCTCCCGCTGGGTGTTCACCACGTCGTCGTATTCCAGAACGTGCTTGCGCAGGTCAAAGTTGTACCCCTCCACCCGCTTCTGGACGGACTCAATGGTCCTGCTGAGGATGCCGAACTCCAGGGGAGCGTCTTCCATACCGGCACGGGCCATCAGGCCCTGGACCCGGTCGGCGCCGAAGCGGCGCATCAGTTCGTCCTCCAGGGAGAGGTAGAAGCGGGAGGAGCCGGGGTCGCCCTGACGGCCGGAACGGCCGCGCAACTGGTTGTCTATCCGCCGCGCCTCATGCCGCTCCACGCCCAGAACGTGCAGGCCGCCCAGCGCGACCACCCGCTTGCGGTCCTCGGCGCAGTCCGCCCAGGCCTGCGCCAGCACCTCCGCCCACCGCTCCGGGAAGCGCTCCGTGGGGTTCTGCCCCCGCCGGAGCATATCCACTGCCTCGTTCCAGTGGGACTGGCGAATCTGGGTCAGGTCGTACCCCTCCTGACGGAGCCACTCCCGGGCCAGCCCCTCCGGGTTGCCGCCCAGGAGAATGTCCACACCCCGGCCCGCCATCTGGGTGGCTATCGTCACCGCGCCGGAGCGCCCCGCCTGGGCGATGATGACCGCCTCCTGCTCGTGGTACTTGGCGTTCAGGACGTTATGGGGGATTCCCCGCGCCTTCAGCATCCGGGAGAGGCGTTCTGAGGTCTCAATGGCCGTGGTGCCCACCAGGACAGGACGCCCGGCCCGGTGCAGGGCCTCTATCTCTTCCACGACGGCCCGGAATTTCGCCTCTTCGGTCTGGTAGATGACGTCTTCCAGGTCCAGCCGCTTGTAGTACCGCTCCCGCTGCCCGTTCCGGCTCTCGTAGACAGTGGCTGGAATGTCGTCCCGGCCGTTCAGGACCCCCGCGAAGGTCACCTCCCGCAGTTCCCGCACGGGCACTTCCCGCGCCACCAGGTCGCCGAACATGGCCCGGTACTCCACGTTGGTCGGCAGGACGACGACGTCCATATTGTAGATTTTCTGGAACTCCTCCTTCTCGGTGGCCGCCGTGCCGGTCATCCCGGCCAGTTTCTTGTACATCCGGAAGTAGTTCTGGAAGGTGATGGTGGCGTAGGTGAGCATCTCCTCCCGGACGGCGACACCCTCTTTGGCCTCAATGGCCTGGTGGAGCCCCTCGGCGTAGCGCCGACCGTACATCAGCCGCCCGGTGAACTCGTCCACGATGATGACCTGCCCGTCCCGGACGATGTAGTCCTTATCCCGCTGGTAGACGGCCCAGGCCCGCAGCGCGTTGTCCAGGTACGGGAGCATATAGGCATGCTTGGGGTCGTAGAGGGTCTCCCCCGGCCCGATCTCCGGGAGCATGGACTCCACCCTGTGGATGCCCTCTTCGGTCAGGACAACATTTCGGGTCTTCTCGTCCACTTCGTAGTGGACGTCCCGCTGGAGACGGCGGACGATCTCGGCGAAGCGCCGGTAGAGTTCCGAGGACTCCTCGGCGGGCCCGGAGATGATGAGGGGGGTACGGGCCTCGTCAATCAGGATGTTATCCACCTCGTCCACGATGGCGTAGTAGAGTTCCCGCTGGACGCAGTCGGCCAGGTCTCGCACCAGGTTATCCCGCAGGTAGTCAAAGCCGAACTCGTTGTTGGTGCCGTAGGTGATGTCGGCATTGTATGCCTCCCGCCGGGAGACGGGGCGCAGGTTGAGGTAGCGGTCGTCGGTGGACGGGTATTCGGGGTCAAAGAGGAAGGAGCCCAGTTCCGGCCGCTCGGCGGCGGACTGGATAACGCCGACGGTCATCCCCAGGGCGTGGTAGATGGGCCCCATCCACTGGACGCCGAACTTGGAGAGGTAGTCGTTGGGGGTGACCAGATGGACACCCCGGCCGACGGGGATGTCGTCTATAGGGACGAACTCCCAGCGGTCGGTGTCTTTGCCCCAGCGGCGGCGGGCAACCTCCACCCACTCCGGGTTCAGGGAGAGGCCGTTCAGGTAGAGGGGCAGGGTGGCGACGAGGGTCTTACCCTCGCCGGTCTTCATCTCGGCGATTTTGCCCTGGTGGAGCACCATGCCGCCGATGAGCTGGACGTCGTAATGGCGGAGGCCGATGGTGCGTTTGGAGGCCTCGCGGACGGCGGCGAAGGCCTCCACCAGGATGTCGTCTAAGGATTCGCCCCGGGCGAGCCGGCGGCGGAATTCGGTCGTTTTGGCCCGCAGCGCGTCGTTGGAGAGGGCCTCGTAGGCCTTCTCCAGTTCGTTGATGCGCTCCACGACCCTCTGCAGGCGGGCAATCTCCCGCTGATTGGGGTCTCCGAAGAGACGGGTAAAAAGACTCATAGGTGCATCACCGTGTTGGGTTTCTTGTTTCGTGCCAGCGCTCGCCGATGACCTCTTCCGCCCAGCGAACAACGCTCTCCGCAATGGCGATGGCTTCCTTGTATTCCTCCAGGGTTACCGGCTCGGCCGGCCCAGGATAGCGAGCCTCCACAGCATAATCCGAGAGTAGCGCCGCTTCTTGCACTGATGGTGGGACCGCGTAACCGGCACGTTCTACCAGGGAGACCAGGGTTGCCAGGTCGTGGGTGTACGGAAAACGGATTTTCAAAGCGACCAGGACCCCCTTTACGGCTTTTTCCGCGGCCTGCTGAGCCTGAAAGCAAAGGTCTTCCAGATACACCTCTTCCAGATCAACGCCTGCTCTGGCCTGCGCTAGATTGCTCCTGGCACGACGGAGCCACTCACGGGGATCATCCGGTGCGAGCCGTCCTTCGCTCATAGACCACCTTCCCCTCCCGAAGTGCAGGCTCCAGGATCAGGCCAATGGAATCCCCGTAGCGCTCAACGTCCTCCGGTGTGACGACAACGACATCCACCGGGAAACCAACTCCTACGAGATTGCGGTAGATAGCCTGAGCCAGACGTCGCCGATGGACGCCGGATTTGATCACCAGCAGGTCCAGGTCGCTATCCGGGCCCCATTCGCCGCGAGCGGCGGAGCCGAAGAGGATGACTTTCTCCGGCCGGGCCACTGCCACGACACGGTGGATGACCTCTGCCAGCGCGCGCTCAGGGTCCATCGCTTCCATTGAAACCTCTGTCTCCGTCCCACCTCACCCCACCCCAGCGGCGCCTCGGGCGAAAGCCCCGAGGGCCGACGCCTGGCGCTTTCGCGCCCAGGCAGGCCGATTTCCCATCGGCGCCGCCGGCGACGGACAGCCCGGCGCTATGTTAAGTTAGCGCTTATACGGGGGAGAGGTGAGGAAGCCTGAATCGTCATCTCCATTATACCTGTCTTTCCGATGGAGGGCAAGCCGTTCATGCCCTTCTCACGCGTTCGCCATTTTGTGTTATAATACGCCCGACCGAGCGGCGGGCAAGCGCCTCTGCCCCACCGCCGATGCCCGGTTGCAAAACCTTTTCGGTAAGGAGGCAAAAAGAATGCGTCTCATCCCCCGCAAGATGTTTTTCACCCGGGGCATCGGGGTCCACAAACAGCAACTGACCAGTTTTGAGATGGCCCTGCGGGAGGCCGGAATTGCCCATTTCAACCTGGTCCGTGTCTCTTCCATCTTTCCACCCTTCTGTCAGGTCATCTCCCGGGAAGAAGGGTTGGCGCTTCTTCAGCCCGGCGAAATCGTCTTCGTCGTCCTGGCGGAGATGTCCACCAACGAGCCGGGCCGACGTATCGCCGCCGCCGTCGGCATGGCCCGCCCGGCCGACCCCGCCAAATACGGCTACCTCTCCGAGCACCACGCTTTCGGCCAGACGGAGCAGGAGGCCGCCGACTATGCCGAGGACCTGGCCGCGACGATGCTGGCAACCACTCTGGGCATCCCCTTTGACCCGGAGCGGGACTACAACGAGCGCAAGGAGCAGTATGCGATGGGGGGTGAAATCGTGGATTCCACCAGCATCGCCATGGCCACCACTGCTGAACCGGGCGGAGTCTGGACCACCGTCGTCGCGGCGGCCGTGCTGATATGACTCCGGAGAACTTTCTCGGCCTGCCGGAGCCCTACTGTCTCCTGGAACGGGCGCGGGTGCTGGTCCTGCCGCTCCCACTGGAAGCGACTGTTACCTACGGGCGGGGCGCCCGGCATGGCCCCGAGGCCATCCTGCGGGCCTCGCAGCAGGTGGAACTCTACGACCGGGAGTTCGGGCGGGAGGTGGCGCTGGAGTACGGCGTCCACACCCTGCCCGCGCTCTCTTTTCCGGAAGACGTCGGGGAGGCCGTCGGGGCCATCGCCGATGCCGCCGCGCGCTGGGCCGCCACCGGCAAATGGCTGGTGGGACTGGGCGGCGAACACACCGTCACCCTGGGGATGGTGCGGGGGATTCTGCAGGCGCGCGGCGGCCCGCTGACCGTCGTCCAGATAGACGCCCACGCCGACCTGCGGGCCGAGTACGAAGATAACCCCTACAGCCACGCCTGTACCGCCCGGCGGCTGCTGGAAGAGCCGGGGGTGGAGCACATCCTGCAACTGGGCGTCCGCTCTGTCTGCCCGGAGGAGGTGGAGTTTATCTGTGCCCACCCCGACCGGGCGCGCGTGTGGTACGCAGAGGAGGTGCACGCTGGGGAGTGGATGGAAGAACTGGCCGCGCGCCTCTCCGGACGCGCCGTCTACCTGACCATAGACGTGGATGGGCTGGACCCCGCCATCATTCCCGCCACCGGCACGCCCGAGCCGGACGGGCTGACGTGGAGGGAGGCGGTGGACGTCATCCGCATCGTCGCTCGCGCCGCGTCGGCCGTGGTGGGGATGGACTGCGTGGAACTGGCGCCCGTACCGGGACTCCACGCCGCGGAATTCGCGGCGGCGAAGTTGCTGTATAAGGCCA
>JBBIKR010000167.1:0-6847 GCA_037445395.1 Thermoflexales bacterium
TGTCAACCCACATCCCGGAAGAACCGGGTGATGGCCCGTCGCAGGAAGTCCTCGTCCAGCGTCCCCAGGGGTGAGGGGGTCTCCAGGATGCGACGGGGAATGCGCACGCGGGCCGGGTCAAACCCCTCACGGACCTTGAAGGCATGCTTGCGGGCCAGCGTCTCCGCGCCGAGGCGGGAAAGGTCTTCGGCGGAACGGTCCATCCCCACCACCGCCAGGGCCTGCCGGACCACCTCCGGGGTGTAGACGCCGCGGGCGAAGAAGCAGACGACCAGGCTGGCCAGCACCTGCCGCCACCGCTCCTCCTCCAGCAGCGCCTTCGCCACCCCCTCCGGCGTCAACGCCTCCCCCTTCGCCGCCGCGCGCTGGTCCAGACTGTACCCGGCGCTGTCCAGGTGACTGTGCCGGGCGCCGGTCAGGTAGGTCAGGTGACAGGCCGGGCCGGTGTGGTAGCCGGGCATCTCATTGCCGCCGAAGGCCAGCGCGAAGTCGGCACCGCCGTAGACCGACGCGGCGTACTCCACCCCTCGCCCCAGGGCCCGGTAGAAGTCGTTGGGCGGGTCCACGATGCGCCGGATGGCCCCGATGTACGTCTCCCAGTCCCCCCAGGCCAGGGCCAGCCCGTCCGTCTCCCGCGGGGAGATCAGTCCCTGCTCCAGCGCCTCCGTCGCCCAGGCCAGGGTGACGCCCGTGCTCATCACGTCCAGCCCCACCGCCTCCGTCTCGTCCATCACCTGCAGCATCCCGGCGACGTCGGCGATGCCCAGCATGGAACCCACAGCATAGATGGGCTCGTGGTCGTACCCCAGCATCACGGTCTTGTAAAAGTACGGGTCGTTGGGATAGGGGATGCGAAGCGCGGCCAGGTGGATGCAGGCAACCGGGCAATGGGCGCAGGCAACCCGGCGACCCAGATAGTTGCGGGCCAGGTTCTCCCCGGAGATGGCCTCCGCCCCCTCAAACCGGCCCGACCGGAGATTGCGGGTGGGCAGCGCGCCGATACTGTCCAGCGGCAGGACGTTCATCGCGGTCCCCAATTCATGGTACTTCTGCATCAGGGGGGACCCGGTGGCGGCCTGAAAGATGGCGTCGTACGCATCCCGGTAGAGGCGGGGGTTGCTCACCGGCAACGACCGCTTCCCAGCGATAACCACCGCCTTCAGTTTTTTGCTCCCGAAGACGGCCCCCAGTCCCAGCCGCCCGAAGTGGCGGTAGGTCTCGGTGACCACGCATGCGTAGGTGATGCCCCGTTCCCCGGCCCGCCCGATACGCATGATGGTGCGTATTCCCGCCCCGCGCTCCCGTTCCCGGATCACCCGCCCGGCGGTGTCGCTGGAGCGCAGTCCCCAGAGGGCCGACGCGTCCCGGAAGAAGACCTCGTCGCCGTCTATGACGATGTAGACGGGGGTGGGGCTGGCGCCCCGCAGGACGACCGCGCCGTACCCGGCCATACGCAGGGCGACGGCGGAGCGGCCCCCGGCGTGGCTCTCTCCCAGGTTGCCGGTATGGGGAGACCTGAACATCGCCACCGTCTTGGAGGCTATGGGGAAGAGACCGACCAGCGGCCCGACGGCGAAGATGACGGGGTTTTCGGGCCCCAGGGGGTCGGCGCCGGGCGGGCACTCCTCCTCCAGCAGACGGATGGCCACACCCGCCCCGCCCAGGCCCTCCTCAAAGAGGTCGGGCCGGTCCGCCGCCCAGAAGCGGCGGCGGGAGAGGTCTATATAGAGAATCCGGCGGAGAGGGTCGTCGGAGAGCATAGGGACCTCCCGTCCTCTCTCTCCCCCTGCGCCGCCGCAGGCCTCGGCCCCAAGGGCTCCTGGCCCGAGGGCGATGGGGAAGAAGTGGGGGTCTCAACCTCCTCCAGCGCCAGGACGTCATAGGGGCAGTAGCGGGCACAGTAGCCGCAGTAGACACAAATCTGGGGCTTGTTCTGGGCGAAGTCCCAGAAGACGGCGCCGAAGGGGCAAGCCTGGACGCAGTTGCCGCAGCCGATGCAGAGTTCGGCCCGCAGGCGGACGCCGCCCGGGAGCCGGAGGGCCAGGGCGTCGGTGGGGCAGACCCGTGCACAGGGCGGGTCGGGGCAGGCCCGGCAGACCACGACGACGAAGCCGCGCCGGATGCCTCCGGCGGAGCGGACGCCGATGCAACTTCCGGCCAGCCCGCCCTCCCCCAGCCGTCGCGCGCAGGCGAACATGCACGACTGGCAGCCGACACAGCGGTCCACGTCTATCACCGAGAGCCGTCGGGGCATTTTCCCTCCATTGCGGGTTTCACCGCAGAGGCGCAGAGGGCACAGAGAAAAAGGACGCGAATGTCGCAACTTACAATTACGGGCACCGCCCCTGCCAGTGGTCCTTGCAGGAGCGGGGATCCCCAAATACTGCCCTGTCGCGGATGGCGATGTTCACCTCTCCTCCCCATGCCCGACCGAGAGGCTGCCCGCCCCGCAGTACGGGCAGGTCGTGCCGTCCGGCAGCGTTCAACTGGTTGTACAGTGCCCGAAGCGAAGGCTCCACACAGATGCCAGTGATGTAGATGGTATACCCATCCCGAATGTGGTCATGGCGGGTATAAGTGAGGGTAATCTGCTGCTCCGTCGCGTAGAGCACCATCGCGTCGTAGCCGTACTGGATGTCGTAGCCGCTATCGGGCGTGAGGATAACCTCCTTCGGCGTCACACCGACACCCAGCACGGTCACAGGCCAGGTATAAGGGGGATTTGGCTCCGGTGGGGGAAGGGGGCGATGATTGTCCCAATCCCAACCGTGGGCGCGATAGGTGTTAACAAAAGCAGGGGTGCGCTGGTCTGTAAACATTGTGTAGAACTGGGGTGCATTGGGGTCAACATCGCCATCATAAAAGACCAGCCCCTTATACTCATCCACCCAATCGTAGCCCAGGAGCAACAGGTTGTAGTCGGGGTTGTTCTCCGGCGGCGGCTTGCCGGGCTCGTAACCTTCCGTCACCCCTAAATAAGAGTAACTCACTCCCGGTATCGCCTCGCAGGCGTTCGGGGCTTTGTGGACCAGGGGGAGATAGACATAGTGGTCCATTTGGGCCGGGGCGGCGGGCGGAAGGGAACTCTCCGCGACCGCCGTCCCCGCCGCCATCCCGGCAACGGTTCCCATCAGGATGACCGCAAGGAGAAACAGGGACCAGAATAGACGGCTCATCGGTGTACCTCCTATGCTCTTCGTCCCCGCCCCTCGCATCCCGCATCTTGCCTCCTGCATCCTGCGTCCTGCGTCTTGCATCCTGCAACGCTCACCGCCGGGGGAACCGCTCCAGGACCTTCCCCGGCGTCGCCATCGCCACCCGGTCACCCAGTTCCAGTTCCTCCAGCGGCTTCTCCGAGGGCGCCCGGGCCACAGCGAAGACGAAGATGTCCTCCCCGGGCTCGGCAAACCGCCGGTCCACGTACGCCATCCCCACCAGATACCCCTCCGTATCCATCGCGCAGGAAGTGACCTGCCCGATCACCCGCCCGCGCCGGTCCACCACCCGGTCACCCTGGTTGGGGACGGGGACCCCCTTCTCGGCCAGCCGGAAGCGGACAACGGCCATCTTCCGCCGCGCGGCGTGGCGACGGAAGGCCTCCCGTCCGATGAAGAACGGCTTGTAGAGTTTAACGTACCCTTCCAGCCCCGCCTCGTCGGGCCGGATGTCCAGCGGGCCGGCCAGTTCGTGGCCGTAGAGGGGAAGACCGGCCTCAATGCGGAGCGAGTCCCGCGCCGCCAGGCCCACCGGTCGCAACCCCTTCTGCGCGCCGTACCGGAGCAGAAGGTCCCACAGCAGAGGCGCCCAGTCCGGGTGGACGAACAACTCAAACCCCATCGCTTCGCCGGTGTAGCCGGTGCGGGCGATGATGAGGTCAAAGACACCACCGGGGGCCTCGGGCCAGGGCCAGCGGACCTCTATCAGTTCGGTGCGCTGCATGCTCAGGAGTTTGCCGCGAATCTCGTCGGCGGCAGGGCCTCTGGGGCTGGCGTCCAGCCAGGCCAGCAGGACGTCGCGGGCCCGCGGACCCTGCAGGGCGATGTCCACCCGCCACTGGTGCTCCTGGTCCGGCGCGCGGATGTCCACCAGTTCGGCCCGGAACGGCGACCGCGCCCAGGGCCGGTCGGCGTCTATCCGGACCCGCCCTTCGTTCACCGCGTTCAGCCAGGCCCAATCCTTCGCGGTGTTCGCGGCGTTGACGACCATCATGTACCGCCCCGGCGCGCGCATGTAGACCATGATGTCGTCTATGACGTGCCCTTCGGGGTCCAGCAGGAAGCCGTAGTGGGATTGCCCCGGACGGAGGCGGTTGACATCGTTGGTGGTGACCAGGTCCAGGAAGGCAGCGGCGTGGGGTCCGGAGACCTCAAAGATGCCCATATGCCCCACGTCAAACAGCCCGGCCGCGCCCCGCACCGCCCGGTGCTCGTCCAGGACCGGCCCGTAGCGCAGGGGCATCTCCCAACCGGCGAAGGGGACGAAGTGCGCGCCCAACCGCTCGTGGGTCTCGTAGAGTGGGGTACGGCGCAGAGGTTCTTCGGACAGCGTCCACTCAAACGGCGGGAGCGGTTCCCCGCGCGGCTCCGCCGCACGGTGCGCGGAGAGGCCCACGTAGTACGGCTTGGGGGAAAGCGGCGGCGTGAAGGATTCTTCGGACGGGGGGCCGTCCGGCGGCGCGGTGGGCCCCAGGTTGCGGACCACCACCGGCCCCGGGAGTTTGGCCTGCAGGTCCTGGGGGTCAAAGAGGACATAGCCGTCGGAGAGGTCCCGGAGCCAGGCCAGGACCCGCTGGAAGGCGGCCGACGGCACCGCCAGCCGGTACCGCTGGTGCCCGAACGTGGGCCGGGAGACGGCCCCCCGGGCCATCAGCCGCCCGTCTGCTTCCAGAAGCGTTGCCGGATGCCAGGTGTCCGGCGGCAGGTCGCCGACATCTTCCACCAGAACGTGGCTCAGGAAGGCCGGTACGGCGTTCCCCTCCAGTTCTATCAGCCCCCACTCCCCCGCCGGAGGCCGGGTATCGGTGATCAGGCAGTGGTGCGGGTAACCCGTACAGCGGACCTCGTAGTCCACCGCCGCCTTCGCGGCCAGTTCCGATACCGCCAGGCGGGCTTCCTCCAGCGCGTCAAACTCCACTTTGCCCCGGTGGACGGGCCCGTGGCGGCCCGGATAGGTGTAGGGCCGGATGGACTTCAGGGTCCGGGCAATGAGGTGGGCCAGTTCGGCCATCTCCGGCTCCCCGAGCCCCCGCTGGGTGACCCAGGGTGTGCCCAGGCGGATGCCGCTGGCCAGCGCGGGGGACGGGTCCCCGGGAATGGTGTTGCGATTGCAGACGATGCCCACCAGGTCCAGGATGCGGGCGGCGGTATCCCCCAGGAGCGGTTCGCCGAAGGGGCCGCGGACGGTCTTGCAGTCCACCACCAGCAGGTGGGATTCGGTGCCGCCGTAGGCGACGCGCATCCCCTCTTCGGTGAGGGCGCGGGCCAGGGCGCGGGCGTTGGCGACAATCTGGTGTTGCAGGCGACGGAATTTCTCCGTGCGGGCCAGCCGGAAGGCCACCGCCATCGCGACGAACTTGTTGACGTGCGGTCCGCCCTGTATGCCGGGGAAGACGGCGTGGTCAATCCGGCGGGCCAGGAGCGGGTCGGTGGTCAGGATGCAGGCACCGCGCGGCCCGCAGAGGGTCTTGTGGGTGGTGAAAGTGACGATGTGGGCGTGGCCCAGGGGGCTGGGATAGGCGCCCGCGGCGACCATACCGGCCACGTGCGCGATGTCGGCCAGCAGGTACGCCCCGACCCGTTCGGCAATCTCCCGGAATTTGGCCCAGTCCGGGACACGCGGGTACGAGGTGTATCCGGCGATGATGATGCGCGGCCGGTGTTCCATCGCCAGGGCTTCTATCTGGTCATAGTCCAGAAGTTCCGTGCGGGGGTCCACCCCGTAGAAGACGGCCCGGTAGCGCTGGCCGGAGACATTGGCGGGGGCGCCGTGGGTGAGGTGGCCGCCGTGGGTCAGGTCCATGCCCATGATGACGTCGCCCGGCTTCAGGAGCGCCTCGTAGACCGCGATGTTGGCCGGTGCTCCGGAGAGGGGCTGGACATTGACGTAGATGCGGTCGGCGGGGACGGTCTCGGTGGCGAAGGCCTCCGCGCAGCGCCGTCGGGCCAGCGCCTCGGCGACGTCGGCATACTCCACGCCCATGTAGTAGCGGAGGTCGCCGTAGCGCCGGTAGAAGGCCATATGGGCCTCATAGTCCAGAATCTGTTCCTCCGTCATCCAGCGGGTTTCGGGAAGCGGGTAGCCCTCGGCGTAGATGTTGGTGAAGACGGACCCCAGGGCCTGCCGGACGGCGCGCGGGGTGTAACTCTCCGAGGGGATCATAATCAGTTTTCGGGCCTGTCGCTCTTCCTCCAGCGCGATGAGTTGGGCGACGGCTGGGTCCAGTTCTTCCAGGGATTCAGGGAAAAGGAAGTCGTCCATCAACGTGCTCCGTATTCGTGTTGCGTACTCCGCATTGCGGATTCCGTGCGCTTTAGACCTCATAGATGCCGACGATCTCCAGGTCGGCCTGCTGGAGCGCGGCGCGGGCGGCCGTCTCATCCTCCCGCCCGATCCGGACACAGACGCCGCAGTCGGAACTGAGGTGGCGGGGGACAGGGATCAGTTTACAGGCGATCCCCGCCCGCTGCAGGATTTTCTCCGCCCGCAGGGCGTGGCTGGTAGAAGGAACGAGAATGACAGCGTACATAAGGCATGGTGCGGTTTTGTGTTCTGTTCCTCACCCCTCCCCCGGCGGCTGCGCCGCCACCCCCTCCCCTCTCCTGAACGAAGTTCAGGAGAGGGGAGGGGG
>JBBIKR010000168.1:0-6767 GCA_037445395.1 Thermoflexales bacterium
CCCCCCCCCCCCCGCGGGGGCGCCCCCCCCCCCCCTCCCCGCCCCGGCCCGGCGGTTTGTGGGGGGGGGGGGGGGCCGCGGGGGGGGGGGGGGGTGGGGTGAGGAAGCCTAAATGGCTACATCCCCAGATAGGCTTTCCGGATATGGTCACTTTCCAGCAACTCAGCGCATGCCCCTTCCATGCAGATGCGGCCGTTCTCCAGCACATACGCCCGATCGGCAATCTCCAGAGCACGCCGGACGTTTTGCTCCACCAGCAGGATGGTGATTCCCTGGTCGCGGAGGCTCTGCATGATGCGGAAGATTTCCGCCACCAGAACCGGGGCCAGGCCGTACGAAGGCTCATCCAAGAGGCACAATTTGGGCCGGGACATCAGGGCCCGACCGATGGCCAGCATCTGGCGTTCACCGCCGCTCAGCGTTCGGGCCAGTTGCCGTTCCCTTTCCCTCAATCTTGGGAAGAATTGATACACGTATTCTAATGCCTCTTTCCTCTGTCCCCAGGCACGGTAGGGGTATGCACCCATCTCCAGATTCTCCCGCACGCTCATATCGGGGAAAATCCGTCCGCCCTCGGGCACGATGGCGATGCCCAGTTCTGCGATGGCGTGAGATGGCAGGTGGTCTATTCGCGTTCCCAGAAAGGTCACACTGCCGGAAGCCGGGCGCACCAGGCCCAGGATGGAATTCAGCAGGGTTGTCTTTCCGGCCCCGTTGGAGCCCACAATGGTGACAATCTCTCCCTCCCGGACCTGGAGGGAGACGTCCCACAGTACCTGTATCTTGCCGTAGAGAGTGTTGAGAGCCTGGACTTCCAGCATAGGGTTATTCTCCCAGGTAAACCTCAATGACGGTCCTGCTGGTAGCAATTTCCTGCGGCGTCCCTTCGGCGATTTTCTCGCCGTGGTGAAGCACCATGATGCGGTTGCACACGCCCATAATTGCCTTCATAACATGCTCAACCATAAAAACGGTGATTCCCTGCTCCCCAATCCGGCTCACCAGTTCCATCGCCTGGGCGACCTCGGTGGGGTTTAACCCGGCCATCAGTTCGTCCAGCAACAGGAGTTCCGGGCCTGTGGCCAGCGCTCTGGCCACCTCCAGTCGCTTCTGGTTTGCCAGGGTCAGGCTCCGGGCCGGCAATCCCTTCGCCGCCGACAACCCCACAAACTCCAGCCACTTCTCGGCTTCCTCCAGCGCCGGGCCCATCCCTGGACCGTCGGACTTCCCGAACAACACTCCCATCAGCACATTTTCCAGAACGGACATGTTCGGAAAAATCCTGACCAGTTGAAACGTCCGGGCGATGCCCTTTTTGCAGATAACGTGCGGCTTCAGACCGGTGATGTTCTCCCCTTTGAACCGGATCTCTCCCGACTGAGGGACCAGAGCCCCCGAGATCAGGTTAAACAGGGTGGTTTTGCCTGCGCCGTTGGGACCGATCAGGCCCACAATCTCGCCCCGGTCCACATGAAAGTCCACATTCTGGACGGCCGCGAGCCCGCCAAAATACCGGGTCACTCCCTTTCCTTCAAGCAAGGGCATCTTGACCTCCCGCCAATCGTTTCCTAATTTTCATAATCAACCCGATCAACCCTTCCGGCAGGTACAGAACGGTGATCATCAGAACAATCCCGAAGATGAGCATGTAGTAGTACGGGAACCGGGTGAGCAGGATTTCCTCCAGATAGGCAAAAATCACCGCGCCCAGGATGGGGCCATAGGGATTGCCGACGCCGCCGAAGATGGCCATCAGAACCGCCATAAAAGAGTAAAGCGGGTTAAAAGCAATGTACGGGTCTACATACGTCCACCGGGTCGCGATGATGGACCCGGCAGCCCCCATAAAGATGGCGCTGAGGGCAAAGATGACCGTTTTGAGCGCGTTGACGTTCACACCGATATGAGCGGCCGCTTCCTCGCACTCCCCAATGCTTCGCAGGGCCAATCCCAGCCGGGAACGTCGGATCAGGTAAGTTGTCAGGAGCAACAGGACGAAAATGGTGAACATGATGAGGTAAATCGTTTTCTGGTCCACCACAACCACAAAGCGCCCCCGCGTGCCGGTAAACTTAATCTCGTACCACAGCCAGAAGTGCTTGATGAGTTCCACCAGTCCAAAAGTGAACATCGCGAAATAGATGCCTTTCAACCGGAGAGTCAGCGCCCCGACCAGGAGAGCGAGACAGAAACTGATCAGTCCCCCCAGAACGACGACGAGCGGCAGCGGGAGTTGCCTGCCCAGTATGGCGGAGGTATAGATACCGACCCCGAAAAAGGCGGCCGGGGCCAGGGAGATGTACCCCGTCGGGGCAGAGAACAGGGCCCAACTGAGGGCAAGGATGACAAACATCAGGATATCGGTGACCAGGATGATGCCGTACGCTGAGGCATAGAGGGGGAACGTGGCCAGCAGCGCCAGGATGACAAGGGCCAGCCCTGGACCCCACAGTCTCCGGAGATTCAGGTTGCCAGTTTTCATTCTCTATCTCCCCAAGAGGCCCGTCGGCCGGATGAGCAGCAGAAGGATAAAGATGACATAGTAGGCCACCAGCGCCAGTCCCGGCTCCAGAAAAGTGACGACACTTCCCACAAGGCCCAGGATGAAGCCTCCCAGGAAACTGCCGGGGATGCTACCCAGTCCTCCCAGAACGACCACGATGATGGCGATGATGGTGTATTCCAGACCCATTACGGTGTACACGGGGTAGCACATGCTGATGAGCACGCCGGCGACGCCGGCCATCGCGGCGCCCAGGCCGAAACACAGGGCCAGCACATTGTTAATATTGACACCCATCAGCCCCGCCGTGGCCGGGTCCTGGGCCGCCGCCCGGATGGCCTTGCCGGTGCGCGTGAGATTCAGAAACAGGTAGAAGGCCAGACCAATGACGATGGCAATCCCAAAAGTCAGCAAACGGTTCGCCCCAAACAACGTTCCCAGAAAGTGGACCGGAATGGAGAGATAGGAGTACCCCCGGATCTCGGGCCCCCAGGCAATGGAGGCGATATTTTGCAGGATAAACATCAGGCCGAAAGCGGCCAGCATGGAGTTGCTTTCAAAGATGGCGGGCGATGCGGACGAGGCCAGCAGGCGCTTGAAGAGAGTCCTGTGAATGAGATACCCCAAAGCAAGGGCTAAAGGGCCGCATATGATGAGAGACAGTAGCGGATTCACATGCAGCGCGGTATACAGGGTCCAGGTGGTCATAGCCCCGAGCATGATGAACTCGCCGTGGGAGATGTTCAGAATGCGGGCGACGCCGTACTGCAGGCTCAGTCCCACGGAGATCAGCGCATACAGACCACCCAGCAACAGGCCGGTAATGAGGACTTCCAGAAGAATCTTCGCCATGGGGGTCTCCAGCAGTATCCTTGCTGATCAGGGTTTGTTTGATTTCTGGAGGGACCGGTACGGGGAGAGCAGCGGCTTCTGCTTCGGCGCGGGACTACCGAAGCACGAACCATTCTCTGGTATGTGTAGCCATAGATGAACTCGCCCGGTTACGGCACAGGGGTCCCCCCGCGTGGCCGACGAGGCCACCAGATCATCGGAATGTTCAGAGAGCAGGCTGCCTGAGAAATGAGCCGCGTCCGTTCAGAGCCCATTGTTTTGCCCCTCTCAGACAGCCTGCCCCATTACCCGTTACCGGAGATGACGTCCCTGACCGCCCTTTACCCCTTGGGCCATTGGGGCTTGGGATACACCATCTCCGCGGTGGCCCACTTTTCGGGCCCGATGACCTCGTACTCCCCGTTGATCCACTGGCCGATTTCCCCGGTGTGGCAATCCTTGGAGAGCAGGCCGTTCTCAAACCAGGTGTCGCCCAGAATGGTCTGGAAGTGCTGGGTAGCGATGATTTCACGGATTTTCGCCTGGTCAAGAGTACCGGCCTTCTCTATGGCCTGCTTCCAGATTTCCAGACCGGCCCAGTACAGCGGATGCCCCCAGTAGTCCTGGATTTCTTTCGGCTTGCCCGTGTAGAGTTTCTCGGCCAGGGCCCGGGCCGAATCGGACTGCTTGGGGCTAAAGGAGGTAAAGCCGATGACCCCTTCCGCAGCAGGGCCAAAGGTCGTCTGGTAGAACCCGAAGTTGACACCCGGACCGCCCACCCAGGCCTTGGGGTTGAAATCCAGTTCCATAGAGGTCGCCGTAGCGGGCATAACCTGGTCGGGATAGCCAAAGCAGCAGAAGACATCGGGGTTCGCCGCTTTGGCCTCCCGGATAATGGGCGACAGGTCCTTCATATCCGGCGGGATGCTCTTCACGCCGACGATGTTGATGCCCACCTTGGGGAATTCAACGCCCGCCACACCGGAATACTCAATGCCGTGGAGGTCGGCGATGTAGGCGATGTAGGCCGTCTTGGCACCTTTCTTGGAGAGCAACTCGGCCAGGACCGGCAACTGGTACCAGTCGGAGAAACTCAGGGTGACGAACACATAAGGCATGCTGGGGAGCAGGTCCTTGATGGTGGTGGCACCGCCCTCGGCCGTGATCAGCACGTACCCGTATTTGTTGGCGATGGGGGCCTGGGCATAGATGTACGAGGTACCGCACCCGGGCCAGAGGAAGTCCACCTTGTCCTCAACAATCAGTTTCTCCGTCAGCCTTGTTGCCGTGCCCACGTCGCTTTTGTCGTCGTAGATGATCAACTCAATGGGCAGTTTCTTCCCGTACTCCTCCACGTAGATTCCACCGGCGGCGTTGACCTCCGCGACAAAGGTCTCGTAGACCGGCTTGAAGGCCGCCTCGTGCACCGTCACCAGCGGGCCGGAGAGGGGTCTGGACATCCCGACGACAATCTTGTCTTTGGCGGGTTTGGGCGTCGCTTTCGGGCCGCATGCACTCAGCGCCAGCCCGGCACCGGCCACAGCCACGCCCCGAAGGAAATCCCGACGGGTCCAACCTCTGGTAGCCATCTTTTCCTCCTTCCTTAATTAATTATAGACGGCCTTGAAACGTTTGCAAATGATCTCTGGTTCTGTCGGTGCATGGGATCATTCACATAGGCACCTCCTTTCGGAATAGATGTCGTTAAAAATCAAAAACGCTATCCAGTTCCTCGTCGCTGATGACGAAGACTTTGTTGTGCGGTGGCAGAGGCTCTTCGTAGAAGAACCGGGGCAGCCGGTCGTCCTCTTTCGTGAACCCGGCCTTTCGGTTGAACTCCCGCTCCGCCTTCAGCACCCGCCGGCCCAGGCCAAAGGGGAACTCCTCCGGCTCCAGCGGCCTGCCCAGTTTGGCGCTGATGGCCTTACTGACCGCCTCAAAGGCCTCCGGGCTCAGCAGAGAGACGCTTGCCATAAAGCATATCCCCAGCGTGTCGTAGGCGGCTATCGCAATCTGGAGGAACCGGGAAGTTTCCACCTGCCCCTCCGGGCTCAGCGGGTTCAGCGCGCCGGTCAGGTATGCCCCGACCACGTTCCCCGCCGTGTGGTCCGCCCCCATCGGCGAGGTCGCGTAGGTCACACCGTTGCCCAGCATGGCCCGCGGGTCGTAGGCCGCGATGGTCTGCCCCTTGACGGCAGGGACGCGGGGATTGTTGAAGTACTTGCCAACAGCAACCCCGCCGCCCCCCAGAATCCGGCCGAATTCCGTCCCCCGGCCGATCTCCTCCACCATCTCCAGGACGGCTTCGGCATCCCCGAAATTCCGATACCCGGAGTCCATCGCCACCGCGATGGCGGCCCCGGTGCTCATCGTATCCACCCCGATGTTGTCACACATGTTGTCCAGCCGGGCGATCACATCCAGGTCGGTGATGCCCGTCATCCCGCCCATCGCCCAGATGGTCTCGTACTCCAGAGAACTGGTGACGTACTTGCCGTCTTTGTCCACGTACACGTTGGAGCAGTGGATGATGCACTGGGTACAGCCCAGATGGGTGGGATTCCCGCCCCGCTCCTGGATGATTTCGGCCATCCGCTCCCCGCAGATGTTCTCCCAGCCGTCCAGCACGCCCCTCCGCGCGTTGTAACTGGGGAAGGCCCCCATCGTGTTGACAGGGGCTACCAGAGCCGCGGTGCCCAGTTTGGGCATCACTTCGGCATTCATCGGGTCCGCTTTGACCATCTGGACAATCGCCTGGACGGCTTCCTTGAAGGCTTCCGGATCTGCGATGGGGTCGGCGCTCTTGCCGCGCTGGTCCACCACGATGGCTTTGAGGCCCTTGGCCCCCATGACCGCCCCCATACCACCCCGACCGGCCGCCCGGCAGGGGTGACCGTCCACATCGGAGGACTGGACGGACGCGATGGCCATCCGGTACTCGCCCGCCGGTCCGATGCACAGCACCGAGTTGTCCTTCCCGTAGGTTTCCAGGAGTTTCTCCACCAGCGGGTACGTCTGCATCCCCCGATACTCCTGGGCCGGAACCAGGTCGGCGTTCCCCTCCCGGTCAATCCGGAGAATGTAGAGTTCCCCCTCCGGCGCCTGGCCCTCCACGATGATCGCCGTGATGCCCAGACGGCCCAGGGAGGCCCCCATCGTGCCTCCGACATTGCTCTCTTTGATGCCGCCGGTCAGCGGGCTTTTGGCACCGATAGAGGTGCGGCTGGTATTGGGCAGTGTCGTGCCGCTCAGGAGCCCGGGAGCGACGATCAGTTTGTTCTCCGGCCCCAGAGGGTCGCAACGGGCCGGGACTTCGGTGTTGACGATGGTGGACGTCAAACCCCGGCCCCCAAGCCCCGCATACTCCGGAGGCACGTCCTCCACGCGGATGGTCTTCGTTGTCATGTTGACCCGAATCAGTTCCATCGGAGAC
>JBBIKR010000169.1:0-6726 GCA_037445395.1 Thermoflexales bacterium
GGGGACATAGGGGGTGAGGGGTGGAAGCCAATTCATTTGCGTGAAAACTTTGAAAAGCCCTGGTTTACCATCAGGCTTACTTGACAAAACCCCGAAAGAGTTTATAATACTTCTACTTTCAAGCCGACACCTGTCAACCTGTGCATATCCTTCATCACCAAGCGCTGAGACGCGGGCTCAAGCGCTTTGTTTGTGTTTATCCCCGGTAACGTAAGGGGGATTGGAGGGGGTTTATGAAGTATCTGGACGATTCGGCCGAGATTCAGAATTTCGTTTCGCTGCGAGTTAGCCTGGCCTCGCCGGAGGAGATTCGCTCCTGGTCCTACGGCGAGGTGACCAAGCCCGAGACCATCAACTACCGCCGCCTGCGCCCGGAGAAGGACGGTCTCTTCTGCGAGGCCATCTTCGGGCCCACGCGGGACTGGCAGTGCTATTGCGGTAAGTACAAGAACATTCGCTATCGTGGCATTATCTGCGATAAGTGCGGCGTTGAAGTCACCCGTTCCTCTGTCCGCCGGGAGCGCATGGGCCACATTGAACTGGCCGCTCCCGTCGCCCACATCTGGTATACCCGTCAGACTCCCAGCATCCTGGGTATCCTCCTGGACGTCTCCCGCCGGAACCTGGACCGGGTTCTGTATTTTGCCCAGTATGTTATTACTTCTGTAGACGAAGAGGCGCGCCAGAAGGCACTGCGGCGGCTGAAGGACGAGTACGACCACCATCGGCGGGAACTGGAGGAGAAGGCCAATGCCGCCATTACCGCCCTGCAGGAACGCCTGGCCCAGGAACGGGCCCGGATTGAAGGGGAACTGGCGGCCATCCATGCCCGGATTGAGGAACGGCTCAACAATGAGACTGAGGCGCTGATGAAAGAGGCGCAGAGCCTGCGGAAGCGTCTGGAAGAGCGCCAGGGTTCCGCCGTCCGCACGCCCGTTGTCCTCAAGGCAACGGGCACCGTCATCGCCGAGGCCGGGGAGACCATCGGACGGGAGCACCTGAGCCTGCTGAGCCGCCTCATCCAGGAAGAACTGGAGCATCTGGAAGGCCGCCTGCGGGCGGAGGAGGAGCAGGAACTGGCCCCGCTACAGGCCGACCTCCAGCACTGGCAGGAGTCGGTCGCCGATGAAATTGCGCGGATTCAGGAGCAACTGTTCCACGATGTAGAGAATCTGCGGACTCGCTTTGAGGACGAGCAGGACGAACTTCTGAACCTGGCCCCACTTCAATTCCTCACCGAGGCCCGCCTGCGGGAACTGAAGAGCAAATGGGGACAGGTCTTCCGCGCCGGGATGGGGGCCGAAGCCTTTTACGAGATTCTCCATCGGATGGACCTGGACAAGATGGCCCAGGAGTTGTGGAACGAGGCGCGGAACGACCCGTCCAAGCAGCGGCGCAAGAAGGCCATCCGCCGCCTGCGGGTGGTGGAAGCGCTGCGCAAGAGCGGCAACCGCCCCGAGTGGATGATTCTCACCGTCCTGCCCGTGATCCCGCCGGACCTGCGCCCGATGGTGCAACTGGACGGCGGACGATTTGCCACTTCCGACCTCAATGACCTTTACCGGCGCGTCATCAACCGGAACAACCGTCTGAAGCGGCTGATAGAATTGGGCGCGCCGGACGTCATCGTCCGCAACGAGAAGCGCATGCTCCAGGAGGCGGTGGATAGCCTCATTGATAACAGCCAGCGGGGCAAGGCGCTCTCCCGCCGGGGCCAGCGGCAACTGAAGTCCCTCAGCGATATGCTCCGGGGGAAGAAGGGCCGCTTCCGCCGCAACCTCCTGGGCAAGCGGGTGGACTACTCCGGCCGTTCCGTCATCGTCATCGGCCCGCAACTGAAACTCCACCAGTGCGGTCTCCCCAAAGAGATGGCGCTGGAACTCTACAAGCCCTTCGTCATCAGCAAGCTGGTGGAGTACAACTACGTCAGCAACGTCAAAGCGGCCCGCCGCTTCATTGAGCGCCAGCGGCCCGAGGTCTGGGAGATTCTGGAAGAGGTCATCAAGGACCGGCCGGTGCTCCTCAACCGCGCGCCCACCCTGCACCGGCTGGGCATCCAGGCCTTTGAGCCGGTCCTGGTGGAGGGGAAGGCCATCCAGATTCACCCGCTGGTCTGCGTGGCCTTCAACGCCGACTTTGACGGCGACCAGATGGCGGTCCACGTCCCGCTTTCCGACATGGCAGTGCAGGAGGCGCGCCGACTGATGCTGGCGACCCGCAACCTCCTCAAGCCTGCCGACGGCCAGCCCATCGTCGGGCCGACCAAGGACATGTGCCTGGGCATCTATTACCTGACGATGGAGACGAAGGGGCCGCATCGGGGTGATGGCAAGTACTTCGCCGACCTGGACGAGGTGGAAACGGCCTACCTGCTGGGTTATGTGGACGTCCATGCCCGCATCCGGGTCCGGCAGGTCTATGAGCATCAGCCCCCGCCGCCCCAGCCGGTGGAGACGACGGTGGGCCGCTGTCTCTTCAACCGGGTTCTCCCGGACGAACTCCGGTTTGTCAACGAACCGCTGGACAAGGGGAAACTGCAGGACCTGGTGGCCCTCTGCTACCGCTGCCTCGGCGAGGAGAAGACGACGGAGGTGGTGGACCGGATCAAAGCCGTCGGCTTCCACTATGCCACCCGCTCCGGCGTGACCATCGCGGTCAGCGACCTGACCATCCCGGCGGATAAGTCCCGCATCCTGGAAGAGGCGATGGCTCAGGTGGCGGAGGTGGAGCGGCAGTACCATCGGGGCCTGCTGACCGCCGAGGAGCAGTATGCCCGTACCATTGACCTGTGGAGCCGAGCCCGCGATGAGGTCTCCAAAGCGGTCTCCCGCGCGCTGGACCCCGAGGGTCCGGTGGCGATTATGGCCCACTCCGGCGCCTCCAAGGGCGGCTTCGGGCCCATCTCCCAGTTGGCCGGAATGCGCGGCCTGATGGCCGACCCGTCTGGCCGCATCATCCCGCTGCCCATCCGCTCCAACCTGCGAGAGGGACTGACCACGCTGGAGTACTTCATCAGCACCCACGGCTCCCGCAAGGGTCTGGCGGATACGGCCCTGCGCACTGCCGACGCCGGGTATCTGACCCGCCGTCTGGTAGATGTGGTGCAGGATGTGATCATCAACGCCCACGACTGCGGCACCCGCAGCGGCATCTGGATTCGCCGCCAGGATGACGTGGGCAGGCAGACGATGGCGGAGCGGCTGGTGGGCCGCATCGCCGCCGCGCCCGTCGTCCACCCGCAGACCGGGGAGGTCATCGTCGCCCGCAACGAGGAAATTGATGAGGAAGCGGTGGAGGCCATAGAGGCCGCCGGTATCAACGAGGTGTACGTCCGTTCGCCGATGACCTGTGCCCTTCAGCGGGGCATCTGCGCCCTCTGCTACGGGCGGGACCTGGGCCGGGGTACCCTGGTCCACATCGGGACGGCGGTCGGCATTATCGCGGCCCAGTCCATCGGTGAGCCGGGCACCCAGTTGACCCTGCGGACCTTCCACACCGGCGGTGTCGCCGCTGGCGGCGACATCACCACCGGTCTCCCGCGCGTGGAGGAACTCTTTGAGGCCCGCAAGCACCCCAAGGGCGAGGCGGAAATCTCGGATATTGACGGCATCGTCCACATCGTCCGCGAGGACGGCCGCCGATGGGTGATTGTCTCCAGGAGCGAGACGCTGACCGATGAGTACCCGGTCCCCGAGGGCTGGGCCATTCTGGTATCGGATGGGGATGGGGTGAACGCCGGGGAGCCGATTGCCCGCCAGGGGACGGAGGAGGAGCCCGGGGAGCAGATTCTGGCCCGCCATCGGGGCACTGTCCACCGGGACGGGCGCCTTATCCGGGTAACCTACGAGCAGCGGGACGAGCGGGAGTACGAAATTCCGCCCACCGTCCGGCTGCTGGTGGCGGAGGGGCAGTATATCAAGGCCGGTACGCAACTGGCGGAAGGGTCCCGCAACCCCCACCGCATCCTGCAGGTCCTGGGGCGAGAAGCGACGCAGGTGTACATCCTCTCCGAGGTGCAGAAGGTCTACCGCTCCCAGGGCGTCAATATCAACGACAAGCACTTTGAGGTCATCATCCGCAAGATGCTGGGGAAGATGCAGGTGGTGGACCCCGGCGATACGGACCTTCTGCCCGGTGACCTGGTGGACCGGCTGGCGCTGCAGGAGATCAACCGTCGGGCCATTGCCGAAGGGAAGCAGCCTGCGAAGGCGCGGGCCGTCCTCCTGGGCGTGACCAAGGCCGCGCTGGCAACCGACAGTTTCCTCTCCGCCGCCTCCTTCCAGCACACAATCCGGGTGCTGGCGAAAGCGGCGGTGGAAGGCCAGAAGGATATGCTCTACGGCCTGAAGGAGAACGTCATCATCGGGAAGTTGATCCCGGCGGGTACCGGCTATCGGGGCGATTCGCCCGATTCCGACGGCCCCATCTCGTCCTACGAGGGCGTCCCGTTGCGACCGGCCGTTTCTCCCGCGCCGCCTTCGCCTTTACTGGCCCCGAAGGAGGAGCGCCTGGAAGAGGAACTGGCCGCGCTGGAGGAGGAACTGGAACTGGAGAAACTGATGGTTGGAGAAGAAAGCGACGACCTCCTGACGGTCACCACGGACCTTCTGGATGAGGACGAGGATTACGGGTACGAGGATGTGGAGGAAGACGAAGGGGACGACGAAGAAGACGAGATGATGGACTGACGCAAGGCGGGGTAGAGAAAAGAGGCGACCCGAAAGGGTCGCCTCTTTTTGTTGGTATCGTATCCTTCAATGAGGTGTTGGATTTGAAACCTCCGCGAAATTGGGCATGGTTCGCAGTTGACTGTCACGAGCGGGTGTACGGTGAAAGGTATCACTGACAATGACCATCCACTGAGGAGCCGGATGGGGGGAAACTCTCACGTCCGGTTCTGAATCGGCGATGGGGCGGGCGATTGCCCCACCGACCGTGGCGGAGCCGACGCCGCATTCGGCGGCGCGGCTCAGCCCTACCTCGTTAGTCGTGCCCGCCATAAGGTCAATATAATCAGGTCCCAGGCCAGACCGTCCACCACGATCAACGCCAGACGCTCCTCTCCCTGGCGCAGGCGGTAGGCCAGCATCTCCGCCACGCGATGCCCTATCACCGGCACCGGCGACAGGGTCGCCAGCCCGGCATAATGGGCCTGTAGCCAGTCGGCAAAACGGACCTCCACCTCGTTGTGGAGAACTTCAAACCGGCGGACGTCCTCCGTCTCCAGCGGGAGGCCGGGCCGAAAGCGCAACCGGACTGCCTCCGCCCAGCGGGATGCGAAGTCCAGCCAGTCCCGGTACGAACTTTCCGGCCCCGGTCGCCCGGACTCCAGCCAGCGGAGCAACTGTTGAAACCGACCGGTGTCGTAGGCGACGGGGTCAAAATAGACACCCGCCTGGACCCAGCCGTACACCGACGTCGGCTCTGCCAGGCGGACAGGGCGCAGGCGGCCGTCCAGAAACATCGTGTCCAGATAGGCCTGCACCTCCCGGTCATCCAGGGCAGGGAGGAGGGAGGTGAGGGTTGGGACGGGCACGTCTTCCTGCGCCAGCAGGGCCTGGACGTCGTCCTCCAGAAGGAGGTCGTCGGGGTCCAGGGCCAGGGTCAGGGGGACGTCCGGCCGCAACAGCAGGCGTCTCAGAATGGCCCGATACCACGTCTCGTCTGCCATCGGACGGTCCATCGGTGACGGTCACCGTAAGGGTTCCAGTTTGTTCCGCGCGTTGTCGGCGTACATCAGGATGGCGGGGTCTTCCTGCAGGAGGCGCAGGGGGAGGCGGTCGGCCACGGCGACGATGGTGGCGTAATCTTTCTCGCGCCAGGCCTTGCGGAAGCCGGCCAGAATCGCCTCTTTGCGCACGACGGAGAGACGCTCGCGGCTTTCCACGTACTGGCGGAATTCCCGCAGGAGCGCCTTTTCCCGCATGTGCTCCAGGTCCTGGGCCCGGTTGGGGTCGGGGACGTACCAGCGCCCTTCCTCGTCCTGCAGGAAGTTCTCCTCCAGCAACCGCTCCAGTTCCACCGGTTTTTCGTGCTCCTCCCAGGCCCGTTGCGCCTCCCGCATCAAGAGGGGTTGCAACTCTGGCGGGCGCCCTTTCGGCTTTCCCCTGTGGCGGGGTTTTTGATCGGAACGGTAGAAATGGGCCACAACCTGATGAATCTGAAGCGTGTTCCGACAGTTGGTAGTCTCCCCCAATTGTGTTGATGTATAATATCCTGCACCAAGACAGCGGAAACTTTTGGGCAAGCACACGGCCTAGGTCGAGCGCGCCCATCTGACTTCCCGACAGATGCGATAGGCGGATGCCCCCCCCATATATGGGCAAATGAGGCCGTTGCAGGCCTGCATATCCACCCAATTGAACTCAAGCGTGCCAACAATCAGGGGTCGCGTACCAGGCCTATCCCCTGAATCTGACTCCTACGGGAGGGTGGTTCAGCATACCCCTGACGTTTTGCCCTCTCGTCGCGCACGCAGACGAGCGAACTGGCCTTCACCTTTGAGTACCAGAAGGCCGGTGCAGGCGGCGTGGTAGTTGGACCGGATTCATATCCGGGAGTGAGGCCGGAAAGGAGAGCGAGGCTCTCATCCCCCGGCGCGCTGGCGGATGTGTGCCTCGCAGGCCGGATGGCGCCGCGTTTCGGTGAACAGAGCTTCGGCCTGCGCGGTCTGCCCTTCCCACAGCAGGAGTTCGGCCCGCCGACACAGCGCCCGCGCGGCGCGAA
>JBBIKR010000170.1:0-6719 GCA_037445395.1 Thermoflexales bacterium
ATACCGCATATCATACCATGAAGTCGTTCCTATGGCAATACGAAAATCAATAATGAACCTGGGGGCAGGGGGTGGGGTGAGGGCCCGGGCGGGAACGTTAATGCCTGTCAGTTGAACCAGCAGTTGGACCGGCCCGACCCGGCCTTCGCAGACCTGTTGGGGTGGATTTCAATCACACCAAGCGTTTCAGAGTCGGGCTGATTCTGCAACCCTTTCGGGGCTCAAAAACAGCCACAGGGCTCCGCTGAATCAGCCCGATGGTTACCCATCGGGTTGATTCGGACTTGACAACCGCCCCGACAGGAGTATACTATCTTTGCCTCTGGACGTCCGAGCCCCAGGGCATTCTCAGCGGTCCGTTATCCCGAAAGGAGGTGACGTCCTTCGGAGAAGAAGCCCACTGACCTCTGTGAACCGTATCCCCATTATCCCCATTGTTGCTCAAGGAGGAGTAACCATGTCCCGCAGAACCATCTGGTCTATGATGAGCCTTGTTGTGGTGCTGGCGCTGCTCCTGGTCGCCTGCAAGCCCACGCCCACAGCCACCCCCACGAAGAAGCAACTGGAAATCTTCTCCTGGTGGACGACGGGTGGCGAGGCCGCCGGTCTGCTCAAACTCTTTGAACTCTACAACCAGAAGTTCCCGGATGTGGAGATCATCAACGCCACCGTCGCTGGCGGGGCCGGCTTTGAGGCCAAGCCCGCGCTGAAAGCCCGCATGCTGGGTGGCGACCCGCCGGACTCCTTCCAGGTGCACATGGGCCACGAACTCATTGACACCTGGGTCACCACCGGCTACATGGAACCGCTGGATGACCTCTACAAGCAAGAGGGCTGGGAGTCCGTTTTCCCCAAGGGCGTGCTGGAGATCGTCTCCTACGACGGCCACTACTGGTCGGTCCCCGTGAACATCCACCGCTCCAACGTCCTCTGGTACAACAAGAAGGTCTTTGAGGCCAACGGCTGGAAGCCCCCGGCGACCTTTGACGAGTTCTTCGCCCTGGCGGAGCAGATGAAGGCCAAGGGCATCACTCCGCTGGCCCTGGGCGACGTGGGCATCTGGGCCTCCACCCATCTCTTTGAGGTCATCCTGGCGGGCACCATGGGCCCGGAGAAGTACAAGGGGCTCTGGACCGGCCAGACCGACTGGAACGGCCCGGAGGTCAAGCAGGCCCTGGAGACCATGGCGAAGATGCTGGAGTACGCCAACCCCGACCACTCCGCCCTCTCCTGGGACCAGGCCAATGACCTGGTGATTCAGGGCAAGGCCGGGATGACCATTATGGGCGACTGGGTGGATGCCGACAACCTGGCGAAGGGCTTCAAGGACTCCGGCTGGGCGCCGCCGCCGGGGACGAAGGGTATCTTCATCGCCCTCTCCGACACCTTCGGCCTGCCCAAGGGCGCGCCGCACCGGGAGCAGGCGATAGAGTGGCTGCGAATCTGCGGCTCCAAGGCGGGTCAGGAGGCCTTCAACCCGCTCAAGGGCTCCATCTGCGCCCGCAACGACTGTGACCCGAACCTCTTCGGCCCCTACCTGAAGACCGCGATGGACGACTGGGCGAAGGATGCCATCGTGCCCAGCCTGGCCCACGGCGCCGCCGCCTCCGAGTCCTGGGTGACGAAGATCAACGACGTGATGACCGCCTTCGTCACCGATAAGGACGTGGCCAAGGCTCAGGCCGGCCTGGCTCAGGCCTGCAAAGACGCCGGGGTCTGCAAATAATCGTCCCCGGCCCGCACTGCGGCGGGGCGGCCCGGAGGGCCGCCCCGCCTTTGTACACCCACAGTCATCATGCGTCGCTTATCCTGGGACCGGTTCATCTCTATTCTGCTCATCCTTCCCTCCATCCTGGCCGTCGCCGTCTTCGTCTACGGCTTCATCGCCTGGAGCGGATGGGTCTCCCTCTCCAACTGGGACGGACTGCGCCCCGACCTCTCCTGGGCCGGTTTTGTCAACTACGCCAGACTCTTCGCCAATCCCCGTTTCCAGATTGACATCCGGAACACGGTGGTCTTCACCGTCTTCTTTCTGGGCGCCTGCATCGTGCTGGGGATGGGGCTGGCGATTCTGCTGGACCAGGGGATTCGCGGGGAGAACTTCTTCCGCAGCCTGTTTCTCTTCCCGATGGCCATCTCGTTCATCGTGACCGGCGTCACCTGGCGGTGGCTCCTGGCCCCCGGCGATCCGGCCACCGGCCGCCTGACCGGCATCAACGTTCTGCTGAACGCCGTCGGTCTGCCTCTCTCCCAGTGGTACACCGACCCCACCGTCATCCATATCCCCCCGGACGGCGCGGTGGGCCAGTTCCTCCATCAGGTCGGGCTGGGCTTCCTGACCACTCCCAACTTCGGCATCCCGCTGGCCATGTTCTCCATCGTCATCGCGGCCACCTGGCAGATGTCCGGGTACGTGATGGCCATGTATCTCGCGGGACTGCGGGGGATTCCCGAGGAACTACGGGAGGCCGCGCGGGTGGACGGGGCCAGTGAGTGGCAGGTCTACCGGCACATCGTCTTCCCCCTTCTGCGACCGGTTACGCTGAGCGTCGTCATCGTCCTGGGCCACATCTCCCTGAAGATTTTTGACCTGGTGGCGGCGATGAGCAAGAAAGGGCCGGGGTTTGCCACCGACGTGCCGGCCTACTTTATGTTTGAAACCACCTTCCAGGGGGACCACTACTCCCAGGGGGCTTCCATCGCCATCTTCCTGCTGGTCACCGTCAGCCTGCTGGTTGTCCCGTATCTGGTCTACAGCACCCGTCGGGAGGCAGAAGTATGAAAGGGGCATGGCGGCAGTGGTTGCTCCGACACGGCGGCCGCCTGGGCATCTACCTGGCCCTCCTGGCGGCCAGCGCGTTCTACCTTCTCCCTGTCTATGTCCTGGTGGTGACCAGCCTGAAGCCCTACGCGGAGGCGAACCTGGCCGGGATGTGGCACCTTCCCTCCGCCCCCAGTCTGGAGAGTTTCCTGCGCGCCTTTGAGCAACTGCGGCCCCACTTTCGCAACAGTTTTTACCTGACCATCCCGGCGACCCTGCTCTCGTCGCTCCTGGGTTCCATCAACGGGTACGTGCTCTCCAAGTGGCGCTTCCGGGGGTCGGAGGTGCTCTTCCCGATTATGCTGTTCGGGATGTTCATCCCTTACCAGAGCATCCTCATTCCGCTGGTGCAGGTTCTGCAGAAGGTCAACGTGGTGGCGGAGGCGCTGCGCGTCCCGGCGGCCCTGAAGGGACTGGTGCCCGGCTACGGCTCCATCGCCGGCCTGGCCTTCGTCCACATCGTCTACGGCATCCCCATCACCACGCTGATTTTCCGCAACTACTACGCGACGGTCCCCAACGAACTGGTAGAGGCGGCCAAGATTGACGGCGCCAACATCTTCAAGGTCTACCGCTGGGTTCTTTTTCCCATTTCCATGCCCGCTTTTGCCGTGGTGATGATCTGGCAGTTCACTTCCATCTGGAACGAGTTCCTCTTCGCCGTCATTCTCACCCAGAATCCGGCCATCCGCCCGGTGACGGTGGCCCTCTATAACCTGGCGGGCAGTTACATCGTAGAATGGAACGTCCAGATGGCGGGGGCACTGCTGGCCGCGCTGCCGACTTTGCTGGTCTACATCTTCCTGGGCCGCTTCTTCATGCGGGGGCTCCTGGCCGGCGCCCTGAAGGGGTGACCGGGTATGCTGGCCCTTCCCCTGCGCTGGCTCCTCCTGGGGCTGTTTCTGACCATCATCGCGGCGGTCCTCCTGGCCCTCTGGTTAGATCGCCGCCGCGTGGGGCGGCGGGTCGCGGAGACGTTCGTTGATGCCGCCCTGCACGCCGTTCTGGAGCCTGCCCCCTTCGGCTGGATGGTCCTGGAAGGCGCCGAGCGGTACGTCTACGCCAACGAATACGCCCGTCGCCTGCTGGAACTGGAGACCCCCTCCGGCCCTGTCCCGGCCGTGGAGTGGGGCTTTCTCCTGGACGACGACCGGGCCGACGTCCGGCGGGGACGGGCCCCGGAGGGCCGCTACCGCGTCCTCCGGCTCCCCTCCGGTCGGGCCGTCCGCTGGTGGCTGATGTCCGGCCAGCGGTGGGATTATCTCTTCCTGCTGGATGTCACTCCCCAGTACGAGGCCGAGGAGGCCCGCACCCAACTCTTCGCCGGCCTCTCCCACGAACTGCGCACCCCGGTAGGGGCCATCCTCACCCATCTGGAAATCCTCCGCCTGCCCGACGTCCCGGAGGAGACGAAACAGCAATCCCTGCACCTGCTCCAGGCTGAGACCCGGCGGCTGGCCCGGATGGTCCACCTGATGCTGGAACTGGGCCGCCTGGAGACCACTCCGGAGATAGACCGGCGTCCGGTGGACCTGATGGACCTGGCGGAGCGCGCCATTTCCTCCCTGGCCTCCCAGGCGGCAGAGCGGAGCATTCGCTTCTCCCTGGAGGCCGACTCCCCGCTCCCCACCGTCTGGGGGGACGCGGATCGGCTGATGCAGGTCTTCCTGAACCTGCTGGATAACGTTCTCAAGCACTGCCGTCCGGGCGACAGTGCCACCGTCATCCTCCGGCGAACTGAAGGCGGCGTCCTCTGCGCGGTCCGGGACACCGGGCCGGGCATCCCGGCGGAACATTTGCCCCACGTAACCCGTCGTTTCTATCGGGCGGCGAAGCAGGAAGTGGAGGGGAGCGGATTGGGCCTGGCGCTGGTGGAGGAAATCCTGCGACGCCACGGAAGCCGCCTGGAGATTTCCAGCCAGACGGAGGGAGAGGCCGGGACATGCGTGCAGTTCGTCTTGCCGACCGTGCCCTCGCGGCTGTAGGGCCCTTTCTCCGCCGCCGGGGGTGGCTCCTGGGGCTGCTGCTGGCATTGGCCGCCTGTGCGCTGCTTCCCATCCCCGGCTATGTGGTCATCGCACCGGGGAGGGGTGACCCCGTCATTCCCGCTCTGTTGGGCCCGCAGATGCGCCTGGAGCCCCTCTTTGCCCGCCCCGGCGACGAAGTCCGCCTCCACGTTACGGACCGCACCCCCTGGACCCATGTCCTCCTGGCCGTGAACGGCGTTCCCGTCTATCCGGAGGCCTGGGAGGCCGGCCTGGGCGGGCAGTGGACCTGGGCGTTCCGTCTGGTCCTCCCCACCGGCCCATCGGAAATCGTCTTCTACCACAGTTGTGACACCGGATGCCGGGAGCGGGGACGGATGATGCTGGGGGAGATTCCGTCCCCCTCCTCTGCTCTGCTTCCCACCAAACTGGGGCTGGTCTTCCCCAACCCGGCGCGCGATTGGCACGGGCGCAGCGGATGGGCCGTGGAGGTCACGTACGTCCGGCGGGCCCAGGAGCCGGGCTGGGGAGTAGACGACCTGGCGGCAAAGGTCTACGCCCACCGGGTCAAAGGGCTACGGGTGCTGGTGCGGGTAGATTACGACTACAACCAGTCCATCCCGCCCCGCGACGATCATCTGGCCCAGGCGGAGTACCTGGACTACCTGGCGCGGCTGGCCAGGGACGATCGTCTCCGGGAGGTCTACGGCTACATCATCGGGAGCAGTTACAACGGCCTGGACCAGAACGCCCTGGCTCCCGACCGTCCGGTGACCCCGGAGTGGTACGCGCGGGTCTTCAACGGCTACGGCGAGCCCGTCCACCACACGGATAATGCGGTCCAGACCATCCGGGCCCAAAACCCCCAGGTCCGCATCCTGGTGGGCCCGGTCCGGCCCTGGAACACCGATCAGGACGGGGCCCATAAGTACCGCATAGATGCTCCCTGGCTCAACTATATGAACACCCTGGTGAGGTACATTGACGAAGCGGCACGGGTGAAGGCCGCGGCGGGGATTCCCTTTGCCGCCCCCGACGGCTTCGCCGTCCAGGCCCCCGGCCGCCCCGACGCCCCCGAACTGGGCGGGTATGGCAACGCGGAGCCCCAGGCCGACCTCTCGCGACCGGAATGGAACGGCGCTCATGCCGGGTTCCGGGTCTACCAGGAGTGGCTGGACATCATCAACAGTTATCCGTCCACCCGGGGGCTCCCCGTCTACATCACCTCTGCCAACACCTTCATCCCCGACGTGGGCGTGCCCCCGGCCCAGAACTATCCCCGGGGCTGGCTGACCAGCGCGCTGAGCGTGGTCAACGGCGAACCTCAGATTCAGGCCCTCTGCTGGTTTCTGGACGACCTGCCCGGAGACACCCAGTGGGAAAATTTCAGCCTGACCCATCGCCGGGGCCGCCTGGTGGACGCGGCGGAGGAGTTTGAGGAGTTGCTGAGGCGGTAGAAAGAAGCAGGAAGCAAGAGGCAAGAAGCAAGAGGCAGGAAGCAGGAAGCAAGAAGCAAGAAGTCCTGCATCTTTCATCTTGCATCCTGCATCCTGCATCTTTCATCTTGCATCCTGCATCCCTGCGCCCTGCGCCCTGCGACCTGTGACGTGCGACCTGCGACATGAGTATCCGCGTTCTTCTGGCTGATGACCATCCCACCCTGCGGCTGGGGCTACGGGTGCTTCTGGACCGCGAGCCGGATATAGAAGTCGTGGCGGAAGCGGAGAGCGGAGCGGAGGCCCTGGCAAAGGTCCTGGCCCATCGGCCGGACGTAGCGGTGCTGGACTGCCAGTTGCCGGGTCTTTCGGGGCCGGAGGTAGCGCGGGAAATCCGGCAGCGGGGCCTGCCGACGCGCGTCCTGGCCCTCAGCGCCTACCGGTACGAACACTACATCCGGGGGATGCTGGAGGCCG
>JBBIKR010000171.1:0-6696 GCA_037445395.1 Thermoflexales bacterium
CCATAGAGTGAGCCTTGCGGAACCGCGAAAAGTTAGTGCCATTGGGATAAATCCTGCGCTACAACGGTCATACCGTTCACATTCTGGCCCCATAGCGGCTGCGCCATATCACCAGAATTCACTGTGGTCAAGTACTACCCACTTCGTGTCTTTGTGCCTTCGTGGTGACTTGTTCAGGGTGAAGCGCTTGCCCGAACGGAGGATAGTGGTATACTACAACGCGGAATTTTCCCGAATCCACGGGCCGTTCATCTGATCCTGTGAGCCTGTTCTGCGATCTGCCACCGGCACTTCCTCCCGGTACGGTTACCTGGGCAGAGATAGACCTGGAGGCCATAAGGGCGAACATCCGGTCCTTTTGCCGATTTGTGGGGCCGCATGTTCCGGTCATCGCTGTCGTCAAGGCCAATGCCTACGGCCACGGTGCCGTCCCCGTCGCCCGGGCGGCCCTGCAGGCCGGCGCGGCCCGGCTGGCCGTCCACCGGCTTCTGGAGGGTGTGGAACTCCGCCAGGCGGGCATCTCTGCCCCCATTCTGGTGATGGGTTCCGTCCCCCCCGACGGCGCCGATGAGGTGGTCCGGTGGAATTTGACTCCCACCGTCACCACCCTGGAGTTTGCCCGGGCCCTCTCGGCCCGCGCCCTCGCCGCCGGGATGACCGTTCCCGTCCACATCAAAGTGGATACCGGCATGGGCCGCTTTGGCCTTCTGCCCGACGAGGTCCTGCCCTTTGCCCGCGCTCTCTCCGCCCTGCCGGGCCTCTCCCTGGAGGGAATCTTCACCCACTTCTGCACCGCCGACTCCGCCGACCCGTCGTATATGCGTCTCCAGTTCCGGCGATTTGTGGACGTGCTGGAGGGGTTGAACGGGGCGGGTATCCCGGTCTCGTTGCGGCACGCCTGCAACAGCGCGGCAACCATGCGGTTTCCGGAGGCTCACCTGGACGCGGTGCGCCCGGGCATCTCCATTTACGGGCTGGACCCGTCGTCGGAATGGCCCCCGGTCTTCCCGCTCCGGCCCGCGATGACGCTGAAGAGCCGGGTGGTGCGGGTGCGGACGGTCCCGGCGGGCTGGGGCATCGGCTACGGCCGGACGTTCATCCCGGACCGCCCGATGCGGGTCGCGCTCCTGCCGGTGGGATACGGCGACGGGTATCACCGGATTCTCTCCAACCGGGGCGCCGTCCTCCTGCACGGTCAGCGCGCGCCGGTTCTAGGCCGGGTCAGTATGGACCAGATTGTGGTGGACGTCAGCCATATCCCCGAGGTGCAGGAGGGAGATGTGGCGGTCATTTTTGGCCGCCAGGGGGAGGCGGAACTGCGGGCGGAGGAGGTGGCGGCCTGGGCGGAGACCATTAACTACGAGGTGACCACGTCTATTCTGCCCCGCGTGGTCCGGATTTATGTTTAGCCACGAATGGGTAACTCCCTGTCTCCTCAAGAAAACTCCAGTAGTGGGGGTCATTGCGAGCCGCTGAAAGCGGCGAAGCAATCTCCAGGGTATTGGGGAGATTGCTTCGGCGGCTGACGCCGCCTCGCAATGACAGTGGATAGGTAGTTACCCGAATTGCACGAATTTGGTAACCCCTTACCGGAGAGGAGAGAAACATGCCACGGGTTCGTAACTTCATCTCGGAACGGATTGCTTCTGTGCCCCCTTCGGGCATCCGCCGCTTCTTTGACATCGCGGCGACGATGGAGGACGTCATCAGTCTGGGGATCGGGGAGCCGGACTTCACGACGCCGGAGCCGATCCTGCGGGCCGGGATTGAGTCCCTTCAGCGGGGCGAGACCCACTACACGTCCAACTCCGGGCTGATGGAACTGCGGCGGGCCATCGCGGAGCACCTGGACCGCCTCTACGGGCAGACGTACAATCCCGCCAGCGAGATTCTCATCACGGTGGGGGTCTCTGAGGCACTGTATCTGGCGTGCGCCGCGGCGCTGGACCCGGGGGACGAGGTCATCATCCCCGAGCCGTGCTTCGTCTCCTACGCGCCGGAGGTCATTTTCGCGGGCGGTGTGCCGGTGATGGTGCCGACGTCGGCGGAGAACGAGTGGCAGGTGACGGCGGAGGCGATAGAAGCGGCCGTCACCGAACGAACGAAAGCGTTGCTCCTGGGGTATCCCAACAATCCCACTGGCGCGGTGATGACCCGGGAGCGGCTGAACGAGATCGCCACCGTCGTCAAACGGCACAACCTGCTGGTCATCTCTGACGAGTTATACGACCGGCTGGTGTATGATACTCACCATGTCTGTTTCCCCAGTCTGCCGGGGATGTACAGCCGGACGATTCTGCTGATGGGCTTCTCCAAAGCGTACGCGATGACCGGCTGGCGGATCGGATGGGCGGCCGGTCCGGCGGAGATTATGGAGATGATGCGCCGGGTGCACCAGTACACGATTATGTGCGCGCCGACGCCGTCCCAGTATGCCGCGCTGGTTGCCATTAAGGAGGGGGAACCGTTTGTGGAGGAGATGCGGCAGGAGTACGACCGCCGTCGGCGGCTGATTGTGGGCGGGTTGAACGAGATCGGATTGACCTGTGTGGAGCCGAAGGGGGCGTTCTATGCTTTCCCGTCCATCGCGGTCACGGGAATGGACGAGAACACCTTTGCGGAGAAATTGCTCCAGGAGGAGCGGGTGGCGGTGGTGCCGGGGAGCGCCTTCGGCCCCAGCGGGAAAGGGTACGTGCGTTGCTCGTATGCGACGGCCTACGAGAAGATAGAAGAGGCGCTGGAGCGGATGCGACGGTTTGTGCGGAGGCACGGATAGGGCGCAGGGCGCGGGGAGCACGGAGCAGGGCGGATATGGGTGTTCACATCATCCGGGCGCGGGCGACTCCCAAACAGATTGCGGAGATGGCCGAAACCTTTGGCGGGATGCTGATCAAACTGGCCGTGGATGTGGAGCGGGAAATCCTCGCGGGCGGAGGAGGGCTCCACTCCGACGCCGAACAGGCGCTTCTGGAGGATGGGAGCCGGCAGGAAAACATCTGGGGCGCCGATTGGCTTCCTGCGACCGGAGAAGTGGTGTGTGAGGCGTTGATCAACATTCGCCCCCGGCTGGGGAATTACGGGATGGAAATCCAGAACCCGGAGATTTGCCAGCGCGTGGAGCGAATTGTGCGCCGGTTGCTGGAGGGGAGATGATTGCAGCAGAGCGGCCGGAGTTTCGGGAACGGTTTCAGCAGTTGCCCTGGCCCCAGCAGTTGGGCAACCTGGCATCCACGCTGGCCCGCATCTCCGGGCGATGCCTGCAGCCGGAGCACGACGCTCTGGTCCGGGATTTGCTCCGGGAGGTGGCCGTGCTGATAGAGTGGAGTGCTTCCCACGTCCCGCCGGAACTTCTTCTGGAACTCGCCGGCCTGCAGCGGGAGATGCTGGCCTGGAGGGCAGTCTGGCCTGTGGAGGGGGCCCGGCATCTGTTGGCCCTGCGGGCCCGCCAGATGTCCGAGATTCTCCTCTACCGTGGAGGCTTCTTCCCACCCCGGGAGGTGTCCTGATGGAATACGAAGCGGTCATCGGCCTGGAAGTCCATGCCCAGATTCATACCCGATCCAAGATGTTCTGCGCCTGCCCGGTGATGGAGGATACGGGGGACCTGCCGCCGAACACCTACGTCTGCCCGGTCTGTACGGCGATGCCAGGGACGCTCCCCGTCATCAACCGCCGCGCGGTGGAACTGACGCTGATGACGGCGCTGGCGCTGAACTGCGAAATCCCGCCCGTCTCCTTCTTCGCCCGCAAGTCTTACTTCTACCCCGACCTGCCCAAGGGCTACCAGATCTCCCAGCACGGGCTTCCCCTGGGGGTCAACGGGTACTTGGACATCCAGACGGAGGCCGGGCCCCGGCGCGTCCGGATCAACAATGTCCATCTGGAGGAGGACACGGGGAAACTCTATCACGTGGGCAGCGTCACGCTGGTGGATTTCAACCGGGCCGGGGTGCCGCTGATAGAGATCGTCACCGAGCCGGATATGCGCTCCGCCGAGGAGGTGCGGGAGTACGCGGAACGGCTGCGGGAGATTCTGGTCTACCTGGGCGTCAACTCCGGGGATATGGAGAAGGGGGTGATGCGCTTTGAGGCCAGCGTCAGCGTTCGGCCGGTGGGGTCGGACGTGCTGAACCCGCGCCACGAAATCAAGAACCTGAACTCCTTCCGTGCGCTGTACCGGGCGGTGGCCTACGAGATTGCCCAGCAGATAGAGACCCTCCGCAACGGTGGGCGTATCCTTCAGCAGACGATGGGCTGGGACGAGGGCCGCGGTGTGACCTATGTCCAGCGGAGCAAGGAGTATGCGGAGGATTATCGGTATTTTCCGGAGCCGGACCTGCCGCCGCTGGAGGTGAGTCGGGAGTGGCTGGAGGAACTGCGGCGGGGATTGCCGGAACTCCCGGCGGCGCGGCGGGAGCGGTTCATCCGCGAGTACGGCCTGGGGGAGTATGAGGCCGACCTGCTGGTGGCCGACCGGGCGGTGGCCGATTACTACGAGGCGGCGGTGCGGTTAGGGAAAGCCGGCCCGAAGACGATTGCGAACTGGATAACGGTGGACCTCTTCCGGGTGATGAAGGAGACCGGTCGGGGGCTGGCGGAGTTGCCGGTGAGCCCGCAGGCGCTGGTGGACCTCATCGGGCTGGTGGAGGAGGGGGGCATCAACCTGAACACGGGCCGGGAGGTGCTGGACGAGATGGCGGCGACGGGGCGGGCGGCGCGCGCCATCGTGGAGGAGCGGGGGCTGGCCCAGATTTCGGACGAGGCGGCGCTGCGGGCGGTCGTGGAGCGGGTGCTGGACGAGAACCCCGCGCAGGTGGCCCAGTATCTGGGCGGCAAAGAGCAGGTGGCCGGCTGGCTGATGGGCCAGGTGATGAAGGCCACCCAGGGGAAAGCGAACCCACAACGGGTGCGCCCGCTGCTGATGGAGGCGCTGGAAAAGCGGCGGTAGTGTGTCCCGAAAGTTGTGGTACAATAAGCCCACATACCCGGACAGATGTCAGAGGGAATTCCAGGCGGGCCGGGCGGGTTCCCGTGATTTTGCGGAGCGCGGCCGCTGCGGAAGGATAACCTGCTGAGGAAAAACAGGCTAAATCTCACTTCCCTTCAGGGCGACTTTCGGGTACACTGGCGCATTGCGCCAGCGATGTACCCGATAGCACGCGAACATTCCCAATCTCACTTCGGAGAGGAGGTATAGTCCATGACCAAAGGCAAAGAGCCCATTCTGGAAAGCGTGATGCATCATGCGATCGGTCTGAGCGGTATCGCGAAGGAGTTCAACCCCTTCCTGATCGCCCAGCGGCAGTTGGACGAGGCGGCGGAGATTATGGGGTTGGACCCGGCCGTCCACGAGTTGCTCCGCTGGCCGATGCGGGAACTCCACGTGACGATGCCCGTGCGGATGGACGACGGGACCGTGAAAATCTTCCACGGGTTCCGCGTCCAGTACAACGACGCCCGCGGCCCGACGAAGGGCGGCATCCGTTATCACCCGGAAGAGACGATTGACACGGTGCGGGCGCTGGCGGCGTGGATGACCTGGAAGACGGCGGTGATGGACCTGCCGCTGGGCGGCGGCAAGGGCGGCATCGTCTGCAACCCCAAAGAGATGTCCCGGGGCGAACTGGAGCGGCTGAGCCGGGCCTATATCCGCGCCGTGGGTCGCATCCTGGGGGAGGAGATGGATGTACCGGCCCCCGATGTCTACACCGACTCGCAGATTATGGCGTGGATGATGGACGAGTATTCGGTGATGCGGGGGTACAACGTTCCCGGCGTGATCACGGGCAAGCCGCTTCCGCTGGGCGGGTCGCAGGGTCGCGGTGACGCCACCGCGCGCGGGGGAATGTACTGCATCCGCGAAGCCGCGAAGGTGCTGGGCATTGACCTGAAGGGTGCCACCACGGCCGTCCAGGGCTACGGCAACGCCGGGCAGTATGCCCACATTCTGGGTACCGAACTCCTCGGCTTGAAGGTGGTCGCCGTCTCCGACTCCAAAGGCGGCATCTACAACCCGGACGGGCTGGATGCCCGAGCGGTCATCGCCCATAAGGAGAAGACCGGCTCGGTGGTGAACTTCCCCGGAGCGAAGAACATCACCAACGCCGAACTGCTGGAACTCCCCGTCACGGTGCTCATCCCGGCCGCGATGGAGAATCAGATCACCGAAGCCAACGCGGCCAACATCAAGGCCCGCATCGTGGCCGAATTGGCCAACGGCCCCACCACCCCCGAGGCGGACCGCATCCTCTTCGCCAACGGCGTCTACGTCATCCCCGACTTCCTCTGCAACGCCGGTGGGGTGACCGTCTCCTACTTTGAGCAGGTGCAGAACGCCTACGACTACTACTGGGACCTGGAGACGGTGCACGAGCGGCTGGACAAGAAGATGACCGCCGCCTTCCATGCGGTACACCAGACGGCGCAGCAGTACCGGGTGAACAACCGGATGGGGGCGTACATCGTGGCGGTGAGCCGGGTGGCGGAGGCCTGCCGCCTGCGCGGCTGGGTGTAGCCTCGCCCCTCCCCTGCCCTTCTCCTGGCCGAAGGCCAGGAGAAGGGAAAATAATGAGGGGGTTTGGGAGCGGCGGCGAAAGCCGCCGCCCCCAAAACCCCTCCCTCGGTCCCCGGTGGGCGGTTGGGGGGGGTGGCGGTTAGGGGGTTTAATAGCGTTTTTTTATTGCGACGGCGCTGCCG
>JBBIKR010000172.1:0-6677 GCA_037445395.1 Thermoflexales bacterium
CAGGTCAGGAGAGGGGAGGGGGTAGCGGCGAAGCCGCTGGGGGTGGGGTGAGGCAGTTGCCGCTGGAGCACTAAAACCTCTGCACGCCGTCCCGGCCGGATTGGACCGCGCGCGCGGCCAGGTCTGCGGGCAAACTCTCTTTGTCCCGCGCGGTCAGCAGGTCCAGGAGCATGGGGAGATTGACGCCCGTCACACAGGCGATGTGTCCTTCGGGTAGATGGCGAGCCGCCACGTTGAAGGGCGTGCCCCCCAGCAGGTCCACCAGCACCAGGGCCGGGCGCGGGCCCGCCTGCCGGAGGGTGGCCAGCAGTTTCTCCTCCAGGGCGGCGGGGCTCTCCTCCGGCCAGAGGGATACGGCGAAGAGGTCGGCCTGGGGGCCCATAATCATCTCCGCCGCCCGCACCAGCGCCTCGCCCAGGTCGCCGTGGGCAACGATCACAATGGGGCAGTGTCCGCTCATCTCCGGATCGGCCTCACACGAAGACACAGAGGCACAAAGGCTTCCTCAGTCCTCCCCCGCCGCTTGCGGCGGTCCCCCTTCCTCCAAAGTGGCTTTTTGCCCGTGGGCCCTCTGCCCAGGCCCCTGATGCTTCGCCAGCCATACAGAGAAGATCTGGCCACCTGACACTTTGCCTGAACACTCGCAGAAATCCTTCCCGGCGTGTCATTGCGAGCCCCCGAAGGGGGCGAAGCAATCTCCGCAGGCCATTTTGGAGATTGCTTCGGGCGCTCCGCGCCCTCGCAATGACGTTGCCGGTAAGAAACTGTCAGGTGGCTATAGAGAAGATTATTTTTCATTGCGGCGGCGAAGCCGCCGCAATGAAAAATATTTTCTTTATCCCGCCTCCCTCCACCGGCGGGCCAGTTCGCCGATGTCGGCACAGACCAGGTCGGGACGGACCGGTGAGCGGGCCAGTTCCTCGGGCGTGGTGATGCCGGAGAGGACCAGGATGGTCCGCAGGCCGGCCCGGCGCCCGCCCAGAATGTCCGTATCCAGCCGGTCGCCCAGGGCGGCGGTCGTCTCCGGGGAGGCACCCATGCGGGCCATCGCGGCCCGGTAGAGCCACGGCTCCGGCTTGCCGATGACCACCGGCTTCACCCCCGTCGTCAACTCCAGGACGGCCAGGTTGCTGCCGTTGCCCGGCACCAGTCCCGCCGGGGTGGGGTAGGTGGTGTCCGGATTGGTGCCGATGAGCACGGCGCCTTGCTGAATGAGCAGGGCCGCTTTCGCCATGTTCTGCCAGTGGAGGTCGGGGTCCCAGCCCACCACCACGTACCGGACGTCTTCCTCGGCCAGCACAAATCCCCGCTCCGTCAGCGCGTGGCGCACCCCGTTCCCGCCGATGGCGTAGACGGGAGTCCCGGGCGGCGCGACGGAGGCCAGGTAATCCGCCGTCGCCTGGGCGGAGGTGAGGATGGTTTCCGGCGGGACCTCCACCCCGAAGCGGGCCAGTTTCTCCCGGTACTCGTCGGGCCGCTTGCTGGCGTTGTTGGTCGCCAGGACGAAGCGGACCCTCAGCGCCCGCAGGGTGGCGAAGAAGTCGGTCAGGCCCGGCAGGGGCTGGTCGCCCCGCCAGAGGACGCCGTCCATATCCACGATGAGGTGACGGATGGAGGCCAGGAAGGACGGGGTGGGGGACGGCGCGTACCGTTCCCGTAGCCGCTCGTACTCTTCGGGCGTGTCCACATCCGCCAGCACATCCGGGTTGTCCACCTCCACCGTCTCCACCGCGTCCGGGTGGCGGAGGATGAGCGCGCGGCCGCCCTGGTCCCCCGTCACCCCGGCCAGTTCGGGGAAGAGGGGACGGGCGAACAGGGTGGGGGAGGCCCGTCGGCCCTGGGAGACGGGGCAGACGATGGGGGCGCCCGTCTCCTCAGACCGGGCGACCAGGCGGCGCAGGAGGTCGGGGGTGATGAGCGGTTGGTCGCATTGAAGAAAGACGGCGGCGTCGGTGTCGGGGGGGAGGGCGCCGAGGCCGGCCTGGACGGAGGTGCTGAGCCCCTCCTCCCAGCGCCAGTTGGTGGCGATGCGGACGGGACGACCGGCCAGGGCGGCCTGGACCTCTTCGGCGGCGTGCCCCAGGACGACCGCGACGGGCGAAAGTCCGGCCTCCAGCGCCACGTCGGCGACGTGGGCGACCAGGGGGATGCCGTTCCAGTTCAGCAGTTGCTTGGGCCGGCCGAAGCGGGTGGAACCACCAGCGGCCAGGATAACCCCGGCGACGTTCATTCCCATACCTCCAGAACGGGGTCCGGCGCGCGCGGGTTGGCCAGGACGACCCGGCGGATGCGTCGGCCCAGCAGCAACTGTCGGGCGATGGCGGCCGCTTCGGGCCGGGGGGTGGGTTCCGGCTGGATGAGCAGGGCCACAACGGCCGCTTTCGGTGGGACGGATTTCAGCCCCCCGCGCGCGTGGCCCAGCAACCCGGCGACCATATCCGGGGTGATGGGGGTGCCCGGTGGGACCCGTAGCAGTGCGGCGGCCCGGGCGGCCCGGTGGACCGTCTCATCGTCCAGGGGGCGGCCCAGCGCGGCCAGATTCCCCACGATGACCACCTGTCGGGCCCCTGAGGGGATGACCGGTTCGTGGTCGGCGGGCGCTTTCAGGGCCCGGCCCTTCGCCCCGTCCGCCTCTACCAGCCAGGTGATGCCCGGCAGGCGACGGGCCAGGTCGGTGACCACTTCCGGCTTCAGCCCGGTCAGTTTGCGCGGAGTGGCCGGATAGGGGCAGTGCGCGGCCATTTGCGGGTCCCCCTCCTCGCCCAGACCGGCGGCCAGGATGATGGCGGGCCAGCGGGTCAGGAGGAACGCGATCAGGGCCGGCTCCGGCGACGAGTCTATGAACAACGGGGCCTGTCGGGGCTTGAAAATGTGCGTGGTCGTGGTGAACACGACGCGCTCACCGTGGGCGACGAGGGAACGGAGCAGGCGCCAGAGGGCGGTTGTCTTGCCTCCGGCCCCGACGAAGGCCACCAGGTCTCCAGGCTGGACGTTCAGTGCAGTACGCAGTTCCATACAGATGGTCAGCCGTTTCTGGTCTGTTGTCGTCACTGTTCAGCCTCACCCCACCCCCCGGCTTCGCCGACCCCCTCCCCTCTCCTGGCCGCAGGTCAGGAGAGGGGAGGGGGGGCCGCCGCAGGCGGCGGGGGAGGGGTGAGGAAGCCTGAATAGTTACCTGTCGTCTATTGTAGCAGAAGTTAGCGGGGACGCAAAGGGGAAATTCAGGAGGTGTTGACCGTCCGGATGCCCCAGGGGGGCAGGAGAATCCGGTCGGGTGGCACCGGTTCGCCGTCGGGCCGGAGGCGCAGGTCCACCGGGGTACACTGGCGGGCCCACCCGGCGCGCACGGCGGCGGCGGTCTCCTGCCCGGACGCGTTCCACAGGCGGAGGTAGATCCGGCCCCGGTGGACGAAGAGGGCCGTCGCCAGAACCGCCTCGGGCTCCACGCTCAGGAACGACCGGGGGGCCGATGGGCGGTCCGAGGGCCTCCGCAGCGGCTGGCACCGGCAGGGGAGATGGAAGTCGGCCGCGGCCCGCAGTGCCTCCGGCCGCGTGGGATAGGGCAGGATGGCGTACTCGTACTCCTGCCGCCCACGCAGTGCCGCATAGCGGGAGCGCCCCCGGGTGACCGAATCGTCGCTGGCGTAAATCCATTCCCGGGGCCCCCAGGCCAGCACGTTCCGCAGCACGCCCTCCCGGCGGTCCAGGTGGTATCCGGGCGTCCCCCGGTGGAAGAAGGCCACCCCCGCGCCGTCCCCGTCCTCCAGCCCGACCCCGTGCAGGCCGATGATGCTCTCCCGGTCTGTCGGGGCCACCAGAAACGGCGAATCGCACCAGGCCCGGTCCAGCGGCGTCGCGAACGCCAGGCACAGTTTCTTCTCATCCTGGACCGACATTGCCCGTTCGGGCCGGTCGTCCTCCCGCTGGGGGCCCAGGTACACCCCGTCTCCGAAATCCAGCACCACGCGCCCGTCTATGCGGGGCAGGGCCCGGTAGAGGGTGACGGTCTGGCGGAACGGGATGCCGGCAACTTCTCCCTCTATCCGGTAGCGGCAGTAGACGGGGCCCTCCTCGCCGATCTCCACCCGCCGGACGGAGGAGCGGGAATCATACCACGCCCCGTCCCGCCAGACGGTCAGGTAGTTCCCGGCGGTCACCAGCGGCCGTCCGTCCACTTCCAGGCTCAAACTGCCGTCGGGATGGACGGTTGCCCGGTACCATGGGTTATGGAACGGTTCCTTTTCTATTGCGGCCTGTTTCGGAGCCCAACGCAGGCAACGGTACCCCAGCGGGGGCAGGTCCAGAACAAAACCCGCTCGCCAGTCGTCATCTCCGGCGGGGACCCACTGACAGGGCACCTCCCCCTCATCGTCAACCAGCCGTAGCCCAGGAGTTGCCCCGTGTAGCACCGGATTCATCCTGTTCCACGGGACTTCCACATACTCCCGCCGGGGCCAGGGGGACGGGTTGAAGACCAGGATGTCGCCCTCTGTCCCCCCGGCCAGCCAGGCCAGCGCGGCCTGGCTCACCTCCTCGGCGGCCCGGCGGGCCTGTTCGGCGTACTCCACCCCCACTTCGGCCATAGAATGGTTGTGTCGTCGGGAGTGCCACGGCCCGCAGACGTGCAGGTCGTGGTGCTGGGCCAGGCACAGGTTCTTCCACGCCTCCGCGAGTTTCTCCTCCTCGCTTTCCCGTCCCAGGAGATATGCCACCGCGTCCAGCCGTTCCGCCACCAGCAGTGTGCGCTCCGCTGCCACGCGGGCCCGCATCAGTCCCTCCGCCTGCAGGCCCCACGGCAGGGTGCCGGGGAAGTCGTCCGGCGTGTAGGCCACCGTCGGGCCTTCCGCTCCCGCCAGGGCGAAGTACTCCGTGGGGGTGACGAAGCGGACGTTGGGGGTTGCGGCCAGGGCCGGGGCATAAGGCAGGGGGGCGTCGGGCAGGTTCACGTCCTTCAGGTCGGTGATCAGGGGGTGGGCGATGCCCCGCTCCCGGGCGGCCTGCTCAAAGGGCGCCAGGCTCTCCGGTTCCCAGTCCGCCCGCTCTCCGGCGGCCAGGGCCATGTGGGGCAGTCCCGGATGGTCATCCCGCAGGCGGTCGTAGCGCTGAAAGGTGTAGCGGGGGACGGCGGGGACGCTGCTCCCGTCGGGCCCCTGCCAGCGAACCACCGGGGCGTCGCAGGCCGGGTCGGTGCCGAAGGCCGCCCACTGGGTGCGCAGGACCACGCCCCGAAAGCCGAACCCCCGCAGAATCTGGGGCAACTGGGGGAAATACGCCGGCTCCTGGGAGTAGAAGACGGTCACCTCGGCCCCCAGCGCCCGCCGGATGGCCTCCAGGCCGTAGAAGAGTTGGCGGATGAACGACTCTCCGCTGACGGACAGGGCCAGCGGCTGGCCGTAGGTGCCGTTCACGACCTCCAGCCGGCCCAGCCGGAGCGCCTCCTGCATCTGCCGGATGGCTTCGGGCGCCTGCACCGCCATGTCCTCGTAGGTCCGGCCGTCCAGGTCCAGCGTGACCCGGAAGCGGCCGTCCCGCAGGGCGCGCTCCAGGGCCGGTTGCAGGCACAGCGGCCAGTTATAGAGGTACCACAGTCCACCGCCGGGCAGAACCAGCCAGTCCCAGAAGACCACCCCGCCGTGGTAGCCGTCCACCAGATACAGCGGCCCGACGGGAGATGGATGGGTCGGTGGCGCGGCGGCCTGGCGGCGGTCCTCCCGCTCCTGCCGCCAGCGCAGGAGCGCCACGGCCAGGCGGACCACCGCCCGCAGGAGTGTATGGGGGGAATGGGTGACGATAGAAGAAATGATCAACTTTGTGGAGATACCGGTTAACGCTCAGCATCAACCGCGGCGTATAGCACCGTCTGAGGCCATGTCACAAGACGAAGCCCAGATACACGAGCGTCAGTACGGCAGGGGCGCTTTTCTCGGCCAAAACGAACGCAGCACCGTGGATCAGGGCGATCAGCATCAGCATGGCGGCGCCTGCGGGATGCGTGAAAAAGTGGGCTAACCCCCAGGAGAGCGAGAGCGCGATACCGCCCCAGGGAATCAGTGCACGACGTGTCCACTTCTCCCCCGCGCGCTGGAACAACGACAAGAGGGCCAGAACCATCGCCGATTCAAGCAGGTAGTACAGGTACTGGAACACCGTGACGGCCATTCCTTGGTCACCGTAGAGCCGAACGAAACCCCGGTACTCCGCCACAACGCTCGGGAAACTGCCGCCTGACGTTCGTGCCTCAGCCCACCCGATGAGCCCCAGCACTACTGCGCCGACAAGCACGACAGCCCATGCCTTCCATCCGGACTGCATGCGAACAAGCGACGCAAACACTCCGCGCTTCCTGCTCCATCCCACCAGCACGCTCACCCATACCGACCAGATCGTGACCGAGCAGACGAATGCCCCCACTGTCGCATACCAGTGCGTGCTCCAGAGGCGGGGATCGGAGATTGCCCGTCCATCAATGAACTTCGCCACTACAGCGGACGCCAGGTCAGCGCCCAGCATCAGGAATGTCCCGATACCCAGCAGAAAGTACTGCCAGGGGCGAACGGAGTCATCGGCCATCTTCACTTCTCGTTATAACGCCTAACGGCCTGTGCTTCACCTGCGCTGCGAAGCGCAGCGCCGGGTAGCAGGGAGGCATTGCTGCCTCCCCGCCCCCTAAGAACCGT
>JBBIKR010000173.1:0-6422 GCA_037445395.1 Thermoflexales bacterium
CGCCGCGCCCCCCCCCCGCAAGCGGCCCCGGGGGCCCCCCCCCGCCCCCGGGCCCGCCCCCCCCCCCCGGCGGCCGCGCCCCCCCCCCCCCCCCGCCCCTCCCCGCCGGCCCGGAGCGGGGAGGGGGTAGGGGGAGGGGTGAGGAAAACCTCCAACTTTTCTCAGGTCACCCGATAACCCCGGGCGACCTCCTCCGCCGCTTCCCGACGGGACATCCGGGCGAATTCCTCCTCCTCCACGAAGACCAGCGCACGGGTGGGGCAGGCCTCCACGCAGGCCGGGACCTCCCGGTCGGGGCAACGGTCGCACTTCAGGGCAATGCGCCGCTCCCACTCCCGCCCGATGACCCCGTAGGGGCAGACCATGGTGCACATCCAGCAACCGATACAGCGGTCCGGGTTATGGGTGACCAGCCGGGTGACCGGGTCCTGGGTCATTGCGCCGGTGCGGCAGACGGCCACACAGGGGGCATCCTCGCAGTGGCGGCAGAGGAAGGGCATCTTCCGCTCCAGAACGTACTCCACGTAGAGCCGACGGCGGGGGCGCGGGGTCTCGGCAACCGCCCCGAAGAGGGTCCGGGAGCGGGAATGCTCCACCGCGCAGGCCAGTTCGCAGGAGTGACAGCCCACACAGCGGTCCAGACGGACGAAGATTTCCCTCATCGCGCACCCCCCTCCCTACAGGCCCAGCGCGGCCCGCTTGGCGGCGACGTGGTCCAGGATCAGGCGGGCAGCCTTGAACGGGTCGGGCTCCACGGCGAACCGGCCGCCGACCACCCCCTCCGCGCCAGCGGTGAGCAGTTGCGCCACGTTGGGGCTCCCCAGCACCTGAGGAACGGTGCCCAGCACGGTGAAAATGCCCGAAGCGACCACATAGGCGCCGATGCTGACCGCCTTCTCGCTCATCCACTCCGGCGCCGCTCCGGCCACCGGCAGGTCACTGATGTCCACGCCCAGGGCGTTGGCGATGGCGGCGCAGGCCACCAGGATGCGGCTGATGTCCACGCAACTGCCCATATGGAGGACCGGCGGGATGCCCAGCGCCTTGCACACCCCCTTCAAACCGTCCCCGGCCTGCTCCGCCGCCTCCGGCAGGAGCAACCCCGCCTTGGCGCAGGCGATGGCGTTGCATCCGGTGGTGACCACCAGGACGTCGTTGCGGATCAGTTCCCGGACCAGGTTGACATGCCCGTAGTCCTGCTGGACTTTGGGGTTGTTACAGCCCACGACGGCCACAATGCCCCGGATGGCCCCGCTCTTGACCGCCCCCAGCAGCGGGTCCAGACTGCCGCCCAGCGCGGCCAGAATCGCCTCCACGCTGAAGCCGACCACCGCCTCGCTCTTCACGTCCGGGATGAAGACGCGCGCCCGGTTCCGGTTGGGGTAGTTCTCCACCGCTGCGCGGACGATGGCCCGGGCGGTCTCGTAGGCAGTCTCCTCGTGGAATTCCATATGCACGGCGCCGGGGAATTTGGCCTTGGGGGAAGTGGAGATGAATTTGGTGTGGTAGCAGGCTGCCAGGTCGGCCAGAGCGGGCATGATGCACTGGACGTCCACGACGATCGCCTCCACCGCGCCGGTCATCACCGCCAGTTCTTGCTGCAGGAAGTTCCCGGCAATGGGGATACCGTGGCGCATCAGGACCTCGTTGCCCGTACAGCAGATACCGGCGACGTTGATGCCCTCGGCCCCCACCTGCTTCGCCAGCGCGACCATTTCGGGGTCCCGCGCGGCCGCGACGATCATCTCGGAGAGGATGGGCTCGTGGCCGTGAACGATGATATTGACCTGGTTGGGCTTGAGTACCCCCAGGTTGGCCTTGGCACGCTTCGGCTGGGGAACGCCGAAGAGCACGTCCTGGAGTTCGGTGGCGATCATGGAGCCGCCCCAGCCGTCGGCCAGACTGGCCCGCAGGCCGTGTAGGATGAGGTTGACGTAGTCGTGGTCCACGCCCATGTGGGTGCGGTGCATGATTTCCACGATTTCCCGGTCAATGCCGCGCGGGTCAATCCCCAGTTTCTCCCAGAGGGCCACCCGCTTCGGCGGGGCCCGTCGGGTGAAGCGGATGGAGCCTTCCTGCTGCCCGAACTCGCCCAGCGCGGCCTTCGCCAGGTCCAGCGCGACCTCCTCTTTGGGCCGTCCGGCCTCGGGGATACCGTACTCGGCGGCCAGCCGCCGGAGTTTGGCCTCGTCCTTGATTTCGTACCCTCCGGCTTTGCCCTCGGCGGTCAGTTTCAGGGTGTGGGCCACGTCGCGGGCGTGGTCGGAGTGGGCGGCGGCCCCCGCCGCGATGGCCCGCAGCAGCCCCCGGGCGACCATGGTGTCGGCAGTGGCGCCGCAGACCCCGCGCGACGGCCCCTCGCCGAAGGGGTCAATCCGGCAGGGGCCCATATTGCAGTGGCGGCAGCAGAGGCCCAGTTCGCCGAAGCCACACTGCGGTTGCTGCTTCTCCAGCCGGTCCCACGCCGTTTCCAGGCCCTGTTTCTCGGCCAGCGAGAGCATGACCTGGGACGCGGGGTCTATTGTTCTCCGCAAGGCTCTCTCTTCCATGGGCACATCTCCTTTCTTGCTGGCTATCTATATGGGGGGACAATACAGCACGGGCCCTTGAGGTCGGATTGCGAGGTCTGTCTCCCGAAGCATCACCTCCTTTGCGGCGCAGATGACGCAACAAACCGGGTAGTCCCTCATACAGTAGAGTGGTGGAGGCCGATGGAAGATGGGGAGGAACAGGAAGCAACCGGAAGCATTTTTACTATACACCCGCAAGGGAGTTATGTCAAGACCCGATTTCACCTTTGCGGCGAGTTGTGCTAATATATCCGTCGGCCAGGAACTCATCCTATGGACGACCCGATTCGCCTCATCGCCGACGGGATGCTGGGGCGGCTGGCGCGCTGGTTGCGGCTCCTGGGGTACGACACCGCCTACGAGAAGGACACCGACGACCTGGAACTGGCCCGGCGCGCCCGTGCGGAGGGCCGCATTCTCCTGACCCGGGACCGCGCGCTGGCCGCCCGACGGGGTCTGCGGACCCTGCTGATAGAATCGGAGCGAGTGCAGGAGCAGGTCCGGCAGGTGGTGGAGACCCTGGGACCACCCCCCCACCCTGCCCTCTCCCGCTGCAGCCTCTGCAACGTACCGCTGGAGCCCGCCACCCCCCAGCAGGTCGCCGACCGGGTGCCCCCATATGTGCTCCAGACACAGAAACGGTTCGGGGTCTGCCCCATCTGCGGGCGGATCTACTGGGCCGGTACCCACCTGCAGCATATGAGGCGGTATCTGGGTATATCTCTGTTATCCCCGGATGAGGCCGGAACTCCGCCCCGTCGCCCGCCGGAACCGCCAGAATCGGAGAGATGACCTCTGGTTTGACATCTCCTGTTTTCCGTGATATAGTCTGTGCTGTGGCTCTGGACCAAACTCCATATTTCAGGGGGTGGGGGATATGGTTACACGGTCGGAGAAACTGGGGGAGCGGCTGCGGGAACTCCAGCGCAACACGCCGGATGTGGAAGCATCGGCGCTGGTCAGCGTGGACGGCCTGACCATCGCTTCGGCCCTCCCCTCTGGCGTGGAGGAGGACCGGGTATCGGCCATGTCCGCCGCCATGCTCTCCCTGGGCGAGCGAATTGCCGGAGAACTGGGGCGGGGTGGGCTGGACCAGGTGTATGTCAAAGGCGCGGGCGGGTACATTCTCCTGGCCGCCGTCGGCACCGAAGCCGTCCTCACCGTTATGGCCCGTCCCACCGCCAAACTGGGCCTGGTCTTCCTGGAAATGCGCCGCGCCGCCGAGGACCTGGAGCGAATGCTGTAATCCGGCCACAGACCACGATATGCCCAAGTACATTTTCTGTACCGGAGGAGTGCTGTCCAGCGTGGGAAAGGGCGTCACCGCGGCCGCCATCGGCCGCGTGCTGAAGGCGCGCGGACTGCGCGTCACCATCCAGAAACTGGACCCCTACCTCAACGTGGACCCCGGCACCATGTCCCCCTACCAGCACGGGGAGGTCTTCGTCACCGACGACGGGGCGGAGACCGACCTGGACCTGGGCCACTACGAACGGTTCATTGATGAAAACCTCACCCGCGCCAGCAACGTCACCGCCGGGCAGGTCTACGCCGAGGTGATCGCCCGCGAGCGGCGCGGCGATTACCTGGGCGGCACCATCCAGGTCATCCCCCACATCACCGACGAGATTAAGCGGCGCATCCTGCTGGTGGGCAGAGTCTCCGGCGCCGACGTGGTCATCGTGGAGGTCGGGGGGACGGTGGGGGACATTGAGGGACAGCCGTTCCTGGAAGCACTGCGCCAGATGCGGCGGGACGTGGGCCGGGAGAACACCCTCTTCGTCCACGTCACTTTTCTGCCCCACATCGGCGCGACCGGAGAATTGAAGACCAAGCCCACCCAGCACAGCGTGCGGGAACTCCGTTCCATGGGCATCCAGCCCGATATGATCGTCGCCCGGGCTGACTATCCGGTGGATCGGAGGCTGGTGGAGAAAATCGCCCTCTTCTGCGACGTGGAGCGGGAAGCGGTGGTGCCCATGGTCACCACGCCGATTCTCTACGAGGTACCGTTGCTTCTGGAGGAAGCCGGGGTGGGCGAACTGATCGCCCGACGCCTGGGCCTGGATGCCAGTGCCCCGGACCTCTCCGACTGGCGCCGCCTGGTGGAGGAAGTCCGCCGACCCAAACCCACGCTGACCGTCGCGATTGTCGGCAAATACGTCCAGTTGCACGACGCCTACATCAGCGTCCGGGAGGCCCTGCGCCATGCCGGGCTGGCTCTGGGGTACGACGTGGACATCCGCTGGGTGAACTCCGAAGACCTGGAGAAGGGGCGGGGTTGGGACCAGTTGGAGGACGTGGCGGGCATCGTCGTCCCCGGCGGTTTCGGCTACCGGGGGATTGAGGGAAAGGTACTGGCGGCCCGCTGGGCGCGCGACCGCCGAATCCCCTACCTGGGCCTCTGCCTGGGGATGCAGGTCATGGTGATTGAGACGGCCCGCCGGGTGGTGGGGAACGACGCCCCCAACAGCACCGAGTTTGACCCCCACACCCCCTATCCGGTGATTGACTTGATGCCGGAGCAGCGCGGCGTGATAGAACTGGGCGGGACGATGCGCCTGGGGCTCTATCCCTGCCGCCTGGTCCCCGGCACCCGCGCCGCGGCGGCCTACGGCGTGGACGAAGTCCATGAGCGCCACCGCCACCGCTTTGAGGTCAACAACCGCTTCCGGGATATGCTGGAGCGCGGGGGGCTGGTGTTCAGCGGCCTCTCACCGGACGGCCAACTGATAGAGATTGCGGAGGTGGCGGACCATCCATTCATGGTGGGGAGCCAGTTCCATCCGGAGTTTCGCTCCCGTCCTACCCGCCCCCATCCGCTCTTCAAGGCCTTCATCGCCGCGGCAGCCAGCAGGATGCCATGAACACGGTTCGTGTTAACCCGTGTCCCATTTTCCACAACAGGAGTAACCGATGCCAGAAATCACCGTCGCGGTTGTCCAGATGCAACCCCTTCTCGGCCAGATGGAGGAGAACCTGGCCAAAATGGGCGAGTTCATCCGCCGTATCGCCACCGAACAGTCGGTGGACCTCATCGTCTTCCCGGAACTGGTGACGACGGGCTACGAGGTGGGGCCGCGCTTCCCGCAGATGGCCCAGCGGGTGCCCGGCCCGGCGGTCAACCTGATCGGACAGCGCGCCGCCGACTACGGCGTCCACGTCGCCTTCGGCATGGTGACCAAAGAGCGGGTGGAGAGCATCCTCTACAACTCCGCCGTGCTCATCGGACCGGACGGCGAGGTGATCGGTCAGTACAACAAAATCCACCTGCGGGGTGAGGAGCGGATGGCCTTCCGTCCCGGCTACCGCCTGATACCCGTTGAGACCGATTTCGGCGTCATCGGGATGATGGTCGGGTGGGACCTGGCCTTCCCGGAGGTAGCCCGCAGTCTGGTCCTGGACGGGGCGGAGTTGCTGGTCGTGCTGGCGAACTGGGAGGCGCCCCGCCAGGAGGAGTGGCACACGTATTTGAAGGCGCGCGCGTACGAGAACGCGGTCTTCATGGCCGCGGCGAACCGGATAGGCGAGGAGCCGTCCTACACCTTCTTCGGCCAGAGCACCATCATCGGCCCGACCGGCCGCATCTACGGGGTGGTGGACGAGCCGGTGGAGGGGTATGCGGTGGCCCGGTTGGACCTGAACGAGGTCCGGCGGCAGCGGGAGGAGACGCAGATTCTCCAGTGTCGCCAGCCGATGTCGTACCGGGCCATTGTGCGCAAGTACTGATCGGGACGGGCGGGGGGGGGGGGGGGGGCGGCCCCCCCCCCCCCCCCCCGCGCGCGCCGCGCCGCGAGCCTCACACGAGTGAGGAGGGTGAGGGGAGCTGGGGGGGCGGGGTGGTGAGAGGGG
>JBBIKR010000174.1:0-6393 GCA_037445395.1 Thermoflexales bacterium
GTGGTAATCCTGGGGGCGTATTACCGGCTGCCGACGCCGTGAGATAAGGTTCCCGGTGGCGACCCCACCGCGAAGAGAGGGATTTTGCGGCGGCCTTCGGCCGCCGCAAAATCCCTCTCTTTTTCAGAACCCACAACGAGGGACTGACCTCGCGGTTCAGGGGGCCCGGCCGATGCGGAGGTCCTCCCCATCCGCGTCCACGTAGATGGTGTCGCCGGGGCCGAAGTCGCCCGCCAGCAACGCCTCGGAGATGGCATCCTCCACCCGGGTCTGGATGACCCGGCGCAGGGGACGGGCGCCGTACTCGGGGGAGTACCCCTCGCGGGCCAGCCACTCCCGCGCCGTCGCTGAGACTTCCAGCCTCAGGTCCCGCTCCGCCAGCCGCTCCGCCACCTTCGCCAGTTCCAGGTCCACAATCCGGGCAATCTGCTCCGGCCCCAGCGGCCGGAAGACGATCACCGCGTCCACCCGGTTGAGAAACTCCGGCCGGAAGGTCCGCTTCAACTCCTCCCGCAGCCGCTGGCTCATCTCCCGGTATTCCTGCTCGGACTCGCGGGTCCGGTCGCCGGGGAGGGCAAAGCCCAGGCCGCCCCGCCGGATGGCCTCCGCGCCGATGTTGGAGGTCAGGATGATGATGGTGTTGCGAAAGTCCACCCGCTGACCCTTCGCGTCGGAGAGGTTCCCCTCTTCCATGATCTGCAGAAGGATGTTGAAGACTTCCGGGTGGGCCTTTTCCACCTCGTCAAAAACGACCACGGAGAACGGGCGACGACGGATGGCCTCGGTCAGTTGACCGGCGTCCTCGTAGCCCACGTATCCCGGCGGCGCGCCCACCAGCCGGGCGACGGTGTGCCGCTCCATGAATTCGGACATGTCCAGCCGGATCAGCGCATCCTCGGTGCCGAAGAGGAAGGCCGCCAGCGCTTTGGTCAGTTCCGTTTTGCCCACGCCGGTGGGGCCCAGGAAGATGAAGGAGCCGATCGGCCGCCGGGGGTCCTTCAGCCCGGCGTAGGCCCGCCGCAGTGCCCGGGCCAGCGTCTGGATGGCCTCGTCCTGTCCGACGATGCGCTTGCCCAGTTCCTCCTCCATCTGGAGCAGTCGCTGGCTCTGTTCGGCCGCCAACTGGGCCAGCGGGACGCCGGTCCACATAGAGACGACCTCCGCCACATCCTCCACCCCGACGGTGGCCCACTGACCGTCGTCCCTTCCGCTCTGCAGGGTCTCTATCTCGTGTTCCAGGTTCTGGATATGGAGACGGATGCGTCGGGCCTCCTCAAACTGCTGGGTCCGAACGGCCGTCTCCATCTGCTCCTCCAGTTCCCGCAGACGGGCGAAGGACTCCCGGAGCCGGATGGCCTCCGGGGATTTGTAAATCCGCACCCGCGAGGCGGCCTCGTCTATGACGTCTATGGCTTTATCCGGCAGATAGCGGTCGGAAATGTAGCGGGCGGAGAGGCGGGCGGCGGCAACCAGGGCCTCATCGGTGAAGCGGACATGGTGGTGGTCTTCGTAGAGGTGGGCCAGCCCCCGCAGAATCTCCACCGTCTCCTCCACGGTGGGTTCGCGGACGATGATGGGCTGGAAGCGCCGCTCCAGCGCGGCGTCGGACTCAATGTACCGGCGGTATTCGTCCATTGTGGTGGCGCCGATACACTGGAGTTCGCCCCGGGCCAGGGCCGGCTTGAGGATGTTCGCCGCATCCAGCGCCGACCCGCCAGCACCGGCGCCGACCAGGACGTGCATTTCGTCGATGAAAAGAATCGTACCGCTCTTCTTCAGTTCCTCAATGACCCGTTTCAGCCGTTCTTCAAACTGGCCCCGGTAGATGGTCCCGGCGACCAGCGCGCCGACGTCCAGTTGAAAGACCCGTTTATCCAGCAGGATGGCAGGGACGTCCCCGGCGACGATGCGCTGGGCCAGTCCCTCCACGATGGCGGTTTTGCCCACGCCGGGCTCGCCGATGAGCGCGGGGTTGTTCTTGGTCCGGCGGGCCAGGACCTGGATGACCCGCTCTATCTCCGCCTCGCGCCCGATGACGGGGTCCAGTTTCCCCTCTTCGGCCAGGGCGGTCAGGTCCACGCCCAGGCGGCTCATCATCGGGCTGGGGGCGGGCCGCTGGCGGGTGCGGGGACGGCTCACCGGGACGGGCCGCTGTTCCAGGGAGCGCACGGCTTCTTCCCGTAGCCGGTCGGTGTTGACGCCCAGCCGCCGGAGGACGCTGATGGCCAGCGCGTCCCCCTCGCGCGTGAGGGCGATGAGCAGATGTTCCGTATCTACTTTCGGGTCTCCCCGACGGCGGGCCTCCTCTACAGCCCGCTGGATGACCCGTTTGGTGTCTTCGGTAAGTTGGGGGGATTGGATAGAGGAGCGTCGCTCTTCGGGGTTCAGGCGGAGGATGACCTGGCGGACGCGGTTTTCCTGCAGGCCCATCTGGCGCAGGACTTTCGCCGCCCCGCTCTCTTCTTGCATCAGCCCCAGCAGCAGGTGCTCCGTGCCTACATAGAGGTGGCGCATGCCCCGGGCCGCCTGTTCGGCCAGGCGGAGCACCCGTTCCGCTTCAGGCGTAAACATCTTCCAGTGGTCTTCCATCGCCCTCAACTCCCGCCTGCGGTACCTCCACGCCCACCGTTTCTTCCCAGTGGTCTACCTGCCGCAGGCTCAGCCCCAGGCGGTGGCGCTCCGGCTCCATCCGTATAACCCGGACGGTGAGCACCTGGTTGGGACGGACCAACTCCCGAAGGGCCTCCCCGTCCGGGCCGTCCAGTTCGGAGGCGTGGATGAGCCCTTCTATCTCCTCATCGCCCACGATGCAGGCGAAGGCCCCCCAGCGGGTCAGGCGAGTAACCCGGCATTCCACCAGTTGTCCGACCTGATAGCGCTGACCCGCCGATGTCCACGGGTCCGGCTGCAGCCGTTTGATGCTGAGAGAAATGCGTTGCCGCTCCCGGTCCACCGAGAGCACGACGACTTCCACTTCCTGCCCAATGTGCAATAGTTCCCCGGGGTGCTCTATCCGCCCCCAGGAGATTTCGGAGAGGTGGACCAGGCCGTCCACTCCTCCAATGTCCACGAAGGCGCCGAAGGGGGTCAGGTTGCTCACGCGCCCCTGGCGGACTTCCCCCTCCCGAAGGGAGTTGAGGATATCGGCCCGCGATCGTGCCTGGTGCTGTTCCTCCGCCACCCGTTCGGAGAGAATGAGCCGGTTCCGTTCCCGGTCGGCCTCTATCACCACCAGTTTCAGAGAAGTGCCGACCAGGCGGGAGAGGAACTGCCAGCAATCGGGGTCGGAGACGCGGGGGGCGCCCCGGGAGGAGGAGAGGTGGGAGGCGGGGACGAATCCCCGCAGTCGCCCCAGATAGACGATGAGGCCTCCCCGGTTCGCGGCCGCAACGGTCAGTTCTACCGGTTCCCCCTTCTCCTGGAGGGAACAGGCGTAGGCCCAATCCTGTTCCGCCTGTGCCCGGGTGAAGGAGAGGACCGGAACGCCACCGGGCCCTTCGGGGTCCACGACGTACACCATCACCCGGTCTCCAGGCTTCAGTCGGGCGAGGGTTTTGGGGTCTATCCGTTCCAGTTCCGGGCCGCTGATGGTGCCTTCGCACTTGGTGCCCACATCCACCAGGATGAGGTCGCGGCTCACGCGCACGATCCGCCCCTGGACAACGTCACCACGCTGGAGATGGGCGCATGGGGTAAATTCGTCCAGCAGCCTGGCGAAGTCCTCCTGGGCTGGGCTGGGAGAAGAATGTGGCTCGTCGTTCATTCGGGCCTCCGGCTACGTATATTATAGCCGGTTCTGTGCAGGGGGCAAGTGACAGGTCGCAGGGAGCAAGGAGCAGGAAGCAAGGAGGGGTGGAGAAGCAAGAAGAGCAGTGGGGGCAGAGAGGCAAGTCGGGGCTGGAGGTTTGGGGGAGGGGAACAGGAAAATGCCGACCCTCGCCCCTCTTTGATCTGATAAAGAGCGGCTTCGCGGTGTCGGTCCCACGAAGCCGCTCTTCGCTGGGCGCGAGGCAAGAGGCGCTATGCCCGACGGACCGCTGATTCTTTGCGGTGGCCGTTGCCCCCGTCGGTCAATGCCATTTCCCGCTCTAGCAGGTTCAGGCGGCGGGTCAGGCGCTCGTTCTCCTGGGCCAGGCGGCGCATCCGTGCTCGCAGGTCCTGCACTTCGGCGGAGGATTGCGTCCAAACGTGGCGCGCCTGGGCGATGATGCGGAAGGCGACGGCGATGGCCAGGATGAGCAGCGCGAGGTCAATGGTGGCCATGATTGTCGTGCCTGCCAGGCGCATCAGGGAGAGTTGGGTTTCCTGCCGTGCCTGCCAGTAGGCCCGCTCGTCGGCCTGCTGCTGTTCCAGCGCCTGAAGGTGCAGTTCCTGTTCCCGCTGATAGGTCTGGAGGTCTATGGCTTCCCGCTGGGCCTGAGTGGCGGCCTCCTGCCGCATCCGCTCCGCTTCGGCCTGGTTGCGATAAGGGTTGAGCAGGTCGCTGTTAGAAAGAGCCAATCCTGCAACCAGACCGATGACAAGGATTGTGAGAATCAGCAAGACCAGCGCTCCGGTGACCGAATTATTGACCATCATGGTTACCCTCCTATGGGCCTCGTATCAGGACGGTCATCGCAGTGATGGCAGCAGGCACACTGAGGAGGCCCAGAATCAGCGTGCCCAGGTTGAGGTGCCGACGAAGTTTCCAGTTTTGATGGACCAGATAGAACAGGGTCCCCAGTACCATCGCTTCTCCGATGATGAAAGCCAGGGCGAGAATGAGGGCGAGCAATTCGGTTCTCATCTTTCACCTCCAGAGGTGATATTCTGCTCTCATGATATGCTGAAAAGAGGTCACCCGCCCTGCCAGATTCATCGCGACTGTTTTGCCGGATCCTGAGCGGGGCTCAACAGGTGGCTTACGGATTTCTTGCAGCAACCTCATTGCAACAAAAAGTGCCGGGCATCCCGAGGATGCCCGGCACTTTTGCCGAACGAAGGGCTGGCCGGACTTCACGCCGGTCTGTGGCCTTCCAGAATCCTCAACCCCTCCAGCCGCAGGAGTTCCGGCAGGATTGCCCGGTAGACCGCGCAGTAGGGGGACGGACGGTCCTCCCGGCCGATGACCTGTCGGGTCGTCAGCGGGCATCCGCCCGCGCAGACGTAGCGCCAGGGGCAATCCCGGCAACTCTCTTTTTCCTCTACGGGCGGGTTGCGGAACCCGTCTCCCCTCCGCACCGCCGCCAGGGGGTCCTCTTCCCACACGCTACCCACCGCCCGCGCGATTTCCATGTGGCAGCGGGCCACCTCGCCGCGCGGTCCCACAACCATATAAGAGTGCCCCGCGCCGCAGGGGTAACGGTGGGGAGTACTGAAATCACAGCGGTCCAGCAGGTTGCAGATGGCCAATTGCCCAGCACCAATTGCAGATTGCGGATCGCAGATTGCAGATTGAAGGTTGCGGATCACGGCCTGGAGGGTGGCGATCAGGCGCTCTGGCTCGGGGCTCAGGTCAGGGCGGCCGAGTACGGGGCGGACGAAGTTCAGGTTGAAGGGAAGCCCGCGCTCCAGGGCAAAGGCCACAGTTTCCTCCAGACCATCCACGTTGCGAGCCGTAACGGTGATGGAAAGGTGGGGGGTCAGGCCCAGAGAGAGGGCCCGCTCCACTCCTCCGGCGACCCGGGTGAAAGAACCGTCGCCGTCCATCGCCCGCTGGCGGTCGTGGGCCGGGCCGATGCCGTCCAGAGAGATGGAGAGGCGGACCCCCTCATCCCGGAGCCACTGCAGGAGGGGCCGGGTCAGGGTGGTGCCGTTGGTGAGCACGACCTCCCGGGGTTCCAGGCCGGTCTCCGCAGCGCGCCGCCGGGCGTATTCGTGGACGGCCCGCAGGGTGGGGAGGTTCAGGGTGGGCTCGCCGCCCGCGTATTTGATTTTGATGCCGGCAAAGCCACGGGCCTGAGCGGAGCGGAGGGCCCCGTCCACCGCCGCCATCCCGACCGCCACCGGCATATCGGTTTCGCCCCGGGGGGCGTAGCAGTAGGCGCAGCGGAGGTTGCAGCGGGTGGTGAGGTGGAGCCAGAGGGTGAGGGCGTGAAACGTGAGAGCGTGAAACGTGAGGGCGTGAAATGGGCTGCGGATTGTGGATTCGGTGGTCCGGGTTGGAGTCAGCAGGCCGAGGGCGGCCAGTTGGTGAGCGGTGGGGTCGGCCAGGGGGGCCGGGGCGGCGAAGGAATCCAGCATCTGGGCCGCCGGGCCGTTCAGAACCACCACCCCGGCGGGGCCGGTGGGGCTGAAGGCCACCTGGTATCCGCCGGGAAGCGGGGCGCGGTAGAGGCCGGGGGGAAGGGCCCAGAGCCCGCCCTCAGGCAGACCGGCCTGGATAGGGGCCGCGGCCGGCGCGCAGGCGCAGTC
>JBBIKR010000175.1:0-6379 GCA_037445395.1 Thermoflexales bacterium
CCCTCTCCTGACCGCAGGTCAGGAGAGGGGAGGGGGTAGCGGCGAAGCCGGGGGGTGGGGTGAGGCGCTGTCGGGTTGCACCAATCCTGAACATGAGCCAAAGAGAAAGCCGGGCACTGAAGAGATGCCCGGCTTTCTTCATCCAAACCGGGAACCTGGCTACCCGGTTTTCCCTCTCAGCGCGTCCTCTATCCGCGCCAGCAGCGCATCCGGGTCTATGGGCTTGTGAATCCACTCGTCCACCGGAATGTACTCGCTCCCCGCAGGCATCACCCCCTGCGCCCGCGCCCCCGTCAGCGACGTCACCATAATCACCGGCACGTCCCGCAACTGGGGGTCCTGCGCCATCTCCCGGCTCACGTCCAGCCCGTCCAGAATGTAGGACATCATGATGTCCAGCAACACCAGGTCCGGCTTCTCCTTCCGCATCACCGCCAGCGCCTGCTGACCGCTGGCCGCCGTCACCACCTCGTACCCCTTGCTCTGGAGAATCCGCCGGGTGAGCCGCACAAAGTCGGGATCGTCATCTACCACCAGAATCTTTGCCATCGCTCCCTCCTTAATGCCCCTTCTGGGCCGCCTCCCGCTTCTTCGCCTCCCAGATCTCCATCGCCCGCTTCGGCCCGTAGTACCATTTGGCGTGATGCTCCATCGCATACTCCGCCGATGTCACCCCGAAGCGCATGCTCACCAACCCCGCCCACATCAGCGGATGCGCCACCGCCAGGTACAGATGCACCAGGAACATACACACCGAGACGATCATCGCCAGGTCGTGGAACACCACCAGCCAGCGGAAAATCTCCGGCGGAATCACCCCCTTGCCGAACCACATCGGTACACCGGTGAGGCCGAAGACCGCCCAGGCGACGATCATCACCAGCCCGTTCATCTTCTCCCCGGCGTTGAAGCGACCCTGCGGCGGCATCGCCTCGTGCTTGCCCAGCAGGTAGTACGCCGGCGCCCCCTTCAGCCAGCCCAGGTCGTCCTTATTGGGCAGAAACTCCCGGATGTTCAGGATGAGCCGACGGGGCTGGAAGAGGAAGTAGACGATGGGGAGGAGGCCGAAGATGACCGCCGCCACCCGGTGGATCAGGCGGAAGAACTCGCCGGCTGCACCCTGAGCCAGGGGCTGAAGGAAGGGGAAGTAGAGGATCATTCCGGTGACGGCCAGGGGCACGAAGGTGGCGGTATGCAACCAGTGGGCCGCCCGTTCCAGGGTCGTGTACTTGGGGATCCACTGAATCTGGATGACTTCCGGTTTGCCTTTCAGTTGGACGGTCATCTCACTTCCTCCATGCGAATCTTACGGCGGACGAAGAGGAAGGCGCCCAGGATGCCCAGGAGGGTGGCGCCGAAGGCCACGTTACCCAGGGGCTGGATGATCTTCTGCCAGACGTTGGCCAGCGCCGGATACTGCGGATTGGCAGGCAGTCCGTAGGCCTCCGGAGGCGCGATCAGGACATACAGCCGTCCCAGACCACCCAATTGGTCCACTCCGTAGAGGTTGGCCTGGGTGTATCCCCGCGCCTTCAGGGCCTTCACCCGCTCCTGCCCTTTGGCGATCATCTCATCCCGGTCGCCGAAGTCCAGCGCCTTCGCCGGACAGGTCTTGACGCAGGCCGGAAGCAGGCCGTTGGTCACCCGGTCCTGGCAGAAGACGCACTTGGACGATTTCCCTTTTCCGGTGACGGGGTCGGCCTCCAGGCGGGGGATGTGGAAGGGGCAGAACTGGGAGCAGTAGCCGCACCCGTTGCAGAGTTCCGGCTCAAAGGTCACCAGGCCGTTGGGCTGCTGCTTCAGCGCCCCCGTGGGGCAGACGGCCACGCAGGCCGGGTCGCCGCAGTGCATGCACCCTTCCTTCAGGAAGAGCCAGCGGAACCCCTCGGGCCCCTCGTACTCGGTGAACTTGATGCGGGTCCACGTCTGGGGGGAGAGGTCCGGCGGGTTTTCGTAGGAGCCCCGGTTGCGGGTGCGGGAGTATAGCCACCCTTCCCGGTCGTTCCATTGTTTGCAGGCAACCTGGCAGCCACGGCATGCGGTGCACTGGGATTCGTCTATCAACATCGCAAGTCTTGCCATGTTCCACCCCCTATACCTTTTCCACATCCACCAGGAAGGCCTTGTACTCGGGGATCATCGTGTTGCCATCGCCCACGTGCGGGGTCAGGAAGTTGGCCGTCCCCTGGACCATATCGGTCACGCCCACATCATAGGTCAGGCCTTTCCAGCCCCAGTGCCACGGCATCCCCACGATATGGAGGGTCTTGCCGTTGACCTGGAGCGGCTTGATGCGGGCAGTGACGATAGCGACCGCCTCTATCTCCCCGCGGGCGGAGCGGACCTTCACCCTGTCCCCGCTCTTGATGCCTCTCTCGGCGGCCAGTTCCTGGCTCATCTCCACAAACATCTCCGGTTGCGCCTCCACCAGCCAGTCCAGCCAGCGGGACATGCCGCCCGCCTGCCAGTGCTCTACGACCCGATAAGTGGTGGCAATGATGGGGAATTGGTCGGGCGAACCCCACCTGTCACCGATCTCCTTATCCTCGTCCGTCTTCCAGACTTTGATGACCGGGTTGATCTGCTGGCTGGAGAAGACGTTCTGCACCAGCGACTCCACCGGCTCGTAGTGCTCCGGCAACGGCCCCTCGTTCATCGCGGCGAAGAGGCCGCCCTTGCCGTCGGTGCGCATGATGAAGGGGTCGCGGCCGCCGGGGTCGGTGGGGGCTTTGGTGACGACGAAGTCGGGCACATCGTAGCCCACCCACTTCTTCTGCGCCTCATCCCACCAGATGAGTTTCTTGTCCTCCGACCAGGGTTTGCCGTCGGGGTCGGCAGAGCAACGGTTGTAGAGGATACGCCGGTTGGCCGGCCAGGAGAAGGCCCAGTAGGGATAGGTCCCCAGGCCGCCGGGGTCATAAACGGAGTTGCGCCGCTTGGTCGCCGGCATCATGTTGCCGAACCCGTCCGGAGCCGGGGCAAAGTAGCCAGTGTAAATCCAGGCGCCGGAGGCGGTGGAGCCGTCGGCCTGGAGATGGGCAAAGGTCGTCAGGATAGACCCGGCTTTCGCCAGGACGTTCCCCTGTGCGTCCTTCACATCCTTGACGGCGTAGCCGTTGATCTCTTGGGCCACCTTTTCAATGTCCACTTCCTCCCCGTAGTCCCAGACCAGATGGAGGATGGGCTGCGGGAAGGGGCCGGGGTCGGCGGCATAGAGTTCTTTCAGTTTCAGGGCGATGAGGTTGATGATCTGATGGTCGGGCTTGGCCTCGCCCGGGGCCTCGGCTACCTTGTTCCGCCACTGGATCAGCCGCCCACTGGTGACAATGCTGCCGGCCTTTTCCATTGCGTCGGCGGCAGGGAGGACGAAGACCTCGGTCTGAATCTGGGACGGGTCCTCGCCGGGAGCGCGCCAGAAGGAGGTGGTCTCGGTATCAAAGATTTCCTGGACTACCATCCATTCCAGTTTCTTGAGCGCTTCCCGCTCAAAGCGGGCGTTGGGCCCGCCCACCGCCGGGTTCTGGCCCATAATCCACAGTCCCTTGATTTTACCGGCATACATTGCCTCAAAGAGAGCAATCCAGTAGTGGTTGGCCGGGTTGTCGGGCTTGGGCAGGTAGTCGTACGCGAAGTTCGTGCTTTTGACCGCATAAGGTCCCCACCACGCCCGGAGCAGGCTGATGAGGAATTTGGGGCCGTTCGTCCAGTATCCGCCCGACCAGGCGCCTCCGGGCTTCGTCTTGTTGTCAATGTAGGTCTGGAGGTCCTTATCCGCCGTGGTGGGGATCGGCAGGTAGCCGGGCAGGAGATGGGCCAAGAGAGCCATGTCGGTGGAGCCCTGAACGTTGGACTCGCCACGCAGGGCGTTCACGCCGCCGCCGGGCCGGCCGATGTTGCCCAGGAGCAACTGGACAATGGCCAGCGCCCGCACGTTCTGGGAACCCACCGTATGCTGGGTCTGCCCCATCGCGTAGAGGATGGTGCCCGTCTTATCCGGCGCGCCCGATTCGGCGTAGGTCTTGTAGACCCGCTCCAGGAGATCCCTGGAGATGCCGGTCACCTGGGAGACGGTGTCCAGGTCGTAGCGAGCGTAATGCCGCTTCATAATCTGGAAGACGCACTGAGGGTTCTGGAGCGTCTCGTCCCGCAAGGGCTTCCCATCCGCATCCGTCTGGTAGGCCCAGGTGGAGCGGTCGTAGCGCCGTTTCTCCGGGTCGTAGCCGGAGAAGAGGCCGTCCAGTTCGTCCGGGCCCTTATAGTCGGGATGGACCAGCGTGGCGGCGTTGGTATAGTGGACCACGTAGTCCTTGTGGTAGAGTTCGTTGTCCAGGATGTATTTGATCATCCCGCCGAAGAAAGCGATGTCAGTGCCCGGGCGAATCTGGGCGAAGATGTCGGCCCGGGAGGCGGTGCGGGTGAAGCGGGGGTCCACCACAATCAGTTTGGCGCCCCGCTCGTTCATCGCCTTGTGGATCCAGGTCATAGAGGCCGGGTGGTTCTCCGCCGCATTGGAGCCGATGATGAGGATGTAGTCGGCGTTTTTGAGGTCCACCCAGTGGTTGGTCATCGCTCCGCGACCGTATGTGGGGCCGAGACCGGCCACCGTCGCGGAGTGTCATATCCGCGCCTGATGTTCTACGTAGACAAAGCCCAGGGCGCGGACCAGTTTGCTTGCCAGATAGCACTCCTCGTTGTTGTTGGCCGCTCCACCCAGGAAGGCAATGGCCTGGGTGCGGTTGACGGGGATGCCGTCGGCGTTGGTGCGCTCAAAGGTGGCATCGCGAGTGGCCTTGATCCGTTTGGCAACCTCGGTGATGACCCAGTCCCACTCCACTTCCTCAAAGTGATCGGAGCCGGGGGCGCGGTAGAGGGGCTTCTTGAGGCGAAGCGGGCTCTGGGAGAGTTGTCGGACCGAGATGGACTTGGGGTCCAGGGCACCCCGGTTGTTGATGTTATCCGGGTCGCCCTCGGAGTTAATGATGTGGCCATCCGGGCCAGTGGCAATGATGAGGCCGCAGCCACAGGAGCAGTAGGGGCAGATGGTCACCGCCTCCTTGACCTTTTTGTGGAGGGGGAACACCGGCCCCTCAGTGGTCGCCAGTGCGGAGGAAGCGGGAAGAAGCAGGCTCCCACTGGCGGCGGCCGTCAATTTGAGAAACTCTCTACGGCTGATCTTCATCGCGTCCTCCAGAAATCAGAGTTTTAGCAGTTTGGGGCCCTCAGCGGTCAGGAAGTTCCGTTTCTCCGATACCCACCTCCTATTGCATTTTGGTCTTGCGTATTCCTCGCTCAGGCCACTGTATCGGCTCAATCGCTCCCATACCCCTCTCGCCGGGCTGCCAGGTCCATAGATAGGGTGAGGACGCGCTCCACCGGCAACAGCCGCTCTTCCATCACTTCCCGCAGGTCAACGGTCTTCAAATAGCGGCCGCAGCGATCGCACAGGTACAGGCGATAGACTCCGTCTTCGGATGGCACGTACAGGTATTGTTCGGGGTCCTCATTACCGCAGAAAGGGCAGGAGGTCCGCCGGAAGGGCCACTCAAAATCGCAGCGGGAGCAGAGCAGCCATCGCGCCCCATGCGGCTTGGCCAGAGCCGCGAGGTCCGGTTGCCCTCCGCAGACCGGACAGTAGGGCTTATACCAGGGTATCTTCTCCACCAGGGGGGTTACAGCCACAGCATACCGGCGGAGGAAGGGATGAAGGGTGTTGTTCAGCACGAACTGGAACAGGGAGTTGTCCAGCCCTGCCTCCTCCGCCAGCAGGTCGGCTTCGCCGCGCAGGTAGTAGATGGCGGCGGAGAGCAGGCCGTCCTCCCGGCCGTCGGGCCAGCGGCGGATGGGCTCCAGGGCGGGGGCCAGGTCGGGGAAGTGGCGGGCCGCGATGGCGCAGACCTCCTCCCACAACCGCCGGAGCATCTGGGGATCGGCCCGGAAGGCCTCCGGAGCCAGCGCGGGGAAGCCCCGGGCGAGCCGGTCCCGGACCTCCGCTTCCGGCAGGGCAGGTGGGGAGAAGGCATCTTCCACAGGGGCCTGAGCGGAGAAGAGGGCCAGGTAGGGCGCGGCTATTCCATCCCATTCGGGGCGCGCACTTACCTGACGGCCCAACTCCGCCGCCAGGGCGCGGGCATCCGCTATACAGGTAGAACTGCCGTGTCCGGAGGGAGTGGACATCATCCTTTCCCTGGCGAAGCGGATTATACTCCCACTTCGTTGCCCTGTCAAATCCGCATTGCCTGTCGGACTTGCGCAGTCATTCGCCCCCTGAGGGCAAAAAGGGGGTATGGGGTTGTGGGGGGGGGGCGAGCCCCCCCCCCCCCCCCCCAAATAACCCAAAGATGTGGGCCGCGCGCCCCCCCAAAAGATTGTTTGAGCAGGG